>JAMFRU010000024.1 GCA_026224875.1 Acidocella sp.
CGTAAGTCCATCGAATATGCTCGTGCCATCCATGCCAGCCTCCTCCACCAGCAAGCATGGTGAATCAAAGGCAACCGCGTCGGCACAAGATAAAAATTCAACTCAGAGTAAATTCATATCGCTCTAGCGGGTCCAGGGCAGAGCCCTAGCCTTTTTTGCGAAACCGCGGACATTGTTGTAGGCACGGGGCATGACACGTTTAGCTGAACTCAGCCGCAAGACCTCCGAGACGGATATTTTTATTCGTATCGATCTGGATGGTACGGGCAAGACCGACATTGAAACCGGTGTCGGCTATTTCGACCATATGCTCTCCGCCTTCGGGCGGCACGGGCTGTTTGACCTCACCGTCCATGCCAAGGGCGATCTGCATATCGACTCGCACCACACGGTTGAGGATTGCGGCATTCTACTCGGCCTGGCCTTTGCCCATGCGCTTGGTGAAAAGCGCGGCATTCAGCGCTTCGGCCATGCCGTGGTGCCCATGGATGAGACGCTGGTGGACGCCGCGATCGATCTTTCCGGGCGGAATTTCGTGGTGTGGAACGTGAAGTTCGAGCGCCCGATGCTGGGGCAGATGGACACGCAGATGGTCGAGGAGTTTTTCCGCGCTTTGGCCGGGAATGCGCTGTTCAACCTGCATGTGAATCAGCGTGCCGGGCATAATGCGCATCATGTCGCCGAGGCCTGCTTTAAATCCGTGGCGCGCGCCTTGCGGGCGGCGGTGGCACTGGAGCCGCGCATCGCGGGTGAAATCCCTTCGACCAAGGGCGTGATTTAAGCCGCCATGCTGGTCGCGGTTATCGATTATCAGAGCGGGAACCTTGCTTCCGCCGCGCGCGGCCTTGTGCTGGCGGCGGAGCAGCGGGGACTACAAGCCGATGTGCAAATCACCTCCGACCCGGAGTTGGTGGCGCGCGCGGACCGCGTCGTGCTGCCGGGCCAGGGTGCGTTTGCCGATTGCGCGCAGGGGCTGGCTTCAGTCGATGGGCTGGAAGAGGCGCTGTTCAAGCGCGTTGCCCAGGGCGCGCCGTTTCTGGGCATTTGCGTGGGCATGCAATTGATGGCCCAGCGCGGGCTGGAGTACGGGATTACCCCGGGTTTCGGCTGGGTGCAGGGCGAAATTGCGCGCATGGAGGTGGGCACGGAACGCCTGCCGCATATGGGCTGGAATGAGCTGCAATTCACACCCGGGGCGCATCCTTTGCTGGACGGGCTCAAGCCCGGTGATCACGCTTATTTCGTGCATTCCTACGCGCTGCGAGGCGGGAAAGCGGACGAGATTATCGCCACCACCGATTATGCGGGCGATGTTGTGGCCATGGTGGCCAGCGGCAACCGCGCCGGCACGCAGTTTCATGCCGAAAAAAGCCAGCAGGTGGGTTTGACCATCCTCGGCAATTTTCTGGCCTGGAACCCGTGAGGCGGGTGCGGCGCCTGGTTTTTCGGGCGCTGCTTTGTGTTTGCGTTATATACATAGGTATTTGTGCGCTGCTGCTGCTCGGGCAAAACCGGCTGCTGTATATCGGCACCGTGCTCCCGCCGCATGACCCGGCGCTGGCCCTCCCCTCCTTCAACGATGCCGGCGGCAAACAGATCGGCTGGATCGCGGAGCCTGCCGGGCTTGTGCGCGGCACGGTCGTGTATTTTCACGGCAATGATGAAGAGGCGTGGCAGGCGGACCAGAATTACGCGCCCTATTTCACCTTACGCGGCTGGCGCGTGGTGTTCCCGGAATATCGCGGTTTTGATTTCCGCAATGGCCAGGCACCCACACATGACAGCGTGATAGCCGATGCCGTGGCGGTGATGCATCTGGCGCACCAGCGTTACCCCGGCCCGCTCTGGGTCGCGGGTAATTCGCTGGGCGCCGGCATTGCGGCGCAGGCGGCGGGCCCTGGCAATGCGCAGCGCGTGCTGCTGTTCGTGCCATGGGACTCCATGGGCGCGGTGGCGCAGGAGCGTTATCCGTTCGTTCCCACAAAGCTGCTGCTGCGGCTCGACGGCACGGAATATGATTCCTGCGTGACGTTGCAAGCCACCCGCGCGCCGGTATTCATCACCTATGCCGGGCTGGATGACATCATCCCATCGCACCACGCGCTGAACCTCGCCCATTGCCTGGGCTTGCCGCCATCACGGATTTTCGGCCTGGCGGCGGCCACCCATCTCGACTGGTATGAGCATCTGACCCCAGCCCAATGGGACCTGCTCCTCAGCCCGCCGCTTAGCCAGCATGAACAAGATTAGCGCTTGATTACGCGGGCCAATGGCGTCAAGACGCAGCCGTGACCAGCGCTTTGCCCCCTCCCAGCTCCATCTACGCGGAATGCCTCGCCAGCTTCACTGACGATGCCGATGTCCACGCTCTGGCCGAGGCCGCCACCGCCGCGATCCTCGATGGCGGCGGATTCGGCTGGGTGAAGGCGCCCAAACGCCTCACCATGGAGCAGTATCTGCGCGGCGTGCCGCTGGTGCCGGAGCGCGAGCTGATCATCGGGCGCATGGACGGCGTGGTGTATGGCGCGGCGCAGTTGCAGAAACCCAGCCGCAATAATGAGGCGCAGGCGCAGGCGGTGACGCTGATGCACCACTTCGTCGCCCCTTACGCGCGCGGCCACGGGCTGGCGCGGCTGATTTTGCGCAAGGCCGAGGAACAGGCCCGTTCCCTGGGTTTTCGTGTGCTCAACCTCGATGTGCGCGAGACGCAATTGGGCGCCATCTCTCTGTACGAATCCGAAGGCTTTATCCGCTGGGGCTCGCACCCGGCCTATGCCTGGGTCAAAGGCAATGTGATTGCCGGGCATTTTTACTATAAGAACCTCAAATGACACTGACATTATACCCCGCGATCGACCTTAAAGACGGCACCTGCGTACGGCTGGAGCGCGGCGAGATGGCAAACGCCACCGTGTTCGGCACCGATCCGGGCGCGCAGGCGGCGGCGTGGCAACAGGCTGGGTTCAAATGGGTGCATGTGGTGGACCTCAACGGCGCCTTCGCCGGCAGGTCCGAGAATGAAGAGGCGGTGCAATCGATCCTCGCCGCCGTAACTATTCCGGTGCAGCTTGGCGGCGGCATCCGCACGCTGGCGCAGATTGAGCATTGGTTGAAGGCTGGTGTGTCGCGCGTGATCCTCGGCTCGGCCGCGGCCAAGAACCCGGACCTTGTGCGCCAGGCGGCAAAGCTTTTTCCAGCCCGGGTGGTTGTCGGCATCGATGCCAAGGGCGGCATGGTGGCGACCGAAGGCTGGGCCGAGACCTCCGATATTCCAGCGCCCGAACTCGCGCGCCGCTTCGAGGATGCCGGCATCGCCGCCATCATCTACACCGATATTTCGCGCGACGGCATGAAGACCGGGCTGAACATTCCGGAAACGCAGGCTTTGGCCGCGGCCGTGAAACTGCCGATCATCGCCTCGGGCGGTGTTGCCTCGGTAGCCGACATCATCGCGCTTAAATCCGCGGCGGCGCGCCAGGCGAACCTCGAAGGCACGATTCTCGGGCGCGCTTTGTACGATGGCGCGCTCACACCGCGCGAGGCACTCGCCGCATGCTGAAACTGCGAGTTATTCCGTGCCTGGATGTGAAGGACGGCCGCGTCGTAAAAGGCGTGAACTTCGTCTCTCTGCGCGATGCCGGCGACCCTGTGGAGCAGGCGGCCGTGTATGACGCGGCGGGCGCGGATGAGCTTACATTTCTGGACATCACCGCCAGCTCCGATAACCGTGATACCATCCTCGATGTTGTCCACCGCACCGCCGAGCGGGTGTTTTTGCCGCTTACCGTGGGCGGCGGCATACGCGCCGTTGCCGATATGCGCCGGCTGCTGCTGGCGGGCGCCGATAAATGCTCGATCAACTCCGCTGCTTTGGCACGGCCAGAGCTGGTACGTGAGGGCGCGCAAAAATTCGGCAGCCAATGCGTGGTGGTGGCGATAGACGCGCGGCAATCCGCGCCCGGCAAATGGGAGGTTTTCTCGCACGGCGGGCGCCAGAACACCGGGCTGGATCTAATCGAATGGGCGAAACAGGTGGAGAGCCTGGGTGCGGGCGAGATCCTGCTAACCTCCATGGACCGCGACGGCACCGGCAAGGGGTTCGACCTGGAATTGTTACGTAAGATGTGCGGCGCCGTGCGTGTGCCGGTCATCGCCTCGGGCGGGGTGGGTACGCTGGCTCATTTCGTCGAGGGCGCGCAGGCCGGCGCCACCGGATTGCTGGCCGCCAGCGTGTTCCATTTCGGTACATTCACCATCGCAGAGGTCAAGGCTGCTCTCACCGCAGCGCGCTTGCCGGTTCGTCCCGCCCCGGCAATAGTGGCCTGAACAGGAGTCGTTCGTTCCAATGGCAAAAAAAGCCGCCACCACATCGAAGCCCAAGGTAACCAAGCCGAAAGTTGCGAAACCGAAGGCTGCGAAACCGAAAACCGTAAAGGCGAAAGCCACTCCCAGCCGCGCCGTAACCGTGCCGCCGCCGCAACAGGGGCCCGATGCCCGCGTGCTGGACAGGCTCTGGGCCACCGTGCTCACGCGCAAACATGCCGACCAGAATGAGAGCCACTCCGCCCGGCTGCTGGCCCGCGGCACCGGCAAGGTCGCGCAAAAATTCGGCGAAGAGGCGGTGGAATGCATCATCGAGGCGGTGGCCGGCAATACCACCGCACTCATCGGCGAGAGTGCCGATGTGCTCTACCATCTGCTGGTGTTATGGGTTGATGCCGGTTTGCGTCCGGAACAGGTCTGGACCGAGCTTATGCGCCGCGAGGGCATGAGCGGGCTGGCCGAAAAGGCCGCGCGCAAAATAGCCATTCCCGGTTTCCCCACCAAAAAAATCCCCTGAGCCCGCGGAGCGACGCATGGCCTATGATGACAACAACATTTTTGCTCGCATCCTGCGCGGTGAAATCCCCTGCACAAGGCTCTACGAAGATGAATTCGCCCTCGCCTTCCCCGATATCCACCCGCAGGCGCCCACCCATATTCTGGTAATCCCAAAAGGCAAATATATCTCGGCGGCGGATTTCAACGCCAAGGCCAGCGCGGAAGAGCTTGTTGGCTTCTATCGTGCGGTGTCGGCTGTGGCCAAACAGGCGGCTGTGGAGGAGAGCGGCTACCGGCTCATCTGCAACGCCGGCCCGCATAGCCACCAGGACGTGCCGCATTACCATATTCACATCCTGGGCGGCCGGCCGCTCGGCCATCTGCTCGGCCCGCCTTTATGATTTTGGTGCGCGCCTTCGAAGTCCTGTGGACGTTCTTCCTTTTGGGGATCAGCGCGTTCGGCGGGCCGGTGGCGCATCTGGGCTATTTCCGCCGCACCTTCGTCGACCGCAAAAAATGGGTGGATGACGAGGAATACGGCGCACTGCTGGCTTTGTGCCAGTTTCTGCCCGGGCCGGCGTCGAGCCAGGTGGGGTTCTGCATCGGGCTGCATCGGGCGGGGTTTCTGGGCGGGCTCTTCGCCTGGATCGGCTTTACCCTGCCCTCGGCGCTGCTCATGGCCGCCGCCGCGCATTATATGTTTGCCTTCCAGGGTTCGCCGCTGGTGCATGGCGCGCTGCACGGGTTGCAGCTGGCCGCCGTGGCCGTAGTGGCGCAAGCGGTATGGCTGATGGCGCAATCGCTCTGCCCAGACACGCCGCGCCGCGCTTTGGCCCTGCTTTGCGCCGCCGTGCTGGGGCTGATGCCGGGCACTTTGGGCCAGCTTTTCATCCTGCTTATCGGCGCACTCACCGGCTGGGCCACGTTGGACGACAGCGGGCTGGTGCGGCACCGCGAAACCCACCGGCTGGCACGCGAATGGCCGTCCGCCAAGCGCGAGCTGCAATTGCACGCCCCGGCTTTGCTCTGCCTGATTTTATTTGCCAGCCTGTTGCTGGCCGCGTTCATTTTGCCGCTGCAAGGGCTTTGGGCGCTGGCCGCCGCCTTCTACCGCTCCGGCGCGCTGGTGTTCGGCGGCGGGCATGTGGTGCTGCCGCTGCTGCGCGATGCCGTCGTCACCTCCGGCTGGGTCTCACCACAGGCGTTTCTGGCCGGCTACGGCGCGGCGCAGGCCATGCCCGGGCCGCTGTTCACCGTGGCCTCCTACCTCGGCATGCTCACCGGCGGCTACCGGGGGGCGGCCATCGCCACAATCGCCATTTTCCTGCCCGGCCTGCTGCTGGTGGGCGCCACCCTGCCCTACTGGCAAGCATTGCGCACCCGCCCCTATGTGGCCGCCATGATGAAAGGGCTAAACGCCGCCGTGGTCGGGCTGCTGGGTGCGGCCTTCATCGACCTGCTGACGCTAAGCACCATCCAGAGCATCTACGACCCGCCGATCATATTGTTCGCGCTGCTGCTGCTCACGGCCGGACGGGCGCGGCCTATACTGGTGGTTATATTTTGTGCGGCGGCTGGGGCGGTGGCGTAGAAAAAGCCAGCTTAATAAAGTCGTAATTTTTCCACGCTATAGTTCAGCAATGATGTTGACGAAGGCGTCACGCCAACCGCCTTTTGGCTTGCCCGGCCACGCGGTTGTGCCCTTCTCCTAATAATTACGAGATGAAATTCTTTCATCCTCTCTTGCCAGCCACAACTCTTTGCTCTAAAAGATTAAATTAGCGCCACAATACCAGCTTCCGGGATAGGTCCTGGAAATCATTTGGGGATGATTTTTGAGTCTTTTTGTGCGCAAGCGTTTAGCCAAAGCTTGGTGCCGCCCTCGGAACTCCGGGTTCTGCGCAGCGACGGGCGGCAGCGCCACTGTGGAATTCGCGATCGTCGGGTTCACCTTCATCTTCATGCTGCTCGCAGTATTCGAGCTTGGCACCTATTATCTACGGCTCGCCGTGCTGGATCTGGCCGTGCAGCAAGCCTCCCGGCAGTTGATGATCACGAATTCCGCCACCCTTCCAGCCCCCACCACCCCAACGATACTGACGGCGGCGAATTTTTCCACACTTATTTTGAGTGACAGCTATGGCTTGCTGAACGGCCAATCTCTGCATATCGCGGTGCAGGCCAACACCTCCAAAGCGTCCAGCGGCACCGGTTTTGGCGGCATTATGGCAAAGACGAGTTTAAGTACAGCCACAGGCACGACCAGCGGCAATAACGTCATCGTTGCCTATCCAACCTCCATCTCCTATGGCAGCGATGTTCTGGTACAGGTGGCGTATCAGGATAACATCATCAAAAGCCTGATGCCGACGGGACAGGACCAGTCCAATGGCTTGGCGACAAGGTTACTCAACGTATCCGCAACGGTCGCATTTCAGACCGAACCACAGAACACCGCGCAATGAGGCGGAAAACGCTGATGCGTTGTTGCCACAAGGCGATGGGCACAAAAAGCTCGATTGCTGTCGAGTTCGCTCTGCTTGCCCCCTTATTGATCACATTAGCCCTGGCACTCATTCAAATCGCCGCGGCAATCCGCGTTCAGCTTGAGGTCAACCGGGCGGCATGGGCGGTCGCGGACCTGATCTCTCAGCAAACGGACGTGACAACGGCTGAGCTTACCGATTATGCCATCGCAGCGAATGATTGTTACGATTTCGGCGTTGGCAATTTCACATTTTCCGCGGAAAGCATCAACTTCCTCAATGCCGGTAGCAGCTACAGCATCGCATGGGATGCTAATAGCGTTGTCCCCTCCAGCTATGTGCTGACGCCAACAGCCGCGACAACAACGGCAACTGCGACGGGCACAAGATCTGGCTCCACTGTTTTTAATTTGAGCGATGGCTTGGGCAATGACAGCGTAATCGTGGTTACCGCCAGTTCCACCATCGGCGTACCATTTCCGGTCATGTCGGTCCTCATGGCGTCATTCCATCTGTCCAACTCTTATACTTTCTCAACAACCGTTTTTGCGCGTTCGAGGACGGGTTACATAACGAGTTTGAATTGAAACAGCCGCGGCAAAGGAGGGCATTGTGTACGGAATGAAGCGATATCTCAGCAAATTCAGGCATGATCGCCGAGGCGCAATTGCTATGATCGTGGCCATCTCAGCCATAGGGCTGCTCTGGGCCGTAGGCACACCGATCGACCTCGCCCGCCAGATCGAAGCCCAAAGCACGTTGCAGAACGATGCGGATGCAGCAGCACTCGCCGGCGCCACATTACTCGGCGCCACCACCACGACGACCGATGCAACAATTCTGGCGCAGAATTTCATGACGGCAAGCACGGCCCAGATGGTGGCCACCGTCTCCTCGCCAACGGTTGCATTCGGCACCTCCGTTTCAAACATTACCGTCAGCGCCTTTGCCACGATCCCGACCGCGTTCCTGGCCTGGAAATCCTTAACGCTGCCCGTGAGTGCCACATCCGTCGTCGGCGGTCCGGGCGCGCCACGGGCCTGCGTCACGCCGGCGGCATCGGGGGCCGCAGATCTGAATAAGCTCTACGTTTATGGTATAAATGGAACCACCAACGCCACCGACCCGAATGTGAGCCATTCGGAATTGGCCGATAACAATAACACAACCTACGTGGCGGGCACACCATACTGCCAGACAGTCGCCCTTCCCATTGGCGACCGCCTGGCGTTCGAGTTGGACAACACCACCGGCGGCCGGACTCCCACCCACTACACAGCATCCACAGCTAAGAATGCGTTCGGCTACCATGCAAATATCTATGGCGCGACCGCCGGTACGGTGAATATATTTATGACCCGCGATTACCCAAGCAGTCTCAACACTGATTCCACTTCCACCGCGGCCTGCGGCTCCACCGGGCCAAATTACACAGCCGCTTGCCAGGAAGCCTTGGCCAATGTGTCAAAAACCAAGGTTCAATTCCCTGCCACCGGAACCGCCATCGTCAACAACACCACCGCGGCCACCACTGTTTACACCGCCAATTCCGCAACATTAAGTGTCAAACCATTTGGCGGCAGCACTACCACGGTCACCACGCCAACGGCCTGTTACGTGGCGAATGGCGCCCTGGTCACGGCCACCTATAACTCCAGTAAAAATGCAATCACCCTTTCCCAACCTGCACAACAAGAAAATGTCATCGTTTACAACAACATCACAAAATCAGTCGGATGCGGGAACAATATTATCGACAGCCCATTCAACCTGGACGCCACCTGCGAAGAATTAAATGGTGCGACATTGACCGTGGATTGGAACGATACGGGTGACACGTATGACAGTGCGGTCAATGGCACATATGCAAGCCTGAACTACGTGGATATGAGCTACACCTATTCCTGCACTGGTGCTGCTGGCAGCATCACCACCCCCTTTTCCAGGGTCATATTGATACAATAGCATCCGTGGGCCACCACGAGGAATCTCCACCGCCAATCGACACTTTATACCGCGAACTGAATAACCTCACGCACCAGCGGGTAAATCTCATTCTGCCAGCGCCGGCCGGAGAACACCCCGTAATGCCCCACGCCGGTTTGGATGTGGTGCCGCTTGAGCAAAGGCCGCAGGTTGGAGCACAAATCCAACGCCGCGGCGGTTTGGCCGAGGCCGCAGATGTCGTCGCGCTCGCCTTCCACGGTGAACAGAAAGGTCTTCTTGATCATGTCCGGGCGGACCTTGCGGCCTTTGTACATCAGCTCGCCCACGGCCAGCTCGTGCTTCATGAAGATGCGCTCTACCGTTTCCAGATAGAACTCAGCCGGCAAATCCATCACCGCCAGATATTCATCGTAAAAATTACGGTGCGTCTCGGCCGTGCCGTAATCCTCGGTGGCTATGGCGCGGAATTGTTTGATATGCGCGCCGATATGCCGTTCCAGATTCATCGACATGAACGCCGTGAGCTGCACGAAGCCGGGATACACGCGCCGGCCGCCGCCCTTGAAGCGCCAGGGCACGATGCCGATCATTTTACTCTCGAACCAGCCGATGGTCTTGGTTTTGGCGAGCTTGTTCACGCGCGTGGGGTTGCGCCTGGTGTCGATCGGGCCTGCCATCAGCGTCATGCTGCGCGGGGTCGCGGGGTTGTTGTCCTCGGACATTACGGAGACCGCAGCGAGGACCGCCACCGTCGGCTGGCACACGCCCACCACATGGCTGCGCGGGCCCAGATGTTCGAGGAATTTTATCACATGCTCCACATACTCATCGAAACCGAATGTGCCGGCGGAAACCGGTATGTCGCGCGCGTTGGTCCAATCTGTTATGTACACATCATGGTCGCGCAGCAGGGTTTCCACCGTGTTGCGCAGCAAAGTGGCAAAATGGCCCGACAAAGGCGAGACCACCAGCACTTTAGGCTGCTTACGCTCGGAATCCTTTTTAAAATGCAGCAGGCCGGCGAAAGGCGTTGCAAACACTGTCTCCTCGGTCACCTTCACCAGCTCGTTGTCCTGGGCGATGGTATCGATGCCAAAACTCGGCCGGTCATGCGTGGTGCCGGAATAGCCGAATACCTCCAAAGCCGCGTTATAATGCCGGAGCAGGATGCCATGCGGCGGGTGGGGCAACACGGTGCGCACCAAAGCGCTGGTGGTACGCGCCAGTTTACGCAACGGGTCCATGACGTCGGCTTTCGCCTGGTTGATCTGATAAATCATCATTAAGCCTTATACTCGCGCAATAACTTATTCCCGTGAGGCCCAACAAACCATTGTAAGCCCCGGTCGCCTGAGATAATCATGTGTGTATTTTGTGTAAAAGGGAAGGGTGATCATGACCGAAGCGACCCTGCTGATCAGCAGCAAAAACTACTCCTCGTGGTCGCTGCGCGGGTTCCTCCTCGCAAAACTCTCCGGCATCAGCTTCAAGGAAGAGCGCGTCTCGCCTGACGACCCGCGCGCCCGTGAAGAACTGCTGATGCGCACCTCCTCCATTCTGGTCCCCTGCCTCCTCCACGACGGTGTCTCCGTGTGGGACACACTCGCCATCGCCGAATACCTCAACGAAAACTTCCCCGGAGCGAACATGCTCCCCACGGAAAAAGCCGCCCGCGCGCGCTGCCGCTCCATCGCCGGGGAAATGCATTCGGGCTTTGCCGCCCTGCGCTCCTCGCTGCCCATGAACCTGCGTTTCCGTAAGCCCGGCTTCACCGTCTGGTCCTCGGCCCAGGCCGATATCGACCGCATCACCGCCATCTGGCGCGAATGCCTGACCACCTGGAAAGGCCCGTTCCTGTTCGGCAGCCAGCCCACCATCGCGGACTGCATGTACGCACCAGTTGTCACCCGCTTCCTGTCCTACGACGTGAACGTCGGCCCGGCCTGCCAGGAATATTGCAACACCATCCTTAACTGGGCGCCGCTGAAGGAATGGGTCAGCGACGCCAAGGAAGAACCCCAGGAAATCATCGAACTCGACCTGGATTTCTAGGCTTTGACCTGTGCAAGGCTCTAAGCCTCGGAGTGACTCGCAAGGGGCTTTGCCCCCTGCGGCACCGCCCGAGACACAGAGCCCCACACCGGCCAAATTCTAAGAACCCCAGGGCATGACTTCGGGGATTGCACAAGGGCCTTCGGCTTCCACTGTGCCGAAGGCGGCCGGGGAGGTTATTTCGAGGTATTCCATGTCCGGGGAGTAGTCGAAGAGATAATGGGTGATGCCCGGGCGCTGGTGCACACAATCGCCGGCGGCGACGAGGGTTTCCTGGTCGCCATACATGAAGCGGGCCCAGCCTTTGGTCATCAGCACAATGTGGAAATCCGCGATATGCTGGTGCCAGCCGGTGCCGCCTTCAGGCGGACGGTCCGGATTGGCTTTGACGAGCTGGGCAATCACGCGCCCGCCTGTCGCACCTTCCACCCCGAGGTCACGGTACAGGAAGAAATCGCGCAGGCCGTCCATCCGCCAGGGGGTATCGCCCGGCTTAACATGGGAAAACAAGTTAACCATCGGTTGGTCGAGCATTGACCTTGCTCCTTATTGGTAGGGAATAGGCCATATTCGCACGGTTTCCGCCCCAGTGGCCAGAAAATTTTGCATTGCACAATTTTTTGTCAACGCGAGAACTGAGAGGTTTCACGGAAAAAGGCGGGGCTCCGCCCTCGACCCGCTGGGGCCTGCCTCCGTGCCTTTGAAACACCGAGATGGCAGGCCCTTTCAAATCCTTAAGTTACGGGATCCTAAGGGCCTGTGGCCCTTAGCGGGTCCAGGGCAGAGCCCCCGCCTTTTCCGTGCAACCCCTCAGTCCTCATCGCGTTCCTTGCGGACCAGAACCTCGCGTTTGCCCACATGGTTGGCGGGGCTGACGATGCCGTCTTTTTCCATTTGTTCGATAAGTTTGGCGGCGCGGTTGTAGCCGATGGTCAGGCAGCGCTGCAGGTAGGAGGTGCTGGCTTTGCGGTCGCGGGCGACGATGGCGACGGCTTGGTCGTAGAGGGCGCCCTCGCCTGTGGTGTTGCCGCCGATGGCACCGGAGGGCACTGAAGCCGCGTCGTCCTCGTCCATGGGTTCGGTGACTTCGTCGAGATAGGCGGGCTCGCCCTGTTCGCGCAGATATTCCACCACGGCTTCCACTTCCTGGTCGGACACGAAGGGGCCGTGGACGCGGGTGATGCGGCCGCCGCCCTGCATGTACAGCAAATCGCCCTGGCCGAGCAGCTGTTCGGCGCCTTGCTCACCCAGGATGGTGCGGCTGTCGAACTTCGAGATCACCTGAAAGGAGATGCGGGTGGGGAAATTGGCCTTGATGGTACCGGTGATGACGTCCACCGAGGGGCGCTGGGTGGCCATGATGACATGGATGCCGGCGGCGCGGGCTTTTTGCGCCAGGCGTTGCACGCAAATTTCGATATCCTTGCCGGCGACCATCATAAGGTCGGCCATCTCGTCGATGAACACGACAATGAAGGGCAGCGGCTCCAGCGCCAGCGGCTGATCCTCGAACACCGGCTTGCCGGTTTCGGAGTCGAACCCGGTCTGCACGCGGCGGGTCACGACCTCACCACGGCCGCGGGCCTCGTTCACCCGATCGTTATAGCCGGCGATGTTACGCACCGAGAGTTGGCTCATGTTGCGGTAGCGGCGGTCCATCTCGCGCACCACCCATTTGAGTGCGGCCACGGCTTTGGCCGGCTCGGTCACCACCGGGGTGAGCAGATGCGGGATGCCGTCATAAACGGAGAGTTCGAGGATTTTCGGATCGATCAGGATGAGCCGGCATTGCTCGGGCGAGAGCTTGTACAGCAGGCTCATGATCATGGCATTCACGCCGACGGATTTGCCCGAGCCGGTGGTGCCGGCGATCAGCAGATGCGGCATGCGGGCGAGATCGGCCATCACCGGCGCGCCGGAGATGTCCTTGCCCAGAGCCATGGGCAGCGCGGCATGGAGGGAATCCCACATCTCGCTGCCCAGCAGTTCCGAAAAATACACCGTCTCGCGCTTGGCGTTGGGCACCTCGATGCCGATGACATTGCGCCCGGCGACCACGGCGATGCGCACGGCCATGACCGAGAGCGAGCGGGCAATGTCTTCCGCCAGCCCGATGACGCGGGCGGCGCGAATACCGGGGGCGGGTTCCAGCTCGTACAAGGTTACCACCGGTCCGGGGCGGATTTCGACGATCTTGCCCTGCACACCGTAATCCTGGAGCACGTTTTCCAGCAGGCGGGCGTTGGCCTGGAGCGCTTCATCTGAAAGCAGGCTGCCCCCACGCACGGGGGCGACGCGGAGCAGGCTGAGCGAGGGCGGGGTCCAGCCGAATTCGAGCAGCGGCAGTCGCTCCTGCCTTGGTGCCACTTTGGGCGCGGGCACGGATTTTACCGGCGCGGGTTTGGATTTGAAGGAGAGGATCGGCCCAGCGGGTTC
This sequence comes from Acidocella sp., assembly GCA_026224875.1. Lineage (GTDB taxonomy): Bacteria > Pseudomonadota > Alphaproteobacteria > Acetobacterales > Acetobacteraceae > Acidocella. The sequence goes on from JAMFRU010000024.1 coordinate 13,743, forward strand.
GGGGGCGGCTGTGAAGTCACCTTCGTCGTCATACGGGCCGCTCATCGGGGGCTCGGGGCTCCAGGCACTCCGGGGGGCGTTGCGGGGCGCGGCGTCCTGTTCCGCCGCCACGCTTTGCAGCAGCGGCGTAATCCACGAGGACACAGCCTCGGCGCCGCGCACGCTGTGCTGTACCGAAGCCGCGGCAGCGCGGGCGGCGCGCTTGCCGCCGGCATGCCATTCGCCGGGGGAAAAGCCGAGGGCGTAGATGAAGCAGCCGAGCGAGGTTGTAAGGCTCAGGCCCAGCATGATGCCGGCACCGGCGCGCCCGAGCATGGAGCCGCCGCCCATGATGGCGCCGGCGAGGATATGGCCCGCGGCGCCGCCAATGCCGGCGGGCACCGGCCAGGTTACGGCAGCACCGGGGATTTCAGTAACACCCATGGCCAGGGCAGCGGCCAGCAGCGGCAGCGCGACGCCGGCCAGCACGATACGGGTTTTCAAGCGGCCGATATAGCCGCGCGTGGCCAGGCGGTAGGACCAGGCGAGCAGGCACAGCACGGGAATAAGGCCGGCGGCGCCAAACCCTTGCAGCAGAAAATCCGCACCTTGCGCCCCCGCAGCCCCGGCGAGGTTGGTCGGGTGGGCACTGGAAGCGGTGTTCAGCGAGGGATCGGCTGGGTTGTAGGAGGCAAGGGCGAGGGCCAAAGTAAGGGCGGCGATAGCGAGGATAATGCCGCCAAGCTCCCCTGCCCTGCGGCGCAATTGCGCGCGGAGTGTGGAAGAGATGAATTGCCGCCTGCCCAGATCGAGTGCCATGACTCCGAATATAGCTGGGAGCGGCTGATTTTCAAAGTTTTTTTCGGTTTTAGCCCCGCCAGGACCTCGCCATTGTCGAGATGGTCGAACGGCAGCGCCAGAAAGGCGTCGGGACGGGATACCCGCGCATGAAGCGCGCAATGTGCTTCCGCCCCCAGTACGCAGTTTTAGGCGCGATAGCCAGGCCACCAATCGACGCCGCCAATCGACAGCAAAAGCCACGGCCGTTAAATGCAAAGGTGATCGCCTGGGGATGGATTCGATGATTAACGCTGTTGCGGAGACTGGCTCGCTTACTGGCTCGCTTACTGGCACATGCGCGCCGCGGGGTTCGAAACTTGGACTTTAATCCGTCAGGCAGATTTTACGGCCTGCTCTGTGCCGCCGCCATCGCCTATTTCGCGGTCATTGTGGCGGCTTTCGCTGGTTTGATCCCGCTGGGCTACTGGCACGACGAATACATGACATTCGCCACCATCCGCAGCGGCGGCCTGTTATATAGCGCTTCGGTCCTCATGACCTGGATCCCGCGGCCGGTATCGGATCTGCTCGTGCTCATCTACGGATGGCTCGCCGTGACCATGCGTGGCGAGATGATGACCAGCGCGCTGGCACCCGTCTGGTTGCTGTTGTTCGTCTGCACAGCCGTGTCCCCGTTTGTGTTTTTCCGGCACGCCACAGCCACGGCAAAATGCGCGCTTGGCGTGCTGGCCATGGCGCTGATGTGCTCGTTCCTGCTGGGCCATCCCGTGGCCGAGGCCTTCTACTTTCCGATGGCGGCCTTTGCCTATCTGCCCACCCTCGCGGGGATGACGATTTTGCTTTGGTCGCTCTGTGCCGGTGATACGCGGAGCCGGGGCGGGAATGTGCTGCGCGGCGGCGCCTTGCTGGTGGCCGCATGGAGTTCCGAAATCGGGGCGATTTTTACCTTTATCTTCGCATCCATGGTGATGGCGGTCCCCGTGGCGTTCAGCCTGTTGCGCGGCCGGCGCCCCTCCTTCCGTTTCATCAAAGCATGGCTGGCGGTGCCGCTGGCCGGCGCGCTCTGGATGCTCTACAAAGTCGCCACCGGGCGTGCCCAGGATGCGCATGAGGGTGCAGGCTTCGGTAACGATGCGGTGCGCCACCACGCGCTCAACGCGCTGCTCGCGACCGGCCCCGGCTTCGACAATGAAATGTTTTCGCTGGGCACCAACATCGCTTCCACCATGGCGATCAAAGTGCTTTTTCTGACCGGCGCCTATCTCATTTTGTCGCTGCTACCGAGCAAGCCGCTCAAACCTGAGCATCGTGAAGCAGCCTATTACCTGGCAGCTCTTGCGATTGCCGCCGTCGCGACGTTTTTTGCAACCATTGCGGCGGCTTTCTATCAATACGGCATGGATTGCTGCGAACATCATGTCACGACGCGCCAGGACCTGATCTTCATCGCTTTAATTGCCGTGGCCGCCGTGCCGGTTTTGCGCGGGCATGGCATTACCCGCCAGAACTGGCTGCGCCCGGCCGGTGTTGCGTGTCTGGCCCTGGCTGTAACAATCCCGATGCACACGGCATTGCCGGCGCTGGCCTCGAATTATATGATTTACGATACGATTACCGCCACGAAGATCGAAAACTGGCGCGCTGGACTGTCCCCCGCCCCATCCATGAATTTCGTGGTGCCGCCGCAGGGAGAGATTGTCGGCGGGCTGTCCGGTATGGACGGGACTTTTAAAATCCCCAACGCCCCTGGGAGCGCATTCAATACTGGTCCGTTTTTACAGCTCGACGTCGCGCTGTTTTTCAACAAGCGGAGCATCACCTTCATCTCGGCAGGGCAAAGCGTGGCACTGGCGGATGTGGGACCTTTGGTGCGGCTGATCGATATTGCCCGGTTCACGCCCGTTAAAGCGTCCGTTAAAACACGCGCCGCCGTAGCCTCGGGCGCATGCTCGCTGAACCCGATTGGTACGCAGGCGCCGGGGCCAGGGATGACGGTCTCGGCCGATGATGTCGTTCCCATCTCGGGCTGGGCGCTCATGAACGGGCTCGGGCATCTGCCCTCCGCCGTGTTTGTAACGTTGCACGGCGCCAAGGGCGATTTTTCCGTGCGCACGGCGAAAGGCGATGTACGTACCGACGTAACCGCGTATTTCCATCTGCCCGCGGCGCTGGATGATTCCGGGTTTCACGTGAACGCCGATTTTTCCCGCGTGCCCGATGGGCAATATCAGTTGTCCATTCGCGCCTTGCGCGGCCACTGGGTGCAGACATGCGGAATGTTTCCGCTTACGGTTCAACACGCCAAAGCCTCCCGCTGAATTGCTGTGGCTATGCCCCCTGCGGGTCTATCGCCACGGCAGCACCGGTACTTAGAGACTGTTTGAGAAGTCCCATACGCTCCCGTCATCCCCGCGAAAGCCCAGTCATCCCCGCGAAAGCGGGGATCTCTGGCTCCCAAGGCCATGGGAGTCACAGATTGCGCGGGAATGACGGGGGTGAGAGAGCGCAGTCTAAAGTAATGGGGGTCTGGGGCCTCAGGCCCCAGCGGGTTAGGGCGGAGCCCTGTGCTTGCTTAAAAGCGGTGCTCTTTAAGTTTCCAGCATCCGGCGGAGCAGGTCCACGTCTTCCGCGAACGCTGCATCGGTGCCGATGAGTTCGGTTACGCGGGAGACGGCGTGCATCACGGTGGTGTGGTCGCGGTCGCCGAAATGGCGGCCGATGTCGGGGAGGCTTTTCGATGTGAGCTGTTTGGCCAGGTACATGGCGACCTGGCGGGGGCGGGCGATGTTGCGGGCGCGGCGGGCGGAGGACATTTCGGCGACGCGGATGTTGAAATGTTCGCAGACGCGCTTCTGGATTTCCTGGATGGAGACTTTGCGGTCGTGCGCTTTTAGCACGTCGTGCAGGACTTCGTGCGCGGTTTCCATGGTGAGGTGGCGGTTGAAGAGGTTGGCATGGGCGACGAGGCGGTTGAGCGCGCCTTCGAGTTCGCGGTTGTTGGAAGTGATTTTGCGGGCGAGGAATTCTATGACCTTGGCCGGGACTTCGACGCCGGCGCGCTGGGCTTTGGCTTCCAGGATGGAGTAGCGCAGCTCGAAGGTGGTGGCGTGCAGATCGGCGACCATGCCGCAGCCAAGGCGCGTGCGCAGGCGGTCTTCCAGGCCGGAGAGATCCGAGGGGGATTTATCGGCCGAGATGATGATCTGTTTGCCGGCATCGACCAGAGCGTTGAAGGTGTGGAAAAATTCTTCCTGCGTATTGTCCTTGCCGATGAGAAACTGCAGGTCGTCGATCATCAAAACGTCAACGCTGCGCAGCTCATTCTTGAAATCCAGGGTGGATTGCGAGCGCAAGGCGTTGATGAAGCGGTACATGAATTTTTCCGCCGACATATAGGCGACGGAGACCGGCTTGCCGCCGCGCGTGCGGGAGGAAATTTCCCAGGCGATGGCGTGCATGAGATGCGTTTTGCCGAGGCCGACGCCGCCATACAGGAAGAGCGGGTTGAAGCCGGCGGTGTTGGGTGCCTCGGCCACGCGGCGGGCGCAGGCATAGGCGAATTCGTTGGGCTTGCCGACGACGAATGTTTCGAAGGTGAAGCGCTGGTCGAGCGGGGCCGCACTTTCCGGGCGCGCGGGGGCTGCCTGTACCACCGGGGCAGTTGTCGGCTCGGCGAGGTTGGGGGCGGCGGCGCGCGAGGCGGCGGCGGTGCGGAAGTCTATGCGCCGGATGGCCGCGTTCTCGGTCTGCCACAACGCGGTGATCAGCTCGCCGTATTCCTTGTTCACCCAATCGCGCAGAAACCGTGTGGGGAGGATGACGGTGACCTCATCGCCAGCGACGCCCGCGAACACGACCTGTTTGAGCCAAGTACGGTATTCGACATCGCCGACTTCAGCCTGCAGGCGGGCGCGCACACGTGACCACTGCTCACTCATGCCTGGTTCCTCCAGCCGCGGTGCGAAAGATTTTGGCATAGCATCGCCATCGCGCATGGAACTGATCTCCAGGCTCATCATCTACCCCGCCTTCCCCCTGCCCATACCATTGCTCAAAGCCTTAAGCCCCAAACCAGGCACAAAGCTCCCCAATCCGGAAAAAGCCTTACGCAAAATTACGCGGACCTTAACTTTCTCAGAAATGAGATTGTGACCAATGGTATCTTGAAGCTCGGACAGTACGGCGAAAGCATAAGATGATGCAAGCTTTGAAATGTCGCCGCGTTGGTAGACAAGTCGCTGTATCACGGGAATAAAGAAACAAAATCAGAGTGTTATTTAGTTGGTTCTTTGTGAATAGAAAGTTTCGGTTGCATTGCTGCAACGGCAATTGCGGGCATGACAAAACACCGCTGACATGTCTGTGTTACGACAGAATGACAGCGGTGCGATGAATGTCTCGTTTTTAGAACAGGACGCCGCAACGTCCGGTAGCTGGCTGCGTTAGTCGGCCGCGTTAAGCAGCCGCAACAGCTTTGACGCTGGCCGAGAGGCGCGACAGCTTGCGCGACATGGTGTTGGCCTTCAGCACACCCTTGCCGGCAGCGCGCTGCATTTCGGGCTGAGCGGCGGTGAGGGCAGCCAGAGCGGCGGCCTTGTCGCCAGAGGCCACAGCCTCCTCAACCTTGCGGATGGCGGTGTGGACGCGCGATTTGCGCGCCTTGTTGCGCAAGGTGCGCTTAACGGTCTGGCGGATGCGTTTTTCAGCGGATGCAATATTGGCCATGGTGTCCAAAAACAAAGGAGTTCGAAGAAGCGCGCGGTCTAGCTGGGCTGGAGGGGAACGTCAAGCGGAATAGGGGGATGCTGGCATTCGCCGCTTGATTTGGGGTGGTTTTAGGCAGCTACTCGCGGATTACCCAGGATTTGCGCATGGCGGTTAAAACCTCCCAGGTGCCGGTGAAACCGGGCTCGATGACGAATTTCTGGCCGGGGCCGGCCTCGATTCTGGTGCCGTCATCACCTTCCAGTACGCAGGTGCCTGAGATTATCTGGACATACTCCCATTCGGTGTAGGCGATGCGCCATTTGCCGAGGGTTGCTTCCCATTCGCCGGCATAGAGTTTGGCGGCGGGGGATTCGTAGAGGGTAATGGTGCGGGTGCGCGGGTTGCCGGCGATGATTTTGTCCGCCGGCACGTCTTCCCATTCGGCTTCGGCCGTTACCGGCAGCAGAGTAAGGGTACTCATTGTGGGGGCGTGAGGGTTGTGGGGGCGCCAGGGTAGCCGGGCGGGACCAGATTGCCCGTGGGCGGTGCGGGCACTGTAGTAGCGGGGGTCAACGGCACTGGCATTCCTGCCTGCGGCACCGGGGCGCCAGGGGCGCCTGTGGTTGTGGTGGTGGTGACCGAGCTGCCGGGGGGCCCGGTAAGCGGGGTGGCCTGAATGGCGCCGGATGCGCCGCCCGTGCCGGTGGAGAAGGCGCCGCCCTGCGGATTGGTCCAGTCCACCCAGGTGGGGATGTTATGGGTGATCTGGTAGGGCAGCTGCACGTTGATGGCGTCCATCAACTTTTTGGTCATCTGATAGAGGGCGGCCTGCATGTCCGGCGAGTTGTTGTCGCCATCGGGCACGGGGGCGCTGGCGGTGACCGAAGCCTCCGCGAAGCCGGTGGAGCGGCCGTCGGCGCTGGTGAGGTTGATGTCCACCGTCATCTGGCCGTTGAGGTTGCCGCCGCCCTCGGTGATGCTGGCGGCCTGCACGGTGACGGTGCCGTTACCGGGCTGGCCGGAGGGCTGCATGCGGTGGTTGAGCATGGCCAGAAGTGCGGGAGCCGGCGGGGCCGGGTTGTTGGCGTTGAGCTGGGCCTCGTCGGGGCCCGGGACGTAACTGTTCACTACACTGATATTCGCGACCTTGAAGGTGAAGGGGCGCAGATAAGAGTAGTCGAGCGGGGCGAAGTTTTGCGGCGGTGGGGGTGACGAGCAGGCGGCCAGGGCCAGCACAGAGATAAGAGCGAGACGGTTCTTCATGGGGAGGCTGGCCTTCCGGTGATAGTGTCGCGGGCGAAGTGAAAATCGAAATTGCAGAATTCGCAGGTCATCACGATGTCGCCATCGACCGCCATGTGGTCGAGGTCGTCTTCGGGGAAACCCTCTAATATGCCGGAGAGGCGGGCGCGCGAGCAGCGGCAGCCGAAGCTTAAGGGCCGGGGTTTGGCGACGGCCACGCCTTCGCCGTGGAACAGGCGGTAGAGGAGGCGTTCGGGGGTTAGGGCATCGTCGAGCAGTTCGTCGGTGGTGATGGTTTCGGCCAATATGGTGGCGGTGCGCCAGGCTTCCTCCTGCTCGTCCTCGGACATTTCGGGGGATATGCCCCCTGCCCCGGCCACGCGCTCCAGCACCAAGGCGGAGGCGCGCCAGCCGGCTGGCGTTTCAGCCGCGGCGAGGAAGACGCGGGCGGGCATCTGCTCGGATTGGGCGAAATAATATTCGGCCATGGCGGCGAGCGTGCCGCCTTCCAGCGAGACGATGCCTTGCTGCGGGTCGTGGTCCGGGCCGAAATCGACGGTGAAGGCGAGGTAGCCGGTGCCGAGCATGGCGCCGGCGCTGGCATCATCTGGGATTTCGGCGGCTTCTTTTACGCGGGCATAGCCGCGCAGGGCACCGGCATCGGTGCAATCGGCCAGCAGCATCGGCACGGGGCCGTCGCCGCGCGCCTGGACCGAGAAGGTGCCTTTGAATTTTAGCGCCGTGGCCAGAGCCGCCGCCAGGGCCATGGCCTGGCCGAGCAAGGCTTGCACCGGCGGGGCGTGGTTGTGGCGGGAGAGCAGAGTGGCGCCGAGCGGGCCTAAACGGATCAGCCGGCCGCGCACCGGCTGGTCGGGCAGGTAAAAGGGTGTGACGCCGCGTGGCACGGCGATATCGGGCACTTGCGGGCGGGTGGAATCGAGAAAGGCGGGAAGCTCTGTCATGGCAAGCCTAGATAAGCATGTTTTTGCGGCGTTGCCAGAAGCGGGGCCAGAAGCGGGGCGTGGCGGAAGAGGCCGTTGCCAGAAACGGGACTTAGTGAGTGGGCCGTTGCAAGAAACGGCCCGGCACGTTAGCGGTTGGGTCATGACTGCCGATGTTTTTAGCGAAACCAGTGCCGATCTGGGACAATATGTGAAGCGTTTCAACCGCGCCAGCGTGCTGGTGGTGGGGGATGCGATGCTCGACCGCTATGTTTATGGCATTGTGAGCCGGGTGAGCCCGGAGGCGCCGGTGCCGATTCTCACCGTGACGCGCGAGGTGGCGATGCCGGGCGGGGCGGGCAATGTGGTGCGCAATCTGATTGCCCTCGACGCGGCGGCTGCGTTTGTGTCCGTGGTGGGGGATGACCAGGCGGGCTCGGATTTGACGGGGCTGGTTGGCGGGCAGGAGCGCGTGGAACCCTGGCTGCTGGTGCATGGCGGGCGGACCACGACGCTGAAGACGCGGTATATCGCGCAGGGGCAGCATCTTATTCGCGCGGACCGCGAGGAAACGATTGATTTGCCGCCGAAACTGGCGGAGCGGCTGATACGGATTGCGCTCGATGCGATGGCGGCGACGACGATTACCGTGCTGTCGGATTATCGTAAGGGCGTGCTGGGCGAGGCGGTTTGCCGGGAGCTGATCGCGGGGGCCAAGAAGCTGGGGCGGACGATTATTGTGGATCCGAAGGGGCGGGATTGGGAGCGGTATCGGGGTGCCGATATTGTGACGCCGAACCGCAAGGAGCTGCATGAGGCGACCGGGCTGGCCGTGGATAGCGAAGGCGGTGTGGTGGCGGCGGCACAGGTGGTGCTGCAGCGCTATGAGTTTGGCGCGATTTTGGTAACGCGGGCCGAGGATGGCATGAGCCTGGTGACGCGCACCGAGGTGCGGCATTACCCGGCCGAGGCGAAAGAGGTTTTTGATGTGTCCGGTGCTGGGGACACTGTTGTGGCTACGCTGGCGGCGGCACTGGCTTCGGAAGTGCCGTTGGCTGAGGCGGCACGGCTGGCGAATATCGCCGGTGGCATTGTTGTGGGCAAGGTGGGGACCGCCGTGGCGCGGCCGGCCGATATTCTGGCGGCCATAGCGCCCGCTACCGGTGCTTTGCAGAAGGTGGTGACGCCGGCTGCTGCGGCTGAGGCTGCCGAGCGTTGGCGGATGCGCGGTTATAAGGTTGGGTTCACCAATGGTTGTTTCGATTTACTGCATCCGGGGCATGTGCATCTGCTGGAACAATGCCGGGCGATGTGCGACCGGCTGATTGTGGGGATTAATGCCGATGCTTCGGTGCAGCGGCTGAAGGGCCCGACGCGGCCGGCGCAGGGCGAGGCGGCGCGGGCGGCGGTGCTGGCGTCTCTGGCTAGCGTGGATATGGTTTGTTTGTTTGAGGAAGATACGCCGATTGAACTGATCAAGCAGATCAAGCCGGATTATCTGATTAAGGGCGCGGATTATACGCGCGAGACTGTGGTTGGTGGGGAGCTGGTGGAGAGCTGGGGCGGGAGTGTGGCGCTGGCGCAGCTGCTGCCGGGGCATTCCACGACGGCGACGTTGGCGCGGTTGCGTGGTTAGGGCCAGGGAGAGCTATCCGTGACCCAACCCATCGGCCCCGAGGTTGATGCCTGGCCGCGTCCCCTGCCCTCGCGGGAGAAAATTCTTGGGCGGCGCGTTAGCCTGGAGCCGTTGCGGCGGCGGCATGCGGGGGAGCTGTTTGAGGCGGCGCTTCAGGCCGATGAGAGTTTTGCCTATATGTCCTACGGGCCGTTTGCGCAGCGGGCGGAGATGGATGGGTTTATCGCAAAACATTGTGCGATGCCGGAGGCGGCGTTCTGGGCGGTGCGGCCGGTGACGACGGGGCGGGCATCGGGCTGGTTGAGCCTGATGAATATCGAGCCGGGGAATGCGGCAATCGAGCTGGGGAATATCTGGTTTGGGCCGGAATTGCAGCGTACACGGGCCGCCACCGAGGCGATGTTTTTGCTGCTGCGGCATGCGGCCGATGATCTCGGCTACCGGCGGCTGGTTTGGAAATGCAATGCGCTGAATGAGGCCTCGCGGCGGGCGGCTGACCGGCTGGGGTTTACCTATGAGGGCACGCTGCGGGCGCATATGCTGATCAAAGGACGCGAGCGGGATACCGCGATGTATTCCATCACAGAATCGGAATGGCCTTCGCGCCGCGATGCGATGCTGGCTTGGCTGGCGGCGGATAATTTTGATGAGCATGGGAATGCGCTGCGCGGGTTGGCTTCTTTCAGGCCGTAACCAAAGCGCGTGTCCCGCGCGCCACACTCAGCCTAAAGTTACGGCGTGAAGCTGCCACCCCTTTGCACCGGAGCTGGAACAGACTACGCGGGAAATGCAGGCTTTCCTGTAACAATCAATCCGGGACATACCATGAATTTGCGCTCTCTTCTTGCCGCCGCGACCTGCCTTGCTCTGCCGCTTGCCGCTTATGCGGCGCCCGTGAGCGGCCCCTATATCGATGCCGGTTTCGGTACCAGCATCCAGCAGGATACCTCTCTGCACTCCTCCGGACCGCTGACCCTTGTACATGCGAACAACGCCACGGTTACCGGCTCTGTTTCGGGCAAGATCTCCTACGGTCCCGCTTTTGCCGGCGTGGGCGATGTTGGTTACGGCTTCGGCGATGGTTTTCGCGTGCAGGTCGGCGGTAATTATTTCTATAATAAAGCGAAGAATGGCGGTGGCTCCGCGGACACATACGGTGTCATGGTCAACGGGCTGTATGATTTTCCGGTCAGCTTCCCCGTGGTCCCCTATCTCGGCGCCGGCGCCGGCTATCAATGGCAGAAGCTGGACCTGCATGACGATGGCGACGGGAGCGTGAACGGCTCGTCCGGCAGCCTTGCCTATGATGTGATCGCGGGTGTCTCCTATGACATTCCGGGCGCGCCGGGCCTGGCCGTGACCGGCGAATATCGCTTCATGCAGCTGGTGCAGACGCGGCATTATCAGTTCAACGATGGTATTGTGAGCGCCAGGCTGAATGCCGGCAACACCATCAACAATACGATTCTGGTTGGGCTGCGCTACGCATTTTCCGCGCCGCGCCCGGCACCGTCTTATCCGCTGTCGCTGTCGCCGGCACCGGTTGCCGATGTGGGGCCGCCGCCGGCGCGCACCTTCCTGGTGTTCTTCGATTGGGACAAGGCCGATGTGTCCGCGCGCGCGGCGCAGATTATTGCGCAAGCGGCAGCCGGCAGCAAGACCGCCAGCACCACCACGCTTGATGTGTCCGGCTATACCGATACTTCCGGCACGGCTGACTATAACCAGGGCCTGTCCGAGCGGCGTGCCAAATCCGTTGCGGCGGCGCTGGTGCAGGATGGCATTCCGGAATCGGAAATCGAAATCCATGCCTATGGCGAAACACATCTGCTGGTGGCAACAGGCCCCGGCGTGCGCGAACCGCAGAACCGGCGTGTGGAAATCGTGCTGCAGTAATCCTGCGATTTTAAGGAAAACCCCGGCGGGAGACTGCCGGGGTTTTTTATTGCGCCCGGCACGGCGTCAGGTAAGGCGCGCGACCTCTGATTTGAGACGCGGCAATATTTCGTTCCCGAACCATGGGTTTTGCTTTTCCCAGCCGGAGGTGCGCCAGGACGGGTGCGGCAAGGGCAGAAACTTGCCCCCTGCCCCTGCCCGGACGTTTTCCGTCATGCTGGCTTTGCCGAGGTAGCGCTTTTGCGCGTAGCCGCCGGCGAGCAGGATCAATTCCAGTTGCGGCAATAACGCTAAAAATTTACCGTGCCATGATAGCGCGCATTCCGGGCGCGGCGGGGCGTCGCCGCCATTGGGCAGGCGGCCGGGGTAGCAAAAGCCCATCGGCAAGAAGCCTATTTTTGAGGAATCGTAGAATATATCACGGCCTATGCCCATCCAGCCGCGCAGGCGGTCGCCGGAGGCGTCGTCAAACGGCTGGCCGGAGATGTGTACCTTGGTGCCGGGCGCCTGGCCGATGATCAGCAGCCTTGCTGTTGGCGAGACGCGGAATACCGGGCGGGGGCCCAACGGCAAAACGGCGGCGCAGAGGGTACAGCCTCGCGCTGCCGTTGCTAGTTGGTCCAGCGGTGTCAGAGGCTCGTGCGCCACACTTTGCGCTTGGAGATGATGGCGATGATCGCGAGGAAGGCGAAGAAGATGATGGCGCGGAAGCCGATCAGATGTTTCGCATCGAGGTTGGGATCCGCCGTCCAGGTGAGGAACTCGGCGACGTCTGCTGCTTCCTGCGCGGTGGTGGTTGGGGCGCCGTCTGCGTAGGTTACCGCGCCGTCGTGCAGGGCGGCCGGCATTGCCGTTTGGCCGCCGGGGAAGGCTGCGTTGTAGTAATGGCCGGGAAGAAGTGAGACGCCGGCCGGGGCTGGCGCGTAGCCGGTGAGGTAGTCGTAGATATAGCGCGGGCCGGGGCGCTGGGCGACGATGCTGGTGAGGTCGGGCGGGACCGCGCCGCCCATGTCCATGGGGGCCGCACCTTTTAGGGCTGAGTCAAGATTACCACCGGCCGCGGCGGCTTCGCCGGCGGCCTGGTCGGGGGTTAGGCCGAGGGCTTCGAGGTCGCGGTAGTGGACGCCGCTGACGGAGTGGCAGCCGGCGCAGACCGATGAGAAGACCTGGAAACCGCGTTGGGCGGCGGCTTTGTCGATGGTGCCAAGCGCGCCTTGGCTTTGGAATTTTAAGGGCGACAGCGTGTCTTCAGCATGTGCGGCCCGGGGCGCAGCCGCAACAAAGCTAAGCGCGACAAGGCTGAATGCCAGAAGTGGAGCTAAAATGCGGCGCATTATTCGGCCTCCATCGCCGTGACCACCGGGGTGATGACCAAAAAGTGGAAAAAATACCAGGTGGTGAACACGCCGGCCAAAGTGCTGGCGAGCGCGCAATGGGAATGGGCGGCCCAGCCCAGGCCGATGACGTCTAGCGCCAGGAGCCAGATGAAGAAGCCGTAGACCTTGCCTTTGGCGCCGTTGGCGCCGGAGCGGTCCAGCCAGGGCAGTGCGTAGAGCACTGCCGCGGCGGCGATTGCGGCCAGAATGCTGAGGGTCGCGGTGGGGAATACGCCGAGCAGACCGGCGGCAGGGGCCAGATACCAGGGCACGGCGGCACCAATTGCCACGGTGAGATCCGTGGCGGGCAGCTGGTTCATATGCGTGCTGCTGATGTGCGGCGCGTAGAAGGCGAGGATGACGAAGATGAAGGCAAACACTGCCAGAGCCGCGAAATACTGCGCCAAGTAATACGGGTAGAACGCAACAGCGCGGGCTGGGGCGACGGGCAGTGCCACGGCCTTGCGGCTGGCGTGGATGAGCCAGACCACCAGCAGCAGGGAGGCTGCCAGCAGCGCGTGGAAAACTTCGAGCCGGGCGAGCGTGCCGCCGCCGGCGGGGCCGCCGAAGAACCACAGGCCGACAGCGCCGGGCAGGCTGCCGAGCGAGAGAGCCGCGTTGGAGGCGTTGAACAGCGACCAGTAGCCGGCCGCACCGCCGGTGAGCACATAGCCCAGCCAGCCGGTAAGCAGCAGAATGGCCAGGAGCTTGACGCTGAGCAGCCAGACGAACTCGCCGGGGGCGCGGTAGGCGCGGGTGAGGACGGCGCGGAAGAGATAGAGATAGGTGACGGCGAAAATCATCGTCGTGCCGGTGGCGTGGTAGGCGCGGATGAGCCAGCCGTTGTTCACGTCACGGTCTATGAATTGCACCGAATCGAAGGCGTGCCAGGGGTTGTAGTACACCGCCAGGACAATGCCGGAGAGGGTGAGGAAGGCCGCCGCAACCGCGATGAGGAAGGGGAAGGCCTCGAAATACGGTGCGCCGGGGGCGCGGTTTTTCTGGCAGAAGGTGGCGCACAGGCTGCCGAGATATGGCAGGCGCGTGGTTGCCCATGAGGTCTTGCTTTGCGTTGTCATGATTCAGCCCAGCTTGATCTGCGCGGCGTTGAGGAAAGTGTAGCGCGGGATGGCGAGGTTCTTCACCGCCGGGCCTTTGCGGACGCGGCCCAGCGGGTCGTATTCGCTGCCGTCGCAGGGGCAAACCCAGCCGTTGAAGTCGCCGCGCGGGTCGGAGGTGGCATCGCCTTCCAGCTCGCAGGGCGTGGCGGTGTTCAGGCCGACGACGACCACGAAACTCGGGTAGCCGGCGTTTACGCGCGCGGAAAAATCGGCCGGGTCCACCAGAGTGGAGGTGACGAGGAACTCGTTATCAGCGACATCCTTGGCGGTGAGCTTGCGGATGGTGACCGGCAAACCGCCCCACTGCACAGTTTTTGCAGTATTTTCGGCAATATCGGCAACATTGACGATGAGGTGTGCTGCACCTTGCGCGGCCGCATCGGGGTTCAGCGCGTCGACCACGGGCCAGAGAATGGCACCCCCCGCTACCGCGCCGGTGGCGGCTGTCAGAAGGGTTAAAAATTCACGCCGGGAACCCCCGTGCGCCGTCACCTGTGATGCTGCTGATTCAGCCAATGTCGTCTCCCCTGGAGCAATCAACTCCTGAACACACGCATGACGGCTCGGGAAGAAAATTTCAAGAGTGGATGGACGCGGGAGTTTTGCGTATGGGGGTGCCATGAGCACAATTGCCCCACATGATGCCCTGAAATCCGATGTTGCCGCCTGGTTTGTCCAATTGCGAGACCGGATTTGCGGGGAGTTCGAGGCCATTGAGGATATGGCGGGGCCGAATCCCGGGCGGTTTGAGCGCACCAGCTGGGACCGGCCGGATGGCGGCGGTGGCGTGATGAGTGTCATCAAGGGCCAGGTATTTGAGAAGGCCGGGGTAAATATTTCCGTGGTGCAGGGGAATTTTACGCCGGATTTCGCGGCAAGGATTCCAGGGACCGAGGCGGGGGCGGCGTTCTGGGCGGCGGGGATTTCACTCGTGGCGCATCCGCGTAGCCCCAAACTGCCGGCGGTGCATATGAACACGCGTATGATGGTGACGGCCAAGGGCTGGTTTGGCGGCGGGGGGGATTTGACGCCCTTGCAGCCGGGCACCGCGGCGGCGGTTGAGGATACGGCAGGGTTTCATGCGGCGTATAAGGCTGCTTGCGACCGGCATGACCCGGCGTATTACGAAAAATTCAAAAAATGGTGCGATGAATATTTTTATCTGCCGCACCGGCAGGAGCCGCGCGGGGCGGGGGGGATTTTTTACGACTACCTCGACTCCGGCGATGCGGTGGCGGATTTCGCTTTTACCCGTGATGTGGGGGAGGCTTTTTGTGCGGCTTATATGCCGATTGCCAGGCGAAGGTTTGCCGAGACTTTCACGCCCGAGGAGCGCGAGGCGCAGTTGATACGGCGCGGGCGGTATGTGGAGTTCAACCTGCTGTATGACAGGGGTACGACGTTTGGGTTGAAAACCGGCGGCAAGGTGGATGCGATACTCATGTCCATGCCGCCGGAGGTCAAATGGCCGTGATTACGGGGTGATACCCACGCCACCTGGGGTAATGACGATCGAAGGTGGGGCCACGTAAACCGGTGGGGGTGGCGCGTAATAGGCCGGCGGCGGGGCATAATAGCCCGGCTGCGGTACCACATAGACCGGTTGCGGGCCGTAATAACCGTAGCCCGGGCCCCAGCCTGGGTACCAATGCCAGCCATGATTCGGGCCCCAATAACCGTGGCCGTTGTAATCGTGATAGGCTTGGTGGCCGTCCCAGCCATGGCCATTATAGCCGCCGTGATAGCCTGGGCCGCCGTGCCAGCCGTTGCCACCGCCGCCGTGATCGTCGCCGCGACCGTCGCCGTGCCCGTCGCCGTGCCCGTTGTTGCCGCCGCCGTGGTTACCCCAGTCGGCATGGGCCGGGGCCGTTGTTAAAGCCAGGCTGCCGAACAAAGCCGCGGCCACGGCGCTTAAGCGGAATAGTGATCTAAACTTCATCAGGGTCCCCCGTGATTACCAATGACACTCATATGGGAGCGCCAGATGGCGTAACCATGCCGGAACCGGGGCTAAATCATGGCAGGTGAAGATAAACATTAAATTTATTTAGAATCAGATATGTACGTAAACTAACTCTTGCGAAACCTGGCGGCCAAGCGATAGACTCGGGCGAGAGTCCGGAATGCTGGATCAAGTCAAGGAATTATTTCGTGCTTCGCGCTATTCGCAACCGCCTCCGCGCTATCGCGCCGCCAGTCGTGTTTCTGGCGCTCACCTATTATTTTGGGTGGAACGCGGTGCATGGGAAGAGCGGGCTTGAGGCCCAGCATGTGCAGCAGCAACAGCTGGACCAGGCCAATGCGCAGTACAAGGCCGCCGAGGCGGAGAGGCTGGCCTGGCAGACCAAGATCGCGGATTTGAATGGGCAGTCGATTCAGCCGGATATGCTCGATGAGCAGGCGCGGCAGGTGCTTAATCTGGCCAATCCGCAGGATATGGTGATTGATCTCGCGCCGCGTAAAGCGGATTAAGAGGCTTTTAGCTCACCACATGTTGTTTATTTTTGGGTGGTGCGTGGATGAACTGTGCCCGGATGCGGGGTGGTTTGTAATTTTATTGCGCGGGCTGGCGGTGGTGTTTCGGCCAGTAGCATAAATTAACCACTTATTAGTTAATTTGAAATTTTGCTGAACATTGAGGGGAGTTTACGAAGCCGCCCTTGTGCGGATTTGCTGGTTGGGCAACACTTCGGGCGAAAAAAACCTTCCAGGAGCGACGCCCATGGCTGCGGCCCCCGATAAATCACGTAAACCCCCGAGATCCGCCAAGCACCCCGCCGATACCATGGACCGCGATGAGCTGCTGAAAGCGTATACCTCCATGCTGCTAATCCGCCGCTTCGAGGAGAAGGCCGGGCAGTTGTATGGCATGGGGCTGATTGCCGGGTTCTGCCATTTGTATATCGGCCAGGAGGCCGTGGTGGTGGGCATGCAGCATGCCATAGATACCGGGGACCAGGTGATTACCTCCTACCGCGACCATGGGCATATGCTGGCCTGCGGGATGGACCCGAAAGGCGTGATGGCGGAGCTGACCGGGCGCTCGGGGGGCTACTCCAAGGGCAAGGGCGGCTCGATGCATATGTTCTCCAAGGAAAAAGGGTTCTTTGGCGGGCATGGGATTGTGGGCGCGCAGGTGAGCCTCGGCACCGGGCTGGGGTTCTCCAACTGGTACCGGGAGACTGACCGGGTTTCGCTGACGTATTTTGGTGAAGGGGCCTCGAACCAGGGGCAGGTTTATGAGAGCTTCAATCTCGCGAATTTAATGAAACTGCCGGTGGTGTTTATCATTGAAAACAACCGTTACGCCATGGGGACTTCCGTTGAGCGGGCCTCGGCGTCGCGCGATCTGTCGCTGAACGGCGTGCCTTGGGGCATGCCGAGCCTTTCCGTGGATGGCATGGATGTGCAAGCGGTAAAGGCTGCCGGCGATGAGGCGGTGGCGCATTGCCGATCGGGCAAGGGGCCGTTTTTGCTGGAGATGAAGACGTACCGCTACCGCGGGCATTCGATGTCCGACCCCGCCAAGTACCGGACCCGCGAGGAAGTGCAGAAGATGCGGGCGGAGCATGACAGTCTGGATGCGGCGAAGGCGAAACTGCTGGAGCTGGGGCTGGATGAGGCTGAGCTGAAGAAGATCGACGATGGGTTGAAGGCGCGTGTGCAGGAGGCGGCGGAATTCGCGCAATCTTCTCCTGAGCCGGAGCGTGGTGAATTATATACTGACGTGCTGGTGGGGTCTTAGACGATGGTTGATATTTTGATGCCGGCACTGTCGCCGACCATGACCGAGGGCAAGCTTGCCAAATGGCTGAAGAAGCCGGGGGATGAGATTAAATCGGGCGATGTGATTGCCGAGATCGAGACCGATAAGGCGACCATGGAGATAGAGGCGGTAGATGAAGGCACGATGCAGGAGATTTTGGTTGAGGAGGGCACTGAGGGTGTCGCCGTGAATACCATTATTGGCCGCATGGGCGGGGATGAAGTGCAAGCGCCCGCGCCCAAGGCCGAGGCTGAGGCACCCAAGACCGAGGCTGTGCCGGCGAAGGCCGAAGAGGCGGCAGCCGAGGCGCCGGCGAAGCCCGCTGCCAAGAGTGAGGCCCCTGCCGCCCCTGCCCCGGCTGTTGAGCCGGAGTATGGCGAGACCAAGCCGACGACGGTGCGTGAGGCGTTGCGCGAGGCGATGAGTTTGGAAATGCGGGCCGATAAGGACGTTTTTTTGATGGGCGAAGAAGTCGCGCAGTATCAGGGCGCTTACAAGATCAGCCAGGGGATGCTGGATGAGTTTGGGCCGCGCCGGGTGATCGATACGCCGATTACCGAGCATGGGTTTACCGGCATGGCCGTGGGTGCGGCGATGAATGGGCTGAAGCCGATTGTGGAGTTCATGACGTTCAATTTTGCCATGCAGGCGATTGACCAGATCATCAATTCGGCCTCCAAAACTTTGTATATGTCCGGCGGGCAGATGGGGGCGCAGATTGTGTTCCGGGGCCCGAATGGGGCGGCGGCGCGGGTCGGGGCGCAGCATTCGCAATGCTATGCATCGTGGTATGCGCATTGCCCGGGGTTGAAGGTGGTTGCACCGTGGAGTGCGGCGGATGCCAAGGGGTTGTTGCGGGCGGCGATTCGCGATCCTAATCCGGTTATCTTTCTGGAGAATGAGATTCTTTATGGGCATTCCTCGGAATGTCCGATCTCCGACGATTTTATTTTGCCGATCGGCAAGGCCAAGGTGGAGCGTGAGGGTACTGATGTTACCATCATCGCTTTTTCCATCATGGTGGATTTGGCGCTGAAGGCGGCTGAGACGCTGGAGAGCCAAGGGATTTCGGCGGAGGTGATCAACCTGCGCACGATACGGCCGCTGGATATTGATACGATTGTGGAAAGTGTGAAGAAAACCAGCCGGGTGGTGAGCGTGGAAGAGGGCTGGCCGTTTGCCGGTATTGGCTCCGAGATTATCGCCACTGTGGTGGAGCATTGTTTTGACTGGCTGGATGCGCCGCCGGTGCGTGTGGCGGGTGTTGATGTGCCGATGCCTTATGCGGCGAATTTGGAAAAACTGGCGCTGCCGCAACCGGGTTGGGTTGTGGATGCGGTTAAGAAACTTTTCTGATCCGGGGGGATTAAAATGTCCATTAACATTCTGATGCCGGCGCTGTCGCCGACAATGACGGAAGGCAAACTCTCCCGCTGGCTCAAGAAAGAGGGGGATGAGGTGAAATCCGGCGATGTGCTGGCCGAGATCGAGACCGATAAGGCGACGATGGAGGTTGAGGCGGTCGAGGAAGGGTATCTCGCCAAGATTGTGGTGCCGGATGGGACTGAGGGCGTTGCCGTGAATGCGGTGATTGGCGTGCTGACGGAGGAGAAGGGCGGGAAGGTGGATGCGCCTGCGGCGGAGAAGCCTAAGGGAGAGCCTGCGCCGAAAGCTGAGGCGGCACCTAAGGAAGAGCCGAAGCCTGCACCGAAAGTGGAAGCTGCGGCCAAGGCTGAGGAGCCTAAGGCCGAAGAGGCCAAGACTGAAGAGCATGGCGAGCGGGTTTTTGCATCACCTTTGGCGCGGCGGATTGCCAAGCAGTCGGGGATTGATCTGGCGACTGTTAAGGGCTCGGGGCCGAATGGGCGGATTGTGAAGGCGGATTTGGATGGCGCGCCGGCGCATGAGGCACCGAAGGCTGAGGCTAAGGTGGAGGCTCCGAAGGCGGCTGCCCCTGCCCCGGCTGCTGCGAAAGCACCGGCGCCTGCGATTGCAGCGCCGCATAAGAAAATTCCGAACTCTTCCATGCGCAAGGTGATTGCGAAGCGGCTGCTGGAATCCAAGCAGACGGTGCCGCATTTTTATCTCACAGTGAATGTGGAGCTGGATGCGCTGCTGGAATTGCGGGCGAAGCTGAATGCGACATCGCCGAAGGACGGGCCTGGGGCGTTTAAGCTTTCGGTGAATGATCTGATTATCAAGGCTTGCGGGGTGGCGTTGCGGCGGCATCCGAATGTGAATGCCAGCTGGACGGATGAGGCGATTATTCAGTACGATGATGTTGATATTTCCATTGCCGTTGCGATACCGGATGGGTTGATTACGCCGATTGTGCGTAAAGCCGATGCGTTGGGGCTGGCGGCGATTTCCAATAGCATGAAGGATCTGGGCGCGCGGGCTAAGGCCGGCAAGCTGAAGCCGGATGAGTATCAGGGCGGCGGGTTCTCTATTTCCAATCTCGGGATGTTCGGGATTGCTGAGTTCTCCGCGATTATCAATCCGCCGCAGGCTTGTATTTTGGCTGTAGGTGCCGGTGAGAAGCGGGCGGTTGTGAAGAATGATCAGCTGGCGATTGCGACTGTTATGACTGCTACGTTGTCCTGTGATCACCGTGTGGTGGATGGGGCGCTGGGGGCGCAGTTTTTGGCGACTCTGAAGGGGCTGTTGGAAGAGCCGTTGGGGCTAATGCTGTGATGTTCTGAGGGCATGGGATGGACGACCCTATACTGGACAAGGTTCTTGAAATCGTTTCTCACATTTCTGGTACCAAGAAAATTTCCGAAGCCACGTCCATCAATCATGACCTGCCCATTGATGGTGATGATGCCTATGAGTTGCTTAAATCTGTTAAAAATGAATTTGGCACAGATTTCGATAGGCTAGATTTTCATCGGTATTTTCATGATGAAGGAGAGGTTTTTCCATTTCCCTTTCTTTGGAATTGGCTTCCTTTCATCAGGAAGAAGAAAAATCTGACGGTACGGCACCTTTTTGACGCTGTTAAAAAAGGTGCTTGGTTTGACGAGTAGATACGGGACATTGGCCGCGATGCGGCCAGCGCCTCAGGCCCAAAGTAGCAAAAGTTTTTGGTGCCGCTTTTTTCAAAAAGAGACGGAAAAGGAAACGAACCATGGCTGATAGTTTTGATCTGATTGTTGTTGGCGGCGGGCCGGGCGGTTATGTGGCCGCCATTCGCGCGGCGCAGTTGAAGCTGAAGGTCGCCGTGGTTGAGGCGAAGTATCTGGGTGGGATTTGCCTGAATTGGGGCTGTATTCCGACGAAAGCGCTGCTGCGGTCGGCGGAGATTAAGCATCTGCTGGATCATCTGCCGGATTATGGGTTTTCGGCCGATAATGTGCAGGTGGATTTGAAGAAGATCGTGGCGCGGTCTCGCGGGGTTGCCAAGCAGCTTTCGGGCGGCATTGGGCATTTGTTGAAGAAGAACAAGGTGACCGTGTTTGTCGGTTACGGTAAGCTCCTCGGCGGCGGGAAGCTGGCTGTGACGAAGGATGGTAAGCCGGTGGCGGAGCTTGCAGCACCTCATATTATTTTGGCGACGGGCGCGCGGCCCCGGCAGATTCCGGGGCTGGAGGTGGATGGCAAGCAGATCGTCTCTTATTTCGAGGCGATGGTGCCCGAAGTGCTGCCGAAGTCGTTGCTGATTATGGGCTCCGGGGCGATCGGGATTGAGTTTGCGAGTTTCTATAACGACCTTGGCTCCGAGGTGATTGTGGTGGAGATGCTCGACCGGATTTTGCCGGTGGAGGATGCGGAAATCTCTGGTCTGGCGCGTAAGTCGTTCGAGAAGCAGGGGATTAAGATACTCACCTCCGCGACTGTGAAGGGCGCGAAGAAGGGCAAGGATTCCGTGACCGTGACCGTTGAGGTTGGCGGCAAGGAGCAGGTGTTTACCGTGGAGCAGGTGATCTCGGCTGTGGGGATCGTCGGCAATGTTGAGGACCTGGGGCTGGACGGCACCAAGGTGAAGGTGGAGCGGACGCATATTGTGGTGGATGGGTTTGGCCGTACCGGCGAGCCTGGGGTTTATGCCATCGGCGATGTCGCGGGGCCGCCGTGGCTGGCGCATAAGGCGAGCCATGAGGGCGTGGTGTGCGTGGAGGCGATTGCCGGCAAGAATCCGCACCCATTTGAGACCGGAAACATACCGGGCTGCACCTATGCGCGGCCGCAGGTGGCCAGCGTGGGGATGACCGAGGCCAAGGCCAAGGAAGCGGGCCATGAGGTGAAGGTGGGGCGGTTCCCGTTCATCGGGAATGGCAAGGCGATTGCCATGGGTGAGCCGGAGGGGCTGATAAAGACGATTTTTGACGCCAAGACGGGGGCGATGCTTGGCGCGCATATGATCGGCGCCGAGGTGACGGAGCTGATCCAAGGCTATGTAATTGCACGGCAATTGGAGACGACCGAGGCGGAGCTGATGCATACGGTGTTCCCGCACCCGACCATCTCGGAAGCCATGCATGAATCCGTGCTTGACGCCTATGGCCAGGTTATCCATTTCTGAGCTGATGGAAGCCAAGTCATGAGTACCCGTATCGAGATTGATCATCGCTTGATTGAGCAACGCGTTCGCCACCCCGAGAAGCAGGGGCGGGTGGATAACCCTATCCAGCGCAAGCCGGCGTGGATACGGGTGAAGGCGCCGACGAGTGCGGTGTATCATGAGACGCGCGCGCTGATGCGGGAGAAGAACCTTACCACCGTGTGCGAGGAAGCGAGCTGCCCGAATATTGGGGAATGCTGGTCTCAGCGGCACGCCACCATGATGATTATGGGGGAGATTTGCACGCGGGCTTGCTCGTTCTGCAATGTGGCTACTGGCTTGCCCAATGCGCTGGATGCGGATGAGCCGCGGCGCGTGGGGGAGGCTGTGGCGACATTGGGGCTGCGGCATGTGGTGATTACCTCGGTGGACCGGGATGATCTGGCTGATGGCGGGGCGGCGCATTTTGTCGCGGTGATTGAGGCGATACGGGCGGCGGCGGCCGGGACGACGGTTGAGATTTTGACGCCGGATTTTCTGCGCAAGCCTGGTTGCGGGGAGATTGTGGCGGCCGCGCGGCCGGATGTATTCAACCATAATCTGGAGACTGTGCCGCGGCTGTATCCGACGATCCGGCCGGGGGCGCGGTATTATCAGAGCCTGCGGCTGCTGGACCGGGTGAAGCAGGTGGACCCGGCGATTTTTACCAAATCCGGGCTGATGGTGGGGCTGGGCGAGACCAAGGCCGAGATTGGCCAGGTGATGGATGATCTGCGGATTGCGGATGTGGATTTTATTACGATTGGGCAGTATTTGCAGCCGAGCGTGAAGCATGCGGCGGTGGATAGGTTTGTGCCGCCGGAAGAGTTTGAAGAGCTGGCCTCGATGGCGCGGGCCAAGGGGTTTTTGCAGGTTTCGGCGACGCCGCTTACGCGGTCGAGCTACCATGCGGATGCGGATTTTGCGGCATTACGCGAGGCCCGGGCCAAAAAGCTGGCGGCGTAACAATGCCCAAATATATGGAGCAAAAGGCCGTGCCTTATACCACGGCCCAGCTCTATGCGCTGGTGGCCGATGTGGGGTCTTACCCGAAGTTTTTGCCCTGGTGCGTGGGGGCACGGGTGCGCAAGAACGACGGGCATGAGATGGTGGCGGATCTGACCATCGGGTTTAAGATTTTCCGTGAGAGTTTTACCAGTAGGGTTACGCTGCATCCGCCGGAGGGTGATGGGCCGTGCTCGATACTGGTGACTTATGAGAATGGGCCGTTTAAATATTTGAACAACAGCTGGAATTTTTCGCCGCGCGAGCAGGGTAGCGTGGTGGATTTTTATGTCGATTTTGAGTTTAAGAATGTGATTTTGCAGAAGGCCATTGGGGTGGTGTTTACCGAGGCTGTGAACCTGATGGTGAATGCGTTTTTGAAACGCGCGGCTAAGGTTTATGGGGTGCAGGGGGCTATTGGGGCGGCGGGGACGCTGGCTGTTTAGTTTTGCTTGAAATTTGGGGGCGGGTGGACTAAGGGGGGTGGACTAAGTGCGGAGCGTCTTATGTCCACCGTTAATATCCATGAAGCTAAAACCCATTTTTCGCGGCTGGTTGATGAGGCTGCATCTGGCTCACCTGTGATTATTGCCAAGGCGGGGAAGCCTGTGGCGATGCTGGTGGCGATTGCGCCGCCCAAGAAAGCCAAACGCATTGGATTTTTGGATGGGCAGGCGCTGGTTCCAGATGATTTCGATACGATGGATCAGGCTGAAATCGAAGCGATGTTTTACGGCGCGTGAACTATCTGCTCGATACGCATTTGCTGCTTTGGGCTGCCTACACGCCGGCACGGCTTTCCGCGCCGGCGCGGGCGGCCATAGAAGAGGAGGATGCAACCTTGATCTTCTCTGCGGCGAGCATCTGGGAAGTTGCGATCAAGCGCGCACGAAACAAGCCGGATTTTACGGCGGAGCCCGTTATATTGCGGCGAGCATTGCTGGACGCCGGCTATACCGAATTGCCGGTGACCGGCGTGCATGCCGCGGCCATTATGGGGTTTGCGGAGCTGCATAAAGACCCGTTTGACCGGTTGTTGCTGGCCCAGGCCGCGACGGAAGGGTTTTTGCTGCTCACGGCTGATGCGGCGCTGGCGGCGTATGGCGGGCCGGTGCGGCTGGTTTGATTAAAGCACACCATGCCGGAGCATTTTCGGGTTCAGGCGGTCGTTCATGTCTTGCAGCAGGATGAAGCTGGGGTCGGAATCCAGGCCATTGGTTATGCCGGTGATCTGGTCTTTGGTGTAGCCGATGAGGAGGCTAAGGATTTCGGTGGCGGTGAGGGCGGCGCGGCGGACATCGAGGATGGTTCCGTAGCCGTTGGCCTGTAGGATTACTGCAGCTTTGTTAAGGCAATATTTAAGGTGTCTGCGCGGCGGCTATGCGTTGGGCTTGGGCTTGGACGTCTGACGAATAATGCAGGCCGGCGTTGCTGAAGGGCAGGCTGCCGGCGCGCAGGGCGTCCACGGCCCAATTGTTGCAGTTATAAAACATGTTGTAGTCCGGCTGGGCGGCGTAGAACATGCTGGCGTTGTTGGCGACGACGATTGGCGTGGGAGCGGCGCCAGTGCGCGGCATGGATTGCCAGATGAAGGCGAGCATGTGGTTGATGTCGTCCTGGCTGACGTAGAGCCAGATTATTTGGCGGCCTGTGCCGTCGTTCAAATCGTCGAAGGCGGCGAGGTTGATGGCGCTGGGGCCGGGCAGCAGGGCCTCGGCGGCGGTGCCGGCGCCGTGGTGGCCGGTGAAATAGGCGCGGGCGCCGTAGCCAAACAACAGGTATTTGCGGTGGAGGTTTGCGGGGCCGAGGGTGGCCAGCGGGCCGGTGAGTGCTGCGGCCGGGATGCCGATTTCCGTGTGCCAGCCGCGTTTGGCTATGGCGATGGCGATGGGGCCGTGCGGTACCGGAACGGGTTGCGGCGTGGCGCAGCTGGTTAGGAAAACCATAGCCAGGAGCAGGGTAAAACGGCGTTTCAAATTACGGGACCCAGAGCAGGTTGTGGTGGTCGAAGGGGCGCGGCATGTCTGGTTTTATCACATGGAAAAAGGGCGAGAGGTCGAAGTCGCGCGGGGTGAACAGGCCGGTGTCGCGGATGTGGTATATTTCCTGAGCGGAACGGTTTGTCGCGGCGTCGTGAGGTGCTTCGGGGATTTCGGGCAGGATGGGATAGCCCACGGTCTGGAAGGATTCGGCAATCAACGTGGAGCAGATGGCGCGCGAGGGGTCGGCGCTGCCCAAGGCGATGGCGCGGCGGCGCCAGCTGCGGGGCATGGGGAGCGGAAGCATGTAGCGGGCCAGGTCGGCCACATGTTTGAGGTCGTATTGCACGCCGAGGCGCGAGGTGGCGTGGGCGATGACCGTATCGGCATCTTCCGGGGTGAGGCTGATGGGGCGGCAGATGCGGATGCGGTACGGGGCTAACGCCTCCAGCGGGAAACGGCGCACACCTTCCAGCACGTCGGCCTCGATGTATTCACCATTGCCGGCGTAGAGGGCGGCGTGCGACCAAGTGGATTGGGTGAGGTATTTGATAACCGCGGAAATACGGAGATGGCCTTCGACCAGGATGACATCGGCTTTGTGCAGCAGATGCGCGAGGGCGGTGATGTCGAGCGGCAGGGCGGGCTCGACCGTGACTTCCGTGGTGAGGAAGGTGGCGAGCTGGGTGCCAAGAAGGCGACGAAGATTATTCATAAGGAAGCAGCGCTTTTTTGAAAAAAAGCGCGCAAAAAACTTTATTACTCGGAGCATGGGCTGTGGCGGCGTCACAGCCCATGCTCCGAGTAATAAAAGTTTTTTGCTTCTTTTTGTTCACAAAAAGCTTGTCCTCGGCCATGATCGGGGAAAGACCTTTAAGCTTTCTTCTTGGTTTTTTTGAGAGCCAGCAGGGGCTTGAGGAACCGTCCCGTGTGGCTATCCGCCGCCGCGGCGATGTCCTCCGGCGTGCCCGTCGCGATGATGCGGCCGCCCCCTGCCCCGCCTTCGGGTCCGATGTCGATGATGTGGTCGGCGGTTTTGATGACCTCCAGATTATGCTCGATGACGATGATGGTGTTGCCGGTATCGACCAGCGCGTGCAGCACTTCGAGGAGTTTGCGGATGTCTTCGAAATGCAGGCCGGTGGTGGGTTCGTCGAGAATGTAGAGGGTGCGGCCGGTGGCGCGGCGGGCGAGCTCCTTGGCGAGTTTGATGCGTTGGGCTTCACCGCCTGAGAGTGTGGTGGCTTGCTGGCCGAGTTTTATGTAGCCCAGGCCGACGCGGCCGAGGATGGCCAGGCGGTCGTGGATTTTGGGGACGGCGGAGAAGAAGACCAAGGCTTCGTCCACGGACATGTCCAGCACGTCGGCTATGGATTTGCCGCGGAATTTTACCTCGAGCGTTTCGCGGTTGTAGCGTTTGCCTTTGCAGGTGTCGCAGGTGACGAACACATCGGGGAGGAAGTGCATTTCGATTTTTATCAGCCCATCGCCCTGGCAGGCTTCGCAGCGCCCACCCTTGACGTTGAAGCTGAACCGTCCGGGACCATAGCCGCGGGCCTTGGACTCGGGCAGCTGGCTGAACCAGTCGCGGATGGGTTGGAAAGCGCCTGTATAGGTGGCCGGGTTGGACCGCGGCGTGCGGCCAATGGGCGACTGGTCGATGTCGATGATCTTATCGAAATATTCCAGGCCCTCGATCCGTTCGTGCGGCGCAGGCGCGTCCGAGGCGTTGTGCAGCCGGCGCGCCGCGGCCTTGTAGAG
>JAMFRU010000025.1 GCA_026224875.1 Acidocella sp.
AGGGCCACAGGCCCTTAGGATCCCGGAACTTTAGAATTGAAGAGGGCCTGCCACCTAGCTGTTTCGACAGCATGGAGGCAGGCCCTCGTCAATTCTAAAGTTAATGGGGGTCTGGGGCCTCAGGCCCCAGCGGGTCGAGGGCGGAGCCCCGCCTTTTCCGTGAAACGCCCCAGCCCTATGCCCACAGCTCAGGCGGCCGGGGTTACGTACCGGCGTTCGCCGGTGGGTTGGTTATTGGTTTGCCGGTGGTAGGGCTGAAGCCTGCGTGGGGGACGGGGGCTGGCAGGCTGCGTTTGTAATGGGGCTCGAAGATGGTGCCGAGTATGAGCAGCGCGCCGAATGTTAGTGGGGCGAGCATGGCGGGACCGCCGTCGAGGGTGAGGCCGAGCACGCCGGTGCCCATGAGGAGTATGCCGAGGCCGAGGACGAAGGAGCGCAGCATTTATACCTCCTCCAGTATGACGGCGCCGAAGCATTGGCCGTGGGTTTGTGACACACGATGGTTGGCAATGTTTTCCGCGGTCACAACGATCATGGGCACTCCTTCGACACCGGCAGCACAGCACGGCTGTTAGCGCGCCGCAATATGTACGCTGAGCAAATTACCCGCAGCTGTGGCAGTGCCGCGGCTTTGGCGGGCTTGTGTAATGAAGTGCCCGGCTTTGTGCCACGCTGCGGTGCAGCAATTAAATAACATCAATGAGTTGTAGCGACATAATCAGAAATAATGATTGACTGGCAAGTGATGTGTGCGGTGCGATATATAAGGCTTGGTTAACAAGCCGGAGTCCCGATGTCGTCTTTGCGTGAGAGATACAGTCTTTCCGTTACAGCCCCCGCTCCGCGGCGGACGCTGAAGGCGGCGATTTCGGCTGTCGGGCGTGGACTGCATAGCGGCGCGGATGTGACTTTGGCGCTGAAGCCGGCTGAAACCGGGGCGGGCATTGTGTTCCGCCGGACGGATCTCGGCGTGGATATCGCGGCGCGGTTTGATAATGTGGCCGATACGCGCCTGTGTACGCAGATTGCCGAGGGCGAGGCCAAAATCGGCACGGTCGAGCATCTGATGTCGGCTTTGTTCGCGGCCGGAATTGACGATGTGCTGGTCGAGGTGAATGCGCCGGAATTGCCGGTGTTCGACGGTTCTGCTGCGCCCTTTCTGTTTCTTATTGAGAGCGCCGGCGTGGTTGAGCATGGTGGTTTGCGCGAACGGCTGGACATTCTGCGCCCGGTGCGGGTGGAGCATAACGGCGCGTTTGCTGAATTGCGTCCGCATAACGAGGGCGGGGCAGGGTTCGACATCTCGCTTTCCATCGAGTTCGCGGCTGCCGCCATCGGCGCCCAGGCCTATCATTTCCACCTCTCCACCGAGGGTTTTGCCGGCGAGATCGCGGGCGCGCGTACCTTCACCCAGCTCAGCGAGATCGAGGCTCTGCGCAAGGCCGGGCTGGCCCGTGGCGGCTCTCTGGCCAATGCCATTGTGGTGGACGACGCCAAGGTGATGAACCCCGAAGGCTTACGCTACGCGGATGAATTTGTACGGCACAAGCTGCTCGATGTAATCGGCGACCTGGCTCTGGCCGGCGCGCCAATTTCCGGCCGCTTTATCGGAAGCCGCACCGGCCATGCGCTGAACAACCAGCTGCTGCGGGCCGTGTTTGCTGACCAGGCCAATTACCGTCTGGTCAATGGTGCCGTGGAAGCGCCGTTACAGCTGACGGCTGCCTAAAGAGACCTCTCCCAAATTTACCGGATACTGCAATCGGCCGCCTTTGGGCGGCCGAAGCCGTTTATATGCCCGCTTTTCCCGGCAACCACGCGTATAACATGCTTGGGCGATTGTGCGCGCCGCCGAACCGCATTGAGATAGTGTGTACCACCTTAATTCGGGGGGGGTAGACGGTGGAGGATGGCCGATGAAGAGACGCATGGGCCGGAAGATTGTCACTTAAAAGAGTATACTAAATTTGGACTCTAATGTCGTTTACTACTTCATTAACCCCGCTATGGCCTAGTTTCATGGCTTGTGAGCGATGTTTTGGCCATTTTAACGTGTCTTTTGTGTTTGCCTCCAGAGGCATGACATGCGAATTAACGCTCCACGCCTTGGATCGACCGAGGTGGGGCTATGTGGCGGGACCTCGTTAATAAATGAGGCGCCTTTAATATTGGGCAAGGAGACGGGTTGCATGGATGCCGTGACAGATACGGTGACGCTGACGCATTTGCAGCGTCTTGAGGCGGAATCGATCCATATTATGCGTGAGGTCGTCGCCGAGACTGAAAAGCCGGTGATGCTCTACTCCGTGGGCAAGGATTCCGCGGTTATGCTGCATCTGGCGCGTAAAGCGTTTTACCCGAGCCCGCCGCCGTTCCCGCTGCTGCATGTGGACACGACATGGAAATTCAAAGCCATGTACGAGCTGCGCGACAAAATGGCGAAAGAGAGCGGTATGGAGCTGCTGGTTTACCAAAACCCGGAAGCCAAGGCCAAGAACATCAACCCGTTTGACCACGGCCCCCTGCATACCGATATGTGGAAGACCGAGGGCCTGAAACAGGCGCTCGACAAATATGGGTTCGATGCCGCTTTTGGTGGCGCGCGCCGCGACGAAGAGAAATCCCGCGCCAAGGAGCGTATCTTCTCCTTCCGCTCCGCCAACCATCGCTGGGACCCCAAGAGCCAGCGCCCGGAATTGTGGAATCTCTACAACGCCCGCAAAAACAAAGGCGAGAGCATCCGCATCTTCCCGATTTCCAATTGGACCGAGCTGGACATCTGGCAGTATATCCATCTGGAAAACATCCCCATTGTACCTCTATATTTCGCCGATGTGCGCCCGACGGTGCAGCGCGATGGCCTAACCATCATGGTGGACGACGATCGCTTTCCGTTCGCCCCCGGCGAAGTGCCGGAGATGAAGTCCATCCGTTTCCGTACGCTCGGCTGCTACCCGCTTTCGGGTGCGGTCGAGTCCGAAGCCAAGACGCTGCCCGAGGTGATTCAGGAAATGCTCCTGACCACGACGTCGGAACGCCAAGGCCGTGTGATTGATAAAGATGCCGGCGGTGCCAGCATGGAGAAGAAGAAGCAGGAGGGGTATTTCTGATGTCCGAGACAACCGCGTCTGAAACAAATTCATCCGAAAACGTCAAAGAAAGCTCCTACGTCACTGACGAGCTGATTGCGTCGGATATCGACGCCTATCTGGTGCAGCATCAGCATAAATCTCTGCTGCGCTTCATCACCTGCGGCTCCGTGGATGATGGCAAATCGACCCTGATTGGGCGTTTGCTGTATGATTCGAAAATGATCTTCGAGGATCAGCTTGCCGCGGTGGAAGCTGATTCCAAGAAGTTCGGCACGCAGGGGCAGAATATCGACTTCGCGCTGCTGGTTGATGGTCTTGCCGCCGAGCGCGAGCAGGGTATCACCATCGACGTGGCGTATCGTTTTTTCGCCACCGAAAAGCGCAAATTCATCGTGGCCGATACTCCAGGCCATGAGCAGTACACGCGCAACATGGTCACCGGCGCCTCCACGGCCGACCTGGCAATCATTCTGATTGACGCGCGCAAGGGCGTGCTGACGCAGACGCGCCGGCATTCCTATTTGGCCCATCTCATCGGCATCCGTAGCCTCGTGGTGGCCGTCAACAAGATGGACCTCATCGGCTACGATCACGACAAGTATGACGCGATCGTCGCCGAATACCGCCAGTTCGCGACTTCCATCGGCATCAAGAATTTCACGCCGATGCCGATCTCGGGTTTCATGGGTGATAACATCACCAGCAAATCCGAGAACACGCCCTGGTATACCGGTCCGTCGCTGATGCAGCATCTGGAGACGGTCGAACTCGACGTGACCGCCGATCAGGCGAAGAAATTCCGCCTGCCGGTGCAGTGGGTCAACCGCCCCAACCTCGATTTCCGCGGTTTTTCGGGCTTGATTTCCTCCGGCGTTGTAAAGCCGGGCGACGCGGTCCGCGTGCTGCCATCAGGAAAGACCTCCACGGTCTCGCGCATTGTCACTTTTGATGGTGATCTACCCGAAGCGGTTGCCGGCCAGTCAGTCACCCTCTGCTTTGCCGATGAAATCGACTGCTCGCGCGGTGATGTGATCACTCTGTCGGACGAGCCTGTGCAGGTCGCGGATCAGTTCGAAGTCAACCTGGTGTGGATGGCCGATGAGGCGCTCACCCCCGGCCGTTCCTACTGGCTCAAAATCGGCACGCAGCTTGTCAGCGCCAGCATTCACGCACCCAAATACCTCGTGAATGTGAACACGCTGGAGCACACCGCCGCGAAGACGCTGGAGCTCAACTCCATCGGTGTTACCAACATCGTTACCGACAAGCCGATTCCCTTCGAGGCCTATTCGGAAAACCGTTCGCTAGGCGGCTTCATCGTCATCGACAAGATGACGAACGCCACCGTCGGCGCCGGCATGATCAACTTTTCGCTCCGCCGCTCGCAGAATGTGCATTGGCAGGTGCTGGATGTGTCGCGTGGGGCGCATGCGAAGCTCAAGAACCAGCAGGCCGGTGTGCTCTGGTTCACGGGCCTCTCGGGTGCGGGCAAATCGACCATCGCGAACCTGGTTGAGAAGAAATTGGTGCGGATGAACCGCCACACCTTCCTGCTCGATGGCGATAACGTTCGCCATGGCCTCAACAAGGATTTGGGCTTCACCGATGCCGACCGGATCGAGAACATCCGCCGCGTGGGTGAGGTTGCCAAGCTGATGACCGATGCGGGTCTCATCGTCGTCACCGCCTTCATCTCGCCCTTCCGTTCGGAGCGTGAGATGGTGCGCAATATGATGGCGCCGGGTGAGTTCATCGAGATCTTCATCGATACCAAATTGGAAGATGCCGAGAAGCGCGATGTGAAGGGGCTTTACAAGAAGGCCCGTGCCGGTGAGCTTAAAAACTTCACAGGGATCGACAGCCCGTATGAAGCACCTGAGCAGCCGGAGATTCATATCGACACCTCTAAGCTGACGGCGGAAGAGTCGGCTGACCTGATCATCTCGAAATTAATACCGTGATGACTGATCTGGAACTGGCATCACACATCGCCACGGTGGCCGGAAAATTGCTGCTGGAGCTGCAGCAATCCGGGCTGTTCTCCGAGAAGGCGCTCGGCAAGGCGGGAGACCGCGTTGCCAATGCCTTCATCATCGAGGCGCTGAAACAACAGCGCCCCGATGATGCGATCCTCTCGGAGGAAGAAAAGGACAGTGCGGAACGTTTAAAAGCGGGCCGCGTCTGGATCGTCGATCCGCTGGACGGCACGCGCGAATATGGCGAATGCCGTACGGATTGGGCGGTGCATATCGCTCTGTCCATCAACGGCAAGCCCGAGGTCGGTGCGGTGGCCCTGCCCGGGTTGGACCTGACCCTCACCTCCGTGGCGCAGGCTTTGCCGCCTGTGGCCAAAACACTGCGCATGCTGGTCAGCCGTACCCGCCCGGCCAAAGAGGCCTTGGCGGTTGCCGAGGCTTTGGGCGCCGAGCTGGTGCCCATGGGTTCGGCCGGCGCCAAAGCCATGGCCGTGCTGCGTGGCGAGGCGGATATCTATCTGCACACCGGCGGCCAGTACGAGTGGGACAACTGCGCCCCGGCCGCGGTCGCCATCGCCGCCGGGCTGCATGCCTCGCGAGTTGATGGCAGCCCGCTGGTGTACAACAATGCCGACCCGTATCTGCCGGACCTGCTGATCTGCCAGAAGCATCTGGTGGCGGATGTGATGGCGGCGCTGGAAAAAGCCGCCGTTTAACGAGCTGCGGCCTTACGATCGCGTAAATCAGGGCGCTCATCCCAGGGATGAGCGCCCTGAAGCTTGATTAGGCCCAGGCGCTAGGGTACCTCGCGCGGGCAAACATGAGGAACCAAACCATGACAGCCATTGCCGATATCGTCGCCCGTGAAATTCTGGACAGCCGCGGCAACCCCACCGTGGAAGTTGACGTGCTGCTGGAATCCGGCGCGTTCGGCCGCGCGGCCGTGCCCTCCGGCGCCTCCACCGGCGCGCATGAGGCGGTGGAACTGCGCGATGGCGACAAGGACCGCTACAACGGCAAGGGCGTGCTGAAGGCGATCGAGGCGATTGAGAGCGAAATCCTCGACACGCTCGCCGGGCTCGATGCCGAGGACCAGGTCGGGCTCGACAATATCCTCATCGACCTCGACGGCACACCCAACAAATCCCGGTTCGGCGCCAACGCCATCCTCGGCGTATCCCTGGCGGTGGCCAAGGCCGCGGCGGCCGATAACCACATGCCGCTGTACCGCTACATCGGTGGCGTCTCCGCCCGCACCCTGCCAGTGCCGATGATGAACATCGTTAACGGCGGCCAGCATGCCGACAACCCCATCGACATCCAGGAATTCATGATCCAGCCGGTGGGCGCCTCCTCCATCGCGGATGCCGTGCGCATAGGTGCGGAGATTTTCCACACGCTGAAAAAGCAGCTGCACGACGCCGGGCACAACACCAACGTTGGCGACGAGGGCGGCTTCGCCCCCAACCTGCGCTCGGCCGATGAAGCCCTGGGCTTCATCTCCAAGGCCTGCGAAAAAGCCGGCTATTTGCCCGGTCAGGATATCACTTTCGCCCTCGACTGCGCCTCCACCGAGTTCTTCAAAAACGGCATCTACGACATGGAAGGCGAGGGCAAAAAACTCGACGCCGGTCAGATGGTCGATTACCTGGCCGATCTCTGCGCCCGCTACCCCATCGCCAGCATCGAGGACGGCTGTGCCGAGGACGATTGGGACGGCTGGAAACTGCTCACCGAACGCCTGGGTGCCAAAGTGCAGCTGGTGGGTGACGATCTGTTCGTGACCAACCCCATCCGCCTGCGCCGAGGCATCGAAGCCGGCACCGCCAACTCCATCCTGGTGAAGGTTAACCAGATCGGCACGCTCACCGAAACTCTGGAAGCCGTCGATATCGCCCACCGCGCCGGCTACACCGCCGTAATGTCCCACCGCTCCGGCGAAACCGAGGACGCGACGATAGCCGACCTAGCTGTAGCAACCAACTGCGGCCAAATAAAAACCGGCTCCCTGGCCCGCTCAGACCGCACCGCCAAATATAACCAACTAATCCGCATCGAAGCCGAACTCGGCGCCACCGCGCGCTATTACGGCCCGCAAATGCGGAAGGTTTAAAAAGGCGGGGGCTCTGCCCCTCGACCCCGCTGGGGCCTGAGGCCCCAGACCCCCGCTAGCTTAAGAATTGAAAAGGGCCCGGCCATCTCGCTGTTTTCAACAGTCGGAGGCAGGGCCCTTTTCAATTCTTTAAAACTAATGGGGTCTGGGCCTCAGGCCCAGTGGGGGTCGTCACGCCGGAGGCGTGCATTTGCACGACGGGGCAAAGCCCCCCGCCTTTTAAGACCATCCCGTATTGCTGAGGTCATCATCGCTTGGGGTGCCGGTGCCGTCCCAGCCAGGGTTGCCAAATAGCCCGTCGTCGCGGGATGGGTCGGGGCCGGTTTGCTGGTTGGGGTCGATGATTGGGCCGCCGCGCTGGCCTGTCATGCCGTCGATGATGCGCTCGCCGGCGGCAAAGCCGGCGCCTGCGGCGAGGCCACCCATTAACGCGTTGCCGAAGCTGATGCCGCCGGTGTTGGGGCCGTAGCCGAAGCCATAGGGCGGTGTGCCGGGCGGGGACGGCGGAGCGGTGTAGCCGTAATTGCGCCCTGCCATGCCGCGGCCGGGCAAAAAGCGCAGCACGATCAGCAGCAGCACCAGACCGATAACGACCCACATAACGGTATGCCCGCCGGCGCGCGGCCCTTGCGACGCGGCGATATGTGCCTTGAGCACCGTGACCTCCTGCTGGTTGGCAAAGGGCAGGCCGGGGGCGGAGCGCACGGCCATGTTCAGCGCATCATTCGCGCCGGCCTCGTTGTTCTGCGCGTCATAGGCCTCGGCCATCAAATACCAGGCAACCGCACTTTTAGGGTGCGTATCCAGAATGCCTTCCAGCGCCTGTATGGCCTGGTTTTCCTGGCCTGAAGTGATCATGGCCTGAATCTGGGCGGGGCTTGGCACGGCGGTCTGAGCACGTGCGAGGGGGGCGAACGCAAGTGCTGCAACAAGGGAAAGGGCGAACCAAAAGCGGTTCATTTGTGGCTCCTGAAAATGATCCAAGGGCAATATAGGCTTTTTGGGGCAAAAATCCATTGGGTGGCAAGCTGGTCCCTCTGCGCATGTTTTACCAGCGAAAGCGCAATCTTAAGGCATTAAAATTCCATACGTATGCCTGAACATAAATTGACGGATTGTATAAAAGAGGCAATCTTAAGTTCAGGGTCCATACAATGCGGACAACTTACCAAGTATAGGAAGCTTATTGAGAGCAATGACAATGACACTTGTAGAAACGCTGGCTCTTAATAGTAACCCGTTTGAAGGATATACAGCGGAAACGGAACCGAATATTGCGGATTATGCGATTAGGCCGCCTTACCTGCAAGCAATAGCAGAAAGGGTTAGAAATTGTACGTCGTTTATCTTGTTTGGCGACAGAGGCGCAGGAAAAAGTGCTACGAGAATTACGGTCTATAAAGAAATCTGGAAGGTTCTGGGTGAGAAAAATTCGCCCAAGAGTCCCTTTGTTGTTAATTTAACGGATTTCTCGAAGATATTGGATATTTTCAAACAAGGTAAGCTGACTGAACGTGACATAATCGGTGTCGTTTCGTTTTCAATTGTTGAGCAAATTCTTGTATGGCTTTCCTCGTTAGAAGAGGACGAGCGCAATACTTTTATTGAGGGATTGAATAAAGACGAGCGGACGTTAGTGCTTGCTCTTATCCAAGGGTTTTATTTATCCATTCCGGATATGGATCGTACTATTTCAACTACTGAAACGTTGAAGTTGTTAAACAGTGCTTGGACGACTAAGAGCACCATATGGTTGTCCAAACGTTGGGATGCATTGAGCCGGGTTGTCTCCTCGGTGGTTTCAGCTCTTTCAAAAAAGGAGCTCGGCGAATCGATGGATATCTCCGAGCCTGCCGCGCTACTTTTAAAATCTTTGGTGGGATCGGCACCGACGGCGCCGATGGCTATTTTAGGTAAACTAGTTGAGTTTGTCAGAGCTTTTGGCTATTCTGGTGTTTCAATTCTAGTTGATAAGGTCGACGAAACACCCGCCACGGCTAATTCATCGGAGGCAACTGCAAGGTTATTATATCCTCTTTTATCCCATGTTCAGCTTTTAGAAGTGGACGGATTTTCGTGGATATTTTTTCTTTGGAGTAGCGTGAAAGATCATTTTAACCAAAAGTTTCCAGTTCGCCTCGATAAAATTGCTCATGCTGACATCACCTGGAAAAGCGAAAGCTTAAGGCAAATGTTAGAGGCAAGAATTCGTTTCTTTTCCGGAGGAAATCTTTCGTTCAAGGATCTATTTTTTGCAAACGTTAACGTCGATGAGATTTTCGTCGAATTAGAATCTTTAGCAGTGAGTTCTCCAAGGGAATTAATAAAGCTCATGGACATAATCTTTCGGGAACATGATGCACGCGGAGATGTTGGGGCTAGCCTCTTGGATCAAATATCCGTGGATATAGGCCAAGATAAATACGCCAAGGATACAATTGGTACGTGGTTTTCGTTTAAGGTATTGCAGCAAGTGCTTCGTCTGGGAAAAACATCTTTTATTAATAAGGATGTCCAGGGTGTTTTCAAAATTTCTGATCAAGGTGCCCGAGTCAAGATCAAGAGCTGGGAAGATGTCGGTCTAGTACGGCAGAGCGGCACAATGCCAAGCGAACAAGGCAATAAACAGTCAAACCGCTACATTGTTTCCGATAAACGGGTCGAGCGGATTATTATAAGAAAGTTGGATGAAGTCGTTGGCAAAGAAATCGAGCAAGCTGAGTTCGAGCATGATGTAGATAATGAATTTTGATTGGCAACGTAAACTCTTTCATTGCCCCCCACCGCAAAACCCAGTTAAACTCCGATTCGTGGGGAGAAACAGGTGGATGGCGCAGAAACCTCCAGCATCGTCTCACCCGGCACCGCCTGGCACTGCTGGGAGCCTAAAAGGAGACTTGTGCATGACGAGCCTCGCCCTTTACGAAGAAGACGTATCTTCCGTCTCCAACCCGCTTGACCTGGTTGAACAGGTTGTCTCCGAAAATGACTGGATATCCGAACGCCGCTCCGACTCGGAATTGGCAGCCGAAGCCCATGGTAAATGGTGCGATTACGGCCTGTTTTTCTGCTGGTCAGACGAAATTTCCGTCATGCATTTCTCTGCCGCGTTTGATTTGAAATCCCCGCCCAAACAGCGCGCCGGGCTGTATGAGCTGCTGGCAAAAGCCAATGAGCGGCTGTGGATCGGGCATTTCGGCATGGATGAGGAAACCGGCATGCCGGTGTACCGCCATTCGATGCTGCTGCGTGGCACGGCAAGTGCCGCGGCGGAGTCGATCGAAGACCTCATCGACATCGCCATGACCGAATGCGAGCGTTTTTTCCCGGCATTCCAATTCGTGCTGTGGGGCGGCAAGGCGCCGGACGAAGCGCTGGAAGCCGCCATGCTGGAGTGCGTCGGCGAAGCGTAAAATACTCCATGGTGGAGTACGCCGAAGCATAATATAGGGGCTGCATGACTGCACTCCCTTCCATTCTCCTAGTAGGCGGTGGCCGCATGGGTTCCGCTCTGCTCGCCGGCTGGCGCGAGCAGAGGCTGACCCAAGCCGTTGTTATTGACCCCTCGCCGGAGGCTGCCAAACTGGCCGGCCCCGGCGTGACGGTGCTCAAAGTCGCTGCCGAAATCCCCGCCGGTTTTGCGCCGGAGGCCGTGATTCTCGCCGTAAAACCGCAAATGGCGGCAGCCGCTCTGCCCGCCTACGCGCGCTTCAACGCTGTGTTCATCTCCATCATGGCCGGCAAAACCGTGGCATCCATCGCCCAACTCCTCGGCCAGCAAACCGCCATCGTGCGCGCCATGCCCAATACCCCGGCCGCCGTGCGCCAGGGCATTACCGTCGCTTTTCCCCACAACGTATCCGCGAAGCAGCGCGATCTGGCCGACACATTGCTGGCCGCGGCCGGTGACGTTGCCTGGGTGGAAGACGAAGCCCTGCTCGACCCCGTAACCGCTATTTCCGGCGGCGGCCCAGCCTATGTATTCCTGCTCACCGAACTGCTGGAGCAAGCCGGACTCGACCAGGGCCTATCCCCCGCACTTGCCCGCCAACTTGCCCGCCAGACGGTCATCGGCTCCGCTGCCCTGCTCGCCGCCTCCGAGGAAGACGCAGCCCAACTGCGCATCAACGTCACATCCCCCGGCGGCACCACTGCCGAAGCGCTAAAACTGTTGCGCGCCGATGACGCTCTGCCGGAAATTTTCCGTAAAGCGATCCAGGCCGCCACGGAACGTTCCCGCGCGCTCTCTGCTTGATTTACAGAGTTCCCCCCCGTTGCTAAACCGCCCCCGTACCTCAGCCGGGAAGCCTCACACATGAAAATTGTCGCCTGCAACAGCAATCGCCCTCTGGCCGAAGCTGTCGCTGCCGGTTTGAACCTGCCGCTTGCCAAAGCCTCCATCCGCCGCTTCGCCGATATGGAAGTGTTTGTGGAAATCCAGGAGAACGTGCGCGGCGAGGATGTGTTCGTGGTGCAGAGCACCTCCTACCCGACCAACGACAATCTCATGGAGTTGCTGATCACCTGCGACGCTCTGCGCCGCAGCTCGGCCAGGCGCATCACCCCGGTCATCCCGTATTTCGGCTATGCCCGCCAGGACCGTAAATCCGGCCCGCGCACGCCCATCTCCGCCAAGCTGGTCGCCAATCTCATCACCGAGGCGGGTGCAAACCGCGTGCTGACCATGGATCTGCACGCCGGCCAGATCCAGGGGTTTTTCGACATCCCCGTGGATAACCTCACCGCCGGCGCCCCGTTGTTCTCGCGCGACATCGAGGAGCGTTTCGCGACCCGCGACCCGATGATCGTCTCGCCGGACGTGGGTGGCGTGCTGCGCGCCCGCCTCATGGCTACGCGGCTGAACACGGACCTCGCCATCATCGACAAACGCCGTGAGCGCGCCGGTGTGTCCGAGGTAATGAACATCATCGGTGAGGTTGAAGGGCGCGACTGTATTCTTGTGGACGACATCGTCGATTCCGGCGGCACGCTCTGCAACGCCGCCGAGGCGCTGCTGGCCAATGGTGCCAAATCCGTCGAGGTCTATGTCTCGCACGGTGTGCTCTCCGGCGGTGCGGTGGCACGTATCTCCGCCTCGCCCATTGAGATGCTGACCATCACCGATTCCATCATGGGCACCGAGGCCGTGCGCCTGGCGCATAATGTCCGGCAACTTTCCATCGCCCCCTTGCTGGCCGAGGCCATGCGCCGCATCTCTACCGAAAGCTCGGTGAGCTCACTTTTCGACTAATTGCCTGGGAGGGCACCGTGAAACTCTACTACTCGCCGAATAGCTGCGCCCTCGCCATCCACATCATCCTCGAAGAAATCGGCAAGCCGTACGGACTGGAGCTGGTCAATCTGCGCGAGGGTGCGCAGTACAAGCCGCCCTTCATCACCATAAACCCCAAGGCCAAAGTGCCGGCGCTGCAGCGTGATGATGGCACACTGCTCACCGAACTCCCCGCCATCGCCTGGTACCTGGCCCGCAGCAACCCCGCCGCCGGGCTGCTGCCCGAAAACATCGAGGGCGAGGCACGCCTGCTGGAGCTGGTGGATTACATGGTGGCGACCGTGCATATGCGCGGCTTCACCCGCATTTTCCGCACTGCGGCCTTCACCCCCACCACCGCTGACGAACCAGCCGTGCAGCAGACGGGCAAGGAAATCATCATGGCCGGATTCAAAATCATCAGCCAGTCGCTTGGCGCCAAAGCCTACCTGCTCGGCGACTACTCCATCGCCGATGCGGTGCTGTTCTACCTTGGCGACTGGGCCGTCCGGCGCGTAGAAATGCCGGTGCCCGACAACATCGCCGGGCATACCGCCCGCATGCGCGCCCGCCCCGCCGTTTCTCGCGCCCTTGCGGCGGAAGGTCTGGCGTGAACCTGCCAGAAATTCCGTTCTGGTTCCTCCGCCATGGTGAGACAGACTACAACGCCGCAGGGCTCAGCCAAGGCGCGCTCGATATCCCCCTGAACGCTACCGGCCGCGCCCAGGCGGAGCTGGCCGGGCCGCTGCTGGCAGGGCAGGGCATCACCGCCATCATCTCCTCGCCCATGCAGCGCGCAAAACAAACCGCCGAAACCGTTAACGAGTTCCTGCACCTACCACTCTCGTTCGAACCCGATCTGCGCGAAGTGATGTTCGGCGGCATGGAAGGCAAACCCCTGCTCCCATGGTTCCCCGAATGGCTGGAAGGCCGCTACACCCCGCCCAACGCGGAAACCTTCGCCCAGGTCCTGGCCCGCATCCAACAAGCAATGGCCCGCGTATTATGCCCTGGCCCGCTCCTAATCGTCGCCCACGGCGGCGTATTCCGCGCCCTGCGCGACCTGATGGCCCTACCCAAACAAGGCCTAACCCCCAACGCCACGCCGCTGTACTGCGCCCCCGGCGACACAGGTTGGACTGTGACTGGCGGGGGTTAAGCCCCGTTCCGGGAGTGACTCGCAAGGGGACTTTGTCCCCCTGCACCCCCTACCAAGGGCCGAAAGGCCCTTGGATCCCATACGGTTTAGAAAAAGAGGGGCCATCCAGAGCACGTGTGTGTCACGGCTATGAAAGGCCCCTCTTTTTCTAAACCAATTATTGAGGTCCAGGGGTTCGGCCCCTGGTCGGGGGTGCAGGGGGGGCGAAGCTCCCTTGCGAGTCACTCCCACAACGGGGGGCTTACCCCCCGCGAGTCACGGTTCAGCCCGTGAAGGCGGCGATGGCCATGCCGGCGGCGAAGGCGAGGGCGAGTATTGATGTGGAAAGCATCCAGAACTTCATGACACAACTCCTGGACGCTTATATGGGCCAAGCAGAGCCATGTTGCTCACGCCGAATCTAGGTGTGAGCCATGCGGTTGTTGCAGCGCGACATTTACGCGCAATTAACCATCCACGGGATGCCAAAACGGTCTGTAACCATGCCGAAAGCGCTT
This sequence comes from Acidocella sp., assembly GCA_026224875.1. GTDB lineage: Bacteria > Pseudomonadota > Alphaproteobacteria > Acetobacterales > Acetobacteraceae > Acidocella. The sequence continues at coordinate 14,110 of JAMFRU010000025.1, forward strand.
GCCCAGAAGGTTTTTTGCAGCAGCATGTCGATGCTGCCGCCGGTGGCGAGGGCGTCGAACCAGGTTTTGGCGGTGCCGGGGGCTTCCATATTCAGGGCGACGCGGAAACCAGCGGGTTTATTGTACATGCCGGGCGGGGCGTCGGAGGCCATAAGGTGGGTGCCGAGGATGGTGAAGCTGACAGGGCAGATTTTTTCGTCCCATCCGGCGGGCACCGGGGTCGGCTCGGGTACCTCGTTGAACTTCATTCGGAATTCCACTTTGGCGTCCAAAGCGGTTTCGTAGAAGGCGAGGGCCTCGGCGCAATTACCGGCGAAATACAGGTATGGGCTGACGGGCATTTTTGAACTCCCTGGTTTTGTATCGATATAGCACAGGGAGAACCGTGGTTAAGTTAAACTTCGAGGGTCACCGCCACCGGTACGTGGTCGGAGGGCTGCACCCAGTCGCGGGCGTCGCGCAGGATTTGGTGGCTGTGCAGCCCGGCTTTGAGGTCGGGGGTGACCCAGACGTGGTCCAGCCTGCGGCCGCGGTTGGAGGCAGCCCAGTCCTTGTTGCGGTAGGACCACCAGGTGTAGAGTTTCTGCTCCGCCGGCACGAAATGGCGCAGCGCGTCGTACCAGCCTTCCGCCATCCAGGCATTCAGCCCCTCCACCTCGATGGGCGTATGGCTGACGATGCCGAGCAGCTGTTTATGGTTCCAAACATCATGTTCCATCGGCGCGATATTAAGATCGCCGACCAGAATGGCGCGGGCAGGGGGGTAGGCAGCAAAATGCGCGCGGGTTTCGGCGATAAAATCCAGTTTATGGCCGAACTTTATGTTCTCATCTCGGTTGGGAACATCGCCGCCGGCGGGAACGTAGAAATTATGGACGGTAAGCGGGGCACAGCCTGCATCCACCTGCGCGGACATATGCCGGCAATCGTTTTTGCCGCACCAATCAGGCGTGTTCTCGGCCAGAGTAAGCGGCAGGCGGGAGATTATGGCAACGCCGTTATAGCCCTTCATGCCGCGCTTGAGCACATAAGGCATGCCCAAAGCCGCGGCGATCGCCTCCGGAAACAACTCGTCCGGCACCTTGGTTTCCTGCAGGCAAATAATGTCCGGCACCAGTAAAGCACTAAGCTGGTGCAACAGCGACTGACGCAGCCGCAGCGAGTTGATGTTCCAGGTGGCGATCGTGAGTTTCATGCCGCGTATTAGCGCACGACCGGCAAAAGTTTAAGTCCTGAGGGTGGGGTGTTGCACGGAAAAGGCTGGGGCTCTGCCCTGGACCCGCTAAGGGCCACAGGCCCCAGCGGGGTCTGGGGCAGAGCCCCAGCCTTTTTCGTGGAAACACCCCACCCCAGGACCACTAATTGCGGTGGCTGGTGGGGGCGCTGAGTGAATATTGGAACAGCGACTCCGGTAATGGGCCGGAGGGGGTGATGTCGTACAGGCTTACTCTGGTCTGGTGGCCTTGTGCATCGGTTACGACCCACTGACGCAGTTCTAGGGGGTTGGCGCCGAATACCAGGGTCAGGCTGCCGAGCGCCGCTTTGCCACGGCGCACCAAGGTGATGTCGTATTCACCTGGCTCGCGGTCGATTTTGGTGATCTGGCTATCGCCCGAGTCGAGGGCGACGTGTTGCGCCAGCAGAATGCCGAGCGGCGTGCTGCCGAGGGGAATTGTTGTGGTCTGGTTGAGCGCGGGGTCGTGGTACACCAGCGCGGCACCGCCCGAGACGAGCAGTTGGGGGTCCGGTGAGTCATATTCGAAGCGCATGCGCCCGGGGCGTTCCATCCAGGCTTTGCCTGTGCGGGTGGAGCCGTCATCGGCGACCTGCAGGAAATTCGCGGTGAGCGCGCTCTGGCTGTTGAGGTAGCTATCGATCTGCCCGATGAGGGTTTGATCGTTTGCGCTAAGCGGCGCGCTGAGCGGCGGTGGGGTTGATGCTGCCCGCGATTGCGCGGGCAATGTAGCGGGCAGCATCAAAAGCAATGCCGAGGCCAGCACAATGTGCCGGCGCGAACCGGCAAATCGCCGCTGGCGCGGCAAGGGGTTAACGGCGGCTGGAGGTCTCAGCTTTGTTGCTTGAAAGGGCATCGGTCATAATATGGCGCGTTTCGCGCAGAAACGCAGCCCCCTTGACCGTACGCTGCACCAGAACCGAACGGCGGTCGGACGGGTCGACCTTGCGGCGGACATAATCCAGCTCGGACAAACGATCGAGCGCGCGGGTAATCGCCGGCTTCGAAACGTTCAGCTCCTGCGCCAGGCCACGCACGGTATGCGCGCCATCGTTGAGGTAACAGGTAAGAAACACGCCAAGCTGACGTGCGGAGAGATCAACGCCATCCCGGCGTACCAGCGCGACCACCGTGTCGCGAAGAATCCCGACCAGCTGGTCGGAGGAAAGTGGTGCAGCTGCCATGATATTTTATCCTTGAGGTAGAATGACGAGGTGGAAATGATACTTTAAACGATTCTGAACGGAGACAATCCATTCCGTGTGAATGTAAGTATACGATGTGATCTGCGATTTCCAATAGTTGCTGACGCGAATATGTGATTTTCATCGTCCGAATCCTTAACATTCAGTCAAGAATCTCTATCAAGATCGTGATTGTTAGCACGGCAGGGCTGCAGTTCGCTGGTTAGCTTGAAACCTAAAATTTCATTTAGCCACAGAAAAAAGCATATTTTTCAGAGCCCGGCACAATATTTCAATATCTCCGGGCTGCGCCGCTGCATTTTCGCTGCAATGCGATATTGTTCTGCCAGCATTGCGGTTAGTGCGGAGCATTACGCGGGCGTTTGTGCCGCGAATCCTTCCATGGCGCCGAGCAAAGCGCGCAATGTCTGCGCTTCTCCGCCTTCCGGCCGGCCGGCGCGCGCGCTATCGTTCCATGCATAAGTATCAATATGCGCCCAGCGTGTTTGTTTTGAAACAAAACGTTTCAGGAATAGTGCGGCAATTATAGCGCCGGCGAAAGGTTTTGAAGACACATTGTTCATGTCCGCAACATTGCTGTCCAGCCAGCCGGCATAGCCCTCGTGCAGCGGTAAGCGCCAGAGTGGATCATACGCGGCATCGCCCGCCTGCAGAATAGCGCGGGCCATTGCTTCATCCGTGCAAAATAGCGCCGGCAAATCCGGGCCCAGGGCGGCGCGCGCGGCACCCGTCAACGTTGCAGCATCTATCAGCCAATTTGGTGATTCTTCGCAGGCCTCGGCAAGAAGATCGCATAAAACGAGCCGTCCTTCCGCATCGGTATTTCCAACCTCTACGGTCAGACCGGACCGGGTTTGCAGTATATCGGACGGGCGCATGGCATGGCCGGATACGGAGTTTTCGACACAGCCGATGCGTAATTGCAACTTTATCGGTAGGTTTAGAGATATAATGGCCGACGCAAGGCCAAGTAGAATAGCGGCACCACCCATGTCCTTTTTCATGCGCAACATCGCCGAGCTTGGTTTCAAATCGTAACCGCCTGTATCGAAACAAACACCTTTACCACACAGTGATATTAACGGCGCGTCAATTCCGCAAGCGGATCCTTGCCAGTTCAGCAGTACAACTTCTGGTGCGCGGTCCGAGCCCGCGCCCACCGCGGCGAGTGCCGGGTAGCGCGCCTGAAGTGCAGTTCCACTAACACGCTCGGCGTTAGCACCTTGGCGCGCCGCCAAATCCATCGCCGCATCAGCTAACGCTGCGGGGCCGAGATGATTAGCCGGCGTATTAATAAGATCGCGCGCCAGACTGATACCAACGGCGATGGCGCGATTGCGCGCGTTCACGTTCTTGTGAGCTAATGATGCCAGTTTGCGTGTTTTTGTTTTGAAACGATCGTAGCGATAGGCGCCGAGCAAAAACCCGAGTGCGGCTTCGTCGCGGTTGTAGTCCTCACCGGCCAGATGCCACACGCTCTCCGCGGGCAATGCGGCGGCGGCGGCGCCAAATCCGTGCAGGGTAGGGGCGTGGCCCAGCCCCAGCCAGGCGGCATCGGCCAGGCGCATGATTTGCCCGGATTCAGCGGTAAAGCCGGTGAGCTGGCATTGCGTGGCGGCGGCCTGGGCGGTAGCAGCGGGCATGGCGCTGAGCAGCGCGTCCAGCCCTTCGGGGCGCACCCCATAAAGCGGCAGGCCGGTCTCACCCGCTGCCGCCAGACCCGCCAAATGCTCAACCATGCCCTACCCCGCTTAATACCAAACGCGAACCTATCCTGTTCGTGGGTATATGGCATGACTGCGGAGCACAACAAAAAATGTTAGGAGTACTGACCAAAATCCATCGCGCCGGCGGCTTAAACCGCTGGCGCGATGGAGGGAAACCGGCGGTTTACACAACCCGGCCCAATAAAGCGTTCCGGCACGGAGCCGTACGCAACTATTTATCGTAGGCGAGCATTTATCCGGTGCTGATAACCCGGATAAACCTAACCGGTAGTATTAATGCAGCCGTTCTATCCCGATGGCCGCGACGCGGCCCTCGCGCTGCTGCAAAGCAAAGCGCACACGCTCGCCCTCGTTCAGCTTGCGCAGCCCGGCGTGCTGCACCGCGCTGATATGGACAAAGATATCATTCCCACCTTCATCGGGCGCTATGAAGCCGTAGCCTTTTCCGGGATTGAACCATTTTACAACACCGGTCTGTACGGCTGCATCGGGCCGCAGATTATTTTCCTGCATCGTTTCCATCTTCGCACCTTATTCTTGACCTGGTGTTACCAGGCACAGGGTCTTTTTATAGCGCGGAGGTTTTCCTCCGGGCACCCAAGTCTAGGCTCAATGCGAAGCCGGGATCAATGGAAATTATGTGCTGCACCGCAACGCTACGATCCCGCAGCGAAACCAACAAAAAGTCAGTTTTTCCACGGGGTTACGAGCCTGTAAGGTTAGCTGGAATGGTCGAAAATAGGCTTGGAGCAGAAGTCGTTATGGTGAGTCGTATAGTGGTGATTTCCGAGCACAGGAGCGGAGCGTACACTTGTACGCGAGCAAAGCCTGCCCTCGCGAAAGCGGGGGGAGCGCAGGAAATCGCCGCTAGACGGCCGCCAGAACGGCTCTCAAGCGACGTCCTCGCGGCGGTCGCGGACGCGTACATAAGCTATTGCGGCATGGTCTTCGCAATACGGCTTATTCGCCGCGGCCGAAGCGTTGCAGAAGTGGAAGCTCGGCTTGCCGGGCTCGCCGATCGGCCAGCAGCAGGGCGTGGCGCGCGTTGCGAATTTCGGCGAGGGCATGATGGCGCGCAAGGTTGGCACCGGCGCGCCCATCGAGGCAGCCAAAGGCGGCAAAGTGGGACCCTGGGCGCGCTTGGGTGCGGCCTGGCGTGGGGTGGCATCGCCTTCGGTGCGGCGGATGGGCGAGGGGCGCGACGGCAGGTTCAGCCGATGCGCCTTGCCGACCACGGCATTTTTGGAAATGTTCAGCCGGCGCCCGATTTCGGCTGTGGACAGCCCCTCGGCCCAGAGCGTACGAAGCTTGGCGATCGTGTCGTCATTCCACTCCATATTGTGGCCCCCCTCATGCAATCTACTATATACAGTAGGCAAACACGGCCAATGCAGCAACACCTAGCAGGCCGCTCCCGAGTCCTTTTCTGTGGACAACCCTGATTTCCGATTTTTTTAAGGAAGAACGGTCTCGCCGGTGAACGCACCCCAGAAATCGGAACGGGCGAGGTAGCCAGTGCGTTTATCGGCGCTGACCTTGCAATAATTGGCGCCGGCATCGCAGCGCAGCAGCTCGCCGCTCACCCCCTGGTTCAGATACGCCGCCACGCTGGCGCTATCCGAGGGGCCGCTGCGCATTACCGCCTGGGGTGCGGTGATGTAAAAACTCCGCCTGGCGCGCAATGTGGCCTCATGCACCCAGCCGGTGCCGCCATCGGGGGCCAGCAGTTGCCGCCATACATCGAACTCGCCGATGATTTCCACCGGCAGGCCGGCACGCTGGTAAACCCAGGTGACCGGGTATTGAAACCCCGGCCCGGCGCGAAAATTAATCTGGTCGGAGCGCAGCGAAACAAAGCGCGGCACCGGCAGTTTGGTCACAGCCCCTACGCCAGGGCCTGGGCCAACACCCGGCGCAGGAGCGGCTGCGCACAGCAGCAACATCGGCAAAATCAGCCACAGACGGGGCATGCGGGGTCCTTTTTCAGCCTGATCTTGCGGAACTCCGCGTCCAGCGCATTCCATACCAGCAGATAACCGGCAAGGGATTTGCCGATGCCGGTTATCTCTTTCACCACCTCGGTGGCCTGCAGCGTGCCCATAACTCCGGTTACGGAACCCAATACCCCCGCCTCGGAGCAGCTGGGCACCAGCCCTTCCGGCGGCGGTTCGGGGTACAGGCAGCGGTAGCACGGCCCGCCCTCATGCGGTTTGAAGGTGGATAATTGGCCCTCAAAACGCAGAACCGCGGCCGTTATCAAGGTTTTGCGCGCGGCCACGCAAGCATCGGCCAGCAAAAACCGTGTTTCGAAATTATCGGTGCCGTCGCAGATAATATCGTAGCCCGCCAGCAGCCCGGCCATGTTTGCCGCATCCAGGCGTTCATTATGCGTGATTACCTGTACCAGCGGGTTGATCCGGCGCAGCGACTCGGCGGCGGAATCCACCTTCGACCGGCCGATATCGGCGGTGCCATGCGCGATCTGCCGCTGCAAATTGGAAAGCTCGACCACATCCGCATCCACCAGCCCGATGGTGCCGATGCCGGCCGCGGCCAGATAAAGCGCCAAAGGCGAGCCCAGCCCGCCGGCACCCACCACCAGCACGCGGGCGGCCTTAAGCCTCACCTGGCCGGTGCCGCCCAGCTCGCGCAGCAGAATATGCCGGGCGTAGCGCTGGATCTCGTCTTCAGATAAATTTAACTCCATTATCCCATCTATAATATGCGTCCGGCGCAGGGCCAAACCCACATCCCCCCGCACTTGGCACTTCACGGCATATGTCAATCTGTAATACAGTCCCATCATGTGCCGGCACCTTCGCCGGCCGTTTAAGGTTTTTGGTATGCAGCAGATCAATGCCATCCGTATGGGTGGCGCCGATGTTCTCCCCCTGGTCGAAGGTGGCAAGGGCGTTGCCATCTCCAACGGTGTCACCGCCGGCCATTGGGCTGCCTCGGGCGGGGCGGGCACGTTTTCCGCCGTCAACGCCGATTCCTATGACAAGGACGGCGGCATCATCCCGCAATTGTACCACGGCCGCACACGGCGAGACCGGCATGAAGAGCTGGTCGCCTATGGCATCGAGGGCGGCATCGCCCAGGCCGAGCGCGCCTGGGACATCTCGGGCGGCAAAGGCCGGATCCACACCAATATTCTCTGGGAGATGGGTGGGGCCGAGCGCGTCATCACCGGGATTCTGGAACGCACCAAGGGTATTGTGAACGGCATTACCTGCGGCGCCGGCATGCCTTACCGGCTGGCGGAAATCGCGGCCAAATTCAACGTGCATTACTACCCTATCGTCTCCTCCAGCCGCGCCTTCTCGGCTTTGTGGAAACGCGCCTACTCCAAAGTGTCAGACCTGCTCGGCGGCGTGGTGTATGAGGACCCCTGGCTGGCCGGCGGGCATAACGGACTGTCCAATTCCGAAGACCCAAACAAGCCGGAATCGCCGTTCCCCCGGCTCGTGGCCCTGCGCAAGGCGATGCGCGAGTTCGGCCTGGGCGAAACCCCGATCATCATGGCCGGCGGCGTCTGGGCGCTGGACGAATGGAAAGACTACATCGGCAACCCGGAAATCGGGCCGATCGCCTTCCAGTTCGGCACCCGCCCGTTGCTGACCAAGGAAAGCCCGATCCCGCAGAGCTGGAAAGACCGGCTGATGAAGCTCAAGCCGGGCGATGTGTTCCTCAACCGTTTTTCGCCAACCGGGTTTTACTCCTCGGCGGTGAATAACGACTTTATGCGCGAGCTGCGCGGCCGCACCGAGCGCCAGGTGGCGTATTCGCCGGAGGCCGTGGGCGAGCATGTGGTGGAATATGGGGTGGGCGCGCGCAAACGCTCCGTTTTCCTCACCGCACCCGACTATGCGCGGGTAAAAGACTGGGAAGATGCCGGGTTTATCGATGCTTTGCGCACCCCGGATTCGACGCTGATTTTCGTCACCCCGGAAGATGCCGAGCATATTCATCAGGATCAGGTGGACTGCATGGGCTGCCTCAGCCAATGCCGCTTCTCCAACTGGAGCCAGGAAGGCCCCGATTACGACAACGGCAAAAAGGCCGACCCGCGCAGTTTCTGCATCCAGAAATCGCTCCAGGCCGTGGCCCATGCCGACCCGAAGGATGAGGCGGCACTGGACAATAATTTGATGTTCGCCGGGCATAATGCGCATCGTTTTGCCACGGACCCGTTTTATTCAAACGGTTTTATCCCGACGGTCAAAGAGCTGGTAGACAGGATTTTGACCGGCAAATAACATGGGTTTGGCATGAAGATTCTCGGTATTTCAGGCAGTTTGCGTAAGGCCTCCTGGAATACCGCCCTGCTTCATGCCGCGGTCTCCCTGCTGCCGGCGCATGAGTTGGAGATTGCCGAAATCGGCGATCTGCCGCTCATCAACCAGGCTCTGGAGCAGGACAGCAAATTCCCAACACCGGTCGAGCGGTTTCGGGGCCAGATTTTGGCTGCGTTCGAGTTTTTTGTCGAGCGCGTAAAACTCGTCGGCTGAGCGCTGCGCGAAACACAGCCGCTTGGTTGTGCCGTCATCGCGAGCGTCCCTCGTCCCGACCTTCATGCTGGCAGTAGGTCGAGGCAAAGCGTCATAACCCCCATTTAGAGCCATCGACCGAAAGCTCTATCGCGACTGGCTCGCCACAAACGGAAACAACGGGGCCGCCCAGCGCATTCCAGCGGAATAAATTGACGTGCCACCCTCCTGGAATCATGCGGGAACGGTCGATAATGCCGTCCGCCCCGGCGGCGCGGGTGGCATCGGCGTTGCGCCATGAGGGTGGCTCCCGGCCTTCCGCCAATGCCGCCCGCCAAGGGGCGTTCGACAAATCCCGCGCGATAGCGAACTGCCGGCAGGCGGCTTCGTCATGCTGGTCGAGCACAAAGGCTGGGCTGACCAGCAGAGGTACCACCACGCGCGGCCGTCCATCCTCGCGGATATAACCCGAAACGGCGATCATCGCCCATTCGAGTCTGGGGCTCATATAAAGGGCGGCTTGCCCCAGGCGGTGGTAGCGGCCGGCACTTTGCGGGCCAGGCGGGTCCAGCACGTTGGCGGCCCGGCCGGCGAGAATTGCGCGGTAGAAAATGCCTTCCACTTTACGAAAAAATGGCGGGATGTCGGAAGAGGCGATGTTCATGCAACGAGTCTATCGGGTTTCGCCGCGTTGACACCACCCCGGCCGCCCGGATAGCGTCCCGCCCATGATCCAGCAGGTTCACACCCGGCGACTTAGCTAGCCGGTCCATTTCAGGGCCGGCTTACGCGCGTCCTTAATTTTTACCCTGCTGGAGTTTTCCCATGAATACCACCCAAAATGCGGCCTCGCATGAGGCGCATATACGCGACCAATTTACCCGCCAGGCGGCGGAGTTTGCCGTAGCCCCCGAGCTGCATAATGGCGAGGTGCTGGCTTTGCTCGTCGAGGCGGCAGCGCCCGGCACGGCGCATACCACTTTGGATGTTGCCTGCGGCCCTGGCAGCATTGCCGTTGCCATGGCCAAACGCGCGCGCCATGCCACCGGGCTGGATGCCACGGATGCCATGCTGGACCAGGCCCGCGCGTTGGCCCAGGCCCAGAGCATCACCAACATCGCCTGGCAAAAAGGCGACGTGTACGCGCTGCCCTTCGAGGATGGCAGTTTTGATATCGTCACCTGCCGCTTCGCCGTCCATCATTTTACCCAGCCACAAGCGGCGCTGGATGAGATGCTGCGCGTCTGCCGCCCCGGCGGCACGGTGCTGGTCTGCGATGCCACGGCCTCGGACGAGCCGGAAAAAGCCAACGCGTTCAACGAAATGGAGCAGCTGCGCGATCCTTCAACCGTGGCGTTTTTGCGCCTGGACATATTGCGCGGCCTGTTCGCCGCCGCCGGCCTGCCGGAGCCCCGGCAAGTGTTCTTCCAGGTGCCGACCGAGCGCGAGGAAATGGTCACCCGCGCCTTCCCCGCAAACAATGACTTCGAGGGCCTACGCAAAATGATCGACGACTCGGCCGAGGGCGACCGCATGGCGATGAACGCCAGGCGCCACGGCGATACGGTTCTCTTGGCGTATCAAGCGGTTATCCTCACAGCGACCAAGCCAGGCTAACCGGCGCAGAATCCATGCCTGCCGAATCGAGAGATTCGGCTAAACTCCGAGTCGGTCCATCATTCGGCAGGAGCAGGCATGGCGAATATCTACGCGGCGAATCGCCCCTATTTCATTGTGTTGGGCAATGAAAAGGGCGGTTCCGGCAAATCCACCAGCGCCATCCACATCATCGTCTCGCTGCTGCGCGAAGGTTACACTGTCGGCGCCATAGACCTCGATGCGCGCCAGGGCACGCTCGCCGGTACGCTGGCGGCGCGCAAACATTTTGTGCAGAGCAAGAGCATCGACCTGCCTCTGCCCGAATTCCGCTCCGTATTCCGCTCGGCACTCGACAACCGGTTGGAAGCCGAAGCCGAAGAACGCGAAAACTTCGATGCCGCCGTGGCGCAATTGCAGAACGACGACGCGGAAATCATCGTCATCGACTGCCCCGGCGCCGACACCCATCTCTCCCGCTATGGCCACTCCCATGCCGACACGCTGATCACCCCGATCAACGATAGTTTCGTCGATTTCTCGATGCTGGCGAAGGTCGAACCGGACAACCACGACATCATCAACCCCAGCATCTATTCCGAGATGGTGTGGGAAGCCCGCAAAAACCGTTTTACGCGCGATCGCGGCAAATTCGACTGGATTGTGATGCGCAACCGGCTGGCGGCGTCCGAGGCGCGCAACAAGCGTGATGTGGGGGAGACGCTGGAGCTGCTGGCCAAGCGCATCGGCTTCCGCACGGTAAAAGGCTTCGGCGAGCGCGTGATTTTCCGCGAGCTTTACCTGCAGGGCCTCACGTTGATGGATGTGAAAGAGGCGAATATCGGCATCGCCATGGGCCTCAGCCATGTGGCCGCGCGCAACGAGGTGCGTGGCCTGGTCTCCGCCATCAAGCTGCCCCCAGCGCGTTTGCGCATGGTTGCCTGAACGGCTCCGCTTGCCAGCAAGCCTTCACCGGCGCGGAAAAATCTGGCAGAATAGGTAAGACCTGCTGTCTGGATTAAGCCGATCGTTATGAAAATTACAGCCGCGCTGCCCTGGCGGCCTGAATGAGCCAGGCTGAAGCCGCGCCGGGCTACAGCCGTCTGGCGCTCATCATCCTCACCATCTGCACCATGCTGGCAACGCTCATCCAGGCGCTGGATTCCACCATCGCCAATGTGGCTTTGCCCTATATGCAGGGCTCGATGTCGGCGAGCCAGGATGAGATCAACTGGGTCCTCACCAGCTACATCATCTCCTGCGCCATCATGACCGCGCCGACCAGTTTTTTCGTCTCGCGCTTTGGCCGCACCCGTGTATTCGTGCTCTCCATCGCCGGTTTCACCGTGGCTTCGGTACTGTGCGGCATGGCGCAATCGGTCGCGCAGATCGTGCTGTTCCGGCTGATCCAGGGGGCGTGCGGCGGCGCGCTGGTACCGCTCAGCCAGACCGTGCTGCTGGAGCTCTACCCGGGTGCTAAGCGCGGCATGGCGCTGGCCATGTGGGGCATCGGCGTGCAGGTTGGTCCGGTTGCCGGGCCGATCATCGGCGGCTGGCTGACGCAGGAATTATCCTGGCGCTGGGTGTTCTACGTCAACGTGCCGCTCGGCATTTTCGCCACCGCCGGGCTGCTGATCTTCCTGAAGGAAACCAAGCTCAACCGTGTCATTCGCATGGATTGGCTGGGGTTTGGCGCGCTCAGCTTGGGCGTCGGCGCGTTGCAGCTGTTGCTCGACCGCGGCGAGATCGTGGATTGGTTCAACTCGACCGAGATCGTTACAGAGGCCTGTCTGGCCGGCATCGGCTGGTATTTGTTCGCGGTGCAGACGGCATTTGCCCCCAAACCCTTTCTCTCGCCGCGCCTCTTCGCCGATGTGAATTTCGCCATTGGTACGGTGATGGTCTTCCTGGTGGGGCTGGTGCAATACGCCACTCTGGCCTTGCTCTCCCCGTATTTACAGAATCTTGCGGGCGACCCGGTCATCACCACCGGCCTGCTGCTCGGCCCGCGCGGTCTGGGCACGATGCTCGCCATGATCACCGCGGGGCGGCTGATCAACCGGGTGGATGTGCGCTATTTCATCGGTAGCGGCTTCGTCATCGGTGCCTATACTCTGTACCGCTTCATCCATTGGACGCCGGACGTGTCCGGCACCGAGGTGGTGGTGCTTGGCATCATCCAGGGGTTCAGCGTCGGCTTCATCTTCATGCCGCTGAGCACGGTCATCTATGCCACTTTGCCTCTGGAATTGCGCGTCGAGGCGGCGGGGGTGTTCAGCCTGATCCGCAATCTCGGCAGTGCCATCGGCATCTCCGTCACCGGCGCGCTGCTCACCTCCAATACGCAGATCAACCATGAGATCATCGGCGCCGTCATCACGCCCTTCAACCATGCGCTGCAGGCGGGCGGGGTGGGGAGGTTCTGGAATCCGATGAGTGCCAGCGGGGCGGCGGCGCTGGACCATGAAATCACAAGGCAAGCGCAAATTATTTCCTACGGCAATGATTTCAAACTGATGCTGGTGCTCACGCTGGTGATCATGCCGCTGGTATTCTGGCAGCGCCCGGCGCGGAATGTCGTTTCAGTTCCCGCCGCCGCGCAAGCGGATGCCATGCATTAGCAGCCAGTCCCGCCGCCGAAGCCCTATTTCGGCGGAAGGGGCTTCACCCAAGCGCTTGCTTCTGTCACAATGGCACGAAGAATCATCACCGGGACGACCAAGATCACCAATAATGTAAAAACGCGATCCCTCGCATGAGCGAGACCGAAGACGAAGACCTGCCGGTTTACAGCCGCACGGGGCTCATCGTCATTGCCGTCTGCACCATGCTGGCCACGCTTATGCAGGCGCTGGATTCCACCATCGCCAATGTGGCTTTGCCCTATATGCAGGGCTCGATGTCGGCGAGCCAGACGCAGATCAACTGGGTGCTTACCAGCTATATCATCGCTGCTGCCATCATGACGGCACCGACCGGCGTGCTGGTCGCGCATTTCGGCCGCACCCGGGTCTATGTCGTCTCTATCGTCGGCTTCACAATCGCCTCCATCCTCTGTGGGGCGGCGCAATCGGTCGGGCAGATCGTGCTGTTCCGGCTACTGCAGGGCGCGTTTGGCGCGGCCCTCATTCCGCTCAGCCAGACCGTGTTGCTGGAACTTTTCCCGCGCGAGAAACGCGGCATGGCGATGTCGCTCTGGGGCATCGGCGTGCAGGTCGGGCCCATTGCGGGCCCGTTTGTCGGCGGCTTCCTCACCGAGAATTTTTCCTGGCGCTGGGTGTTCTACGTCAACGTGCCGTTCGGCATCATCGCCACTTTGGGGCTGTTGTTCTTCCTCAAGGAAACCACGCGCAACCGCGTGATGAGCATGGACTGGCTCGGGTTTGCCGCCCTCAGCCTGGGCATCGGCGCGATCCAGTTATTAATAGACCGTGGCGAGGAGGTGGATTGGTTCAATTCCACCGAGATCATCGTCGAGGCCGTTGTCGCCGGCGTCGGGTTTTACATTTTCATCGTGCAGATGCTGCTGGCGCAAAAACCGTTCCTGTCGCTGGCCTTGTTCAAGGACGTTAATTTTGTCCTTGGCACAGCCATGGTATTTCTCGTCGGCACGAATTCCTACGCCACTCTGGCGCTGCTCTCGCCGTATTTACAGAACCTTGCCGGCGACCCGGTGATGCTCACCGGTTTCCTGCTCGGTCCGCGCGGTTTCGGCATGATGGTGGCGATGCTGATCTCGGGTCAGATCCTGGGCAAGGTGGATGTGCGAATGATCATCGGCACCGGCCTGGCCATCTCGCTCATCGCGATGACGAGTTTCACCCATTGGACGCCCGATGTCTCGCAGCACGACATCATCGTGAACGGTATCATCCAGGGGATCGGGGTCGGCTTCATCGTCATGCCGCTCAGCGCGATCATCTATACCACGCTGGCGCCAGCGTTGCGGGTGGAGGCGGCCGGTGTGTTCAACCTGGTGCGTAATCTCGGCAGTGCCTTGGGTATAGCCGTGACCAGCGCGCTGCTGCAGTCCAATACACAGATCAACCACGAGATCATCGGCGCCTCGGTTACCCCCTTTAACCACGCGCTGCAGAATGGGGCGATGGGGCAGTACTGGAACCCGGCGACCAGGGCAGGGGCGGCGGCGCTGGACGGGATGATCACCAGGCAGGCGACGATCATCGCCTATTCGGACGATTTCAAACTGATGCTGCTCACGACATTTCTGATCATGCCGATGGTACTACTCCTGCGCCCGGGCAAGAATATCGTGGAGATGACACCCGAGGAAAAAGCCAGCGCCGTGCATTAGAGATGCCAGTCGTATCGAATAATCTGGTGACCAAGCCGGGGATGGATGGAAATTTCGCCCGGCTGCAAGCTCTCACGTTCGTAAAACCGGCCCGCCCGGCTTTGCTGCACCGTCGTTAAATAAAAACCGGCAGGCAGTTCGGCTTTTGCAACATCGGGCAACTGCTTGCCGATGCCGCGGCATTGCTGGGCCGGCTCGATGAATAATTGTTCCACCATGTTCAGATGCAATGCCATGAAGCCGGCAACCTCCGCCCCGGTGCATGCCACATGCACGGCCCATCCATGGGCGAGCTCGCGCGGTCACCGCTCCCGCAACTCATCCAGCGTGACGGGGGCTGCGATTCCCGCCGATTGCCAGCTTCGCAGCCAAATCGAGGTGACCGCCGCAATATCCTGGTCCGGGTAAGGGCGAATAGATATCTCCATTTGCTCCCTGTATTGCATGGTCCAGGCAATGTGTTGGTGTGCGCTATATAGGTTTAGCTACATCAACTTCGTACAATTGGAGTGCCCGTTCCCCAATCCCGAGCGAGGGCCAGCTTGAACGCCAAGCGGCAATATGGGCGGTTTGGAAATGCCGGTCGAGCGCTGCCTGATCCGTCCAACGTTCTTTCACATGGATAAGGCCAGGTTCAACCACATCCTCGGCATATACGTATTCCAGGCAGCCAGCCTCTGCCCGGCTGGCCTCAATCATGGATGCCATAAATGGCCGGGCCACGGCGAGTTTCGCGGCAGGCAGCCTCACTGTACCAACAATCAAAAGCATTCGAATGACCCCAAGACCCTGGAAACCGTATATCCGCAAGGAGTCTCTGGCCATAAACGGCGTGCGTCAGATTTTCAAATGAGCACGGCCATATCAGGGGAATCGCATTAGGATTTTTCCTGGCTCTTGCGGCACGGCTTCACATTGATTCTGATTTGGCTTCTCAATTTGGAGAGGCTGAATGGGTTGGTTTGGGTCTTGCTTTGATGATGTCGCTGATC
>JAMFRU010000026.1 GCA_026224875.1 Acidocella sp.
GCCGGCTTTTGGCTTTGGCACTGGTTCTGGAAGGCCGGCCTCGAACCGAGGCTGCGGCGCAGAATGGCATGGATCGGCAGTCGCTGCGCGATTGGGTTCATCGCTACAACGAAGCTGGCGTTGAGGGGCTGAAAGAGTGGGATTTTCACTCCTACGCCGCGTCCCCGTTAGCCCTCTCGCCTCTCGCTTCGATCATAACGCGTCTTCTGACGCCCGCCGCTGCAGAGCCGAGGCCTCGGCCCATGGCGCGCGCAGCCAGACATCGAGTTCCTCCCCTGTGCGCAGGATCACCGGCATGGCGTTGGGATGGATTGCCCCACCACGCCGTTGGCCTCGGTAGTCAGGAGCCCATAGAGCCGGTGCTCACCCTCCACCGGTGCCGCCTTGGTCCCGCGCACGCGGCTACGCCCTTCCGGGGCGTGAGAATCCCCCATACAGTTTCTCCACACCCCGGCCCCAACCATCGGACCCCAAATGCCCCCTGCATCCCGCATGAAATTCGATTTTCTGCCGCCCAACACGCAAGCCTTTGCCGTGGTCATGGGCACGATTTTTTCAGCCTATCCGGCGGCGCTGAACCCGGTGCGGGAGGAGCAGTTCGTCGCCTCCCGGATGCGACTGGCCTGTTACGAGGATATGGCGCTCATCCGCCTGGTGCCGCAGAATCCCGGCTCGCACTTTGACGCCTATTACGTCTTTGTCGGCACCGGGTTCGTGCACCACACCACCGGCGATGGTACCGATATGAACGCCATCAACGCCGAGACCACGCCGAACCTGCCGGATGCGGCGGAGGAATGTATCCGCCTTGGGCTGCTGCTGGCGCATAACCAGGACGGTGCGCTGGTGGAGCGGGAGGACGAAATTTTCTGGAACGGCAGCCCGGCAGCCGAAGTGCCGCGCATCACCCCACTGCAGATTGCAGCACCGGATAAGAACGGCCGCGTCGCCGTTTCCGCCATTCTGCAAATACGAGGGCATCTACACCGCCACCGTTACACTTTGTGGCCGGACGGGCTGCTGCAGCTGAACGGTGCGGAACTGCTGCTGGCCTCACCCCAGCTTGCCGCACCGCCGCCCTTCCTGCCCTTCGCCGCGCTGCACGGCACCACCGCCGCGGAGCATCCCGCGCCGGATGCCGCCGACACCGCACCTATGCTGAATGACACGATCTACGAGGAAACTTCCTGCGCCACGGACAGCGGTAATGAGGAAGAGGACGAAACCGCATCCGCGCCCGATGGTTTCCAACACAGCCTCACCAGCGCCACGATGAAGCGGATGGCGGTGCATGAGGCCGGACACGCCGTGGTGACACTCACCGGGATGGAGCGCGAGCGTGGCGTACCGATGGTCACCATCATCCCGCGCGCCGACGGTGACCTTGGTTTCGTCGCCCGCCGCCCCTCGGAGCAGGACAGCCTGACCCGCGCGGAGATGGAAGAAAGCATACGCGTGATGCTGGGCGGACGTGCCGCCGAGGAGCTTGTGTTCGGGCTGGAAAATATCAGCGGCGGAGCCGGCGGCAGTGCGGTATCCGACCTTGCGCAGGCGACGCAGGCCATACTGCGGCTGCTTACCGAATTCGGTTATTCCAAAGCCGGCGGCCTACTGTGGATGGACTGGGATGCTATCCGCAACCAACCCATGGGCGACGATATTCTGCGCGAGGCCCGTGCCACCGCGGAGAGATTGTACAAGGAGACGTTGACACGACTGGAGACCAACCGCGCGGCGCTGGAGCGCGTGGTGGCCAGGCTGATCGAGCGGCAGGAGCTTGGCGCCGCCGAGCTGCGCAAACTAGTGGCGGCAACTTGAACGAGCCCTAGGGGCTGGTGCAGCTAGGCTTGGACGCCTAAACTCGAGATCTCGCATTGCGTCTGAGATGCGCTCCATCGTCACGTCCTCGGCCCATTTGGCACTGCCCAAATGGAATGCCAGCTCGTGGGTGTTTTTTTATCCATGACGACGGGATCCAAGCGCGTGTTGCCGAAGACGAAGCTGGCAAATTCTTCGAGCCGCGTGGCGACCTGGAGCCGGGAATGGCTGCTGTTGAGCTCGAAGCGGCGCTTGTGGCCATGGAAAGCGCACGGGCCGATGACGCGCGGCGGGAATGCACGCCCCGAGGTCAGGCAGTTCATCGGTCATGCTTTGAACCGTCTACCCACTACAATCCGCGTTTGGATTGTTCGCCACGGCCAAGATGAGCCACATCACCCCTCCACAGTCGGTCGCAGCAGCACCTCGGCTGGGATACGCCACTGCTCGTGCAGCGTCCAAGCCTGCTTCATGGTTAGGAGCCGCTTGCGGGCCAGGATCTCCGATGCCCGGGAGCGTGAGCCTATGAGGCGCCCAAAGTCTGCCTGCTTCAGGTCGAGGCGGTCCATGGCTTCCAGGATGGCGGCCACCGGGTAGGGTGCCTCGATATGCCAGTGCTTGGCCTCGTACGCCTCAATGAGCGTGGTCAGAACATCGAATCGCTCAGCCGCCGGAGTGCCTGGCGCTGGCTCATGCTCGAAATACTGCTCAATCTCCGCAAGACCCCAATCATAATCGGCTTCGGTTTTAATGCTGCGAATGTCCATCATACGGTCCTCGGATCGATCTCGTCATATTCTTTGTGCGTCCGGACGAACTTAATCAGGACGCGGCCGTAGATATAAGAAACGTGGGCCACCAGGCGAAAATGGTTACCGGAGATATCGAAAATCACCAGGTTGTCGGCCACGAAGTCAGCGGCGCCGAACTGGGCACGGATACCGGCGGGCCCCTTCCACTGGGCAGCGCTCACGCTCGCAAACCATGTGCGCAACGGAGCTTCGGCCCGTGGGTGCTTGTGCCAAAACAGCCGCAGCGTCCGTTTGGCGATGATCTGCATGAGGGTATATAGTCCGTTCCAGATTTGGGAATGTTTGATCCACTCTTGGTAGGGTCTTCACGAGCCCGGCGACACCACATTGCTTTCGGCCACAATGCCCAAATTTGTTGTGGCGAGGCGCGCCGCGTCGGCCACTGACTTCGGGCTGTGATGCGCATAATGTTTGGCGCACGTCACCTCTCTGCCGCCGATCTGAGCAGCCACCGCGCCTAAGGGTACGCCGGCCATCACCAAGCGGCTAGCATAAGCATGGCGCAGGATATGACTGGGAATTTTTCGAGGACGGTAAATGGTTCGCGGTCGCGGTGAAGGGGCCGCTGATCGTCTCGGAGAAGGAATGTGGACTGCATGCGGCGATCGATGGGGTGGGGATTGCCTTTACGGTGCGGAAAATGGCTGAACCGGCAATTGCCGAAGGCAGACTGGTGCCGTTGCTGAGGAATGGGCGGCGCCGTTTCCAGGGTATTTCTTGTGTTACCCGGGCAACGCCAAATGGCGCCGGCTTTGCGCGCGTTCATTGATGCGGTTTGTGGATCTGTCCGGCATTCGCGATCACCTGCGGGCTTATTACAGTAACCTGGGCCGGCCATCGATCCGGAGCTTATGATCCGCATGCTGATCATGGGTTACTGCGTGGGCATTCGATCTGAGTGCCGCCTATGCGACGAGGTTCATCTCAATTTAGCGTATCGGTGGTTCTGCCGGCTGGGGCTGGATGGCGACGTGCCCGACCATTCAACCTTTTCGAAGACGGAGCATGGTCGTTTTCGTGAGAGCGACCTGCTGCGCCAGCTATTCGAGACGACCGTAAAGCGCTGCATCGCGGAGCGCATGGCCGGCGGCGACGGCATTACCGTAGACGTGCGGAAGCCAGCCGGCAGTGCTTCCATGCGGGGGAAGACGGCTCGCTACCTGATCAGTCGAGCCGTGCGGTCGAGGCGTATCTGGCGGTGTTTGAGGATGCGGCAACCTGCGGATCAAGCTCCGCAAACGGCTGCGGCGAGCCTTACGCTTTGGCCGTTCCCGAGGCGCCGAACATTGTCTGGTCGATGGATTTCATGGCGGATCGACTGGGCGATGGCCGGGCGTTCGGGCTGTCAGAGGTGGCTGGGCTTGTCTGAACGCCGTTTCGCTATCTATAAGTGGCAGCTCTGCCGGGTTGGTTTGTAATATGCCGGTGTCTCTGCCTCTTGCAAGGAGGGCGTAGCCCGACTGACGAGAGGTCGAGACACCGGCGGCGAAATTTTCAGGCGGTCGCAAGCAGCGGGACCTGGGTAGAGTAGGTTTGGTCCGGGGTGCGGGTGCCAAGGCTCGAATGTGGGCGCCTACCGTTGTAGAAGTTCATGTACCGGCCAAGGCCGGCACGGGCTTCGGCGACGCTGACATAGGCGTGCAGATACACTTCCTCATACTTCACCGAGCGCCAGAGCCTCTCGACGAACACGTTATCACGCCAGGCCGCTTTGCCATCCATGCTGATTGCGATCTTGTTCTCCAGCAGCAGCCTGGTGAACGGGCCGCTGGTAAATTGACTGCCCTGATCGGTGTTGAAAATCTCCGGCCCTCCGTACCGGACGAGCGCGTCCTCATGCCCACGGTCGATCATCGCTTTGCGCTCGAGAGCCCGGCTTTGCTGAGCGCACCAGACAAAAAATCATTCTCAAGAGTCAGTTCGCCAATTTTCGCGTGCAGGGATTTCAAATCCACCACCGGCGCAGGTTCTCCGGCCGCTAACGCGCCGCCGAACAACCCAGCAGCACCTTCCGCCAGTTGCGCCCTCCAGGCGGTGATCTGATTCGGGTGAACATCGTAAAGCTGCGCCAATTCGGCCGGCGTCTTCTCGCCCTTCAGAGCTGCCAGCGCCACTTTGGCCTTGAAGACTGGCGCATGGTTACGGCGGGTTTACTTCGTCATCATCTCTCCTGTTCCGCGGCATAATCGCCGAGTTCAGGCAAAAATTCCACTTATCCCAGTGTTCGAATTTGGCCAGCCACCTCTACACCTCCCGCCAGCCGTAAGCGTCGAATGACACGCCGCGTTGGCGGATGTCGTGGATCGCATCGGCGGGGGTGCCTGTGGTGCGGGTTTCGTCGAGGTCGATGTCCAACCGGGCGAAGCTGGTTTCGGATAGAGCATTCACCACGAGGAGGTCGGCATAGCCTGCCGCGGGTTCGAAATGATGCAAAATGGGAATGCCGTTGACGCTGACGCGCAGGCTGTCGCGCTGCGATGCGGCGGCATAACCGCGAATCCACAGCAGGAGCGAAATATTCATGAAACCGGGAACGGGAATATACAGCGTGGCGCGCCGCCCGGGGCCGGTCCATACGGCGGTTTGATCGGTGCCGGGACCGTCGCGGCCATGAAAACCTGAGCCGTAGAAGGGTGATTTGATGGAATGGCGCGTCGCACCCCCGGCATGTTCGCCGCGCAATTGCGCGAGCAGCGTGGCGGCATGTTTCTGCTCGAAATGCGTGCTGGTATAGGCTTCTCCAAGGGCACGGTAGCGTTGGTCGAAGAGCCGGCGGGCGGAGGCATAGAGGATTGCATCGCAGCCGGTGAACTCTTCGATATCGGCTGCGGTGAGGGCAAGGCTTGGGTCCGGCGGGGCGCCCTCGGGCAGCGATTTATTGAGCCAGGGTGTGAAGCCCGCGGGCGGCAGGCCGGCCAGGGCACACAGCGCGTTGTGGCTGAGGTCGAATTCATCCGAGATGCCGATAAAATCATAATCTTCATGCAGGCACCTCAGCGCCTCCGGCAGAAGTGCCGCGGCATCCGAGGCATGCACCACGGCATGGCCGAGACGCGTGGTGGCCAGGGCACGGGTGAGGTAATTATTGAGCGGCATTTTGCCGGTGCCGTGACCATGGCGGGCGAGATAATCGTGCAGGCTGAGCTGCTGGCAGTCGAGAATGCAGTCGCGGCTGGAGGGGGTTCTGGCGGCGAGATCGGCTGGAGAGATGCGCCGCCAATCGGTGAATTGGGAGACGAGGCGGCGCACGGGGTCGCGCAGCATGGTGAAGCAGAACGTGCCGGGAAGAACGAAATTGCGCAGGGAAGCGTGGGTATGCACGACATCGCTCCAATAGAAGAGCGAGCGGATGCCGGCGATGTTGTCATATGCGGGTTCGATGCCCGGGCGGGGGAAAAACCAGTCTTCCCGGTTGTCCTTGTTCCAGGCGGGGTTCCAGATGCGTGAAGTGCTGCTCAAATTGTCGAGCCAGGCGTTCATCGTGGAGCCACCGCATTTTTTGAGATGGTAGAAATAGAGGGGGGGCATATTGGCTCTTGGTTGGAGGAGATATTTTCGTTATGAGTTACAAATGATAAATTGCTATCGGTTTCTGTCTCGCTCTTACTTCAGCAAGCGTTAACCAGTGATGAAGGATAATGGGGGTAGACGAAAAATTGACTTTTGATTGACTTTTGAGAGTAGAGAGATTGCCAGTGATCGGAATAAAAGCGCGTAACCCGTCGATCCCCGCAGGCGAAGTCTGGCTCGATATCTCTAGACTTCTCTACCGGATTTTCAGGGCGAAGATCACCGGTATCGACCGGGTTGAAATCGCCTATGCCGAGCAATTGTTGAGCAGTTTGCCGGAGCAGACAAGGTTTGTTGCCTATGATTACTGGCGAGGCTCGTTCCGGTCTCTGCCGCAACCGCAAACCAGCGCACTGATACGCGATATCGCCCCGGCCTGGCGCGATGGTGAGATGCGTAAGCTCAGCCGCCGCTCGTTCAAGGCGCTGGCGGGCAGTATTTTCACCGCCCCCGTGGTGCCGCGTTATAAAGGCGGGCCGCGCGCGAGTTATATCAATGTCTCCTCGCACCCGTTGCATCTGGTCGGCCACGTGGGCAAAATGGTGCAACGTACCGGTGCTATTTTCATGCCCCTCGTGCATGATCTCATTCCGCTGACATATCCTGAATACGTGCCGCCCAACTGGGGAGATCAGCACCGCTCCCGGTTAAAGACGGTTGCAGCCTACGCGGACGGGATTATTTCCAACTCAATGGCCACCACGGCGGCGCTGCGCGACCATATACCGCAGCTGCCGATTGCGACGATTCCACTGGGTGTGGGTGAGTTGATGGCACCAATGGCGGCACCGTTCAGGCATCCACGGCCGTATTTCATCATGGTTGGTACGATCGAGCCGCGCAAAAATCATCTTCTGCTGCTGCATGTCTGGCGCCGGATGGTGAAAATTTTCGGCAATAACGCGCCGGACCTGATGATCGTGGGCAGGCGGGGTTGGGAGAATGAGCAGATCGTGGATATTCTGGAGCGTTGCAGCGGCATCAAAGGGCATGTACGTGAATGCGGCGTGGTTGCCGATGGCGAGCTGGCCAGGATGATCGCGGGGGCGCGGGCGCTGCTGATGCCGTCTTTCGCGGAGGGCTACGGCCTGCCGGTGGCCGAGGCGCTGGCGATGGGCGTGCCGGTTTTATGCAGCGATATCGAGGCGCATCGCGAAGTCGGCAAATCCGTGCCGGAATTTCTTGACCCGTTGGATGGTACCGGCTGGATGGAGAAAATTCTGGATTATACCACCGACCAGGATGGGGTGCGGTCCGCCCAGCTGGCGCGGCTGGCGCATTGGGCACGCCCGCTATGGGCTGAGCATGTGGCGGCGATGCTGGATTTCGTAGCACGGGTGGACCCGCGCCGGCCGGTGGTTCAATCCAGCTGGTCGCGCACGATGTTGGCCACCAGCGTGAGAAGCACCCAGGCGATGAAGCCGGCCAGTGCGGTTTCGGCGGTTACTAGCCAGCGGATCGGGTAGATCGAGGATTCCGGCAGGTTCGGCTGCACGAAGGTTTCCAGATAAACGGATTTTTCGGCGGCGTCGTTGCGGGCATTCTGCAGTGCCAGGAGGTCCGCGTCGTAGAGGGATTCGTCGAGTTTCTCCGCCTCCATGAGTGAGTCGTAGCCGCTGAGCACCGAGGCGAGTGTTTGCGTTTTGCCGCCGCTGGTGGCGAGCGTGGCGTTGAGCTGGTTGATCTGGCTTTGCATGGCGGCGATCTGTGCGCGTAATGTTTGTACCTGGGGTGAGGCATTGGTCTGGCCGAGGCTGGTGAGCGAGGCGAGGGTTGCCTCGTCCTCCGCCAGTTTGGTGCGCAAGCCCTCGCCGACGGAGGTGGTGGAGGCGGCGTCCAGCTCGGGGAATAGAATGCTGTATTGGTTGCGGTAGGAGGCGAGTCCGCCTTCGTCGGCGGCGAGGGTTGCTTGCGCGGCGGTTGCGGTTTGGCTGGCGTAGGTCAGCGCGTTCTGGCGGGCCTCGTCGGAAATCTGGTTGACCAGCGCTTCCGAGCCCGTAAGCACGGCATTGGCGAGGGTTTGTGCATCCTGCGGCGTAAAGGCGCGGGCTTTGACGGTGATGATGCCGGAGCTGAGGTCGAACGAGGCCTGCACCATGTTGCGCCAGTAGGGCAGTTGTTTTTCCGGCGGAAGGTTGGGGTGCAGGCGGCTCAGCCAGTCGATTTTCGGGCTTGCGAACAAATGGTCGGGCACGATGCTGGTGTGCAGATCGTTGAGGATTTGGTGGCTGGCGATATATTGCGTCACGACTTCGGAATTCTCGATCATGGCGAGCATCGGGTTGCCGCCGGCAAGGCCTGCGAGTGCTGAGGATGGGCCTGCGGTTTCCGGCATCTGCTGGCGCACGATGAAGCGGAATTCGCTGACATATTGTTTGGAGGCAAATGCGTATTCGTAGGTTGCGGCGGCCGCGGTGGGGAGCAGCACGCAGGCCATGAACGAGAGATGGCGCAGATGCCGGCGGCGGCGCGCAGGCTGGGGTGTGGTGGTGAGTGCGGTTATTGCCGGGCGCGGGAAGATTGGTGCTTGCCTGGTTGGGCCGGGCTCTGTGGTTAGGCCTGAAATCTGGTCGCGTTTCATGTCTGTTTTCATGTCTGTTTTCATGGGGTTTGGTCCTTGAGGCGGCGCAATATTGAACAGTTTACGGCGCATTGGTTAGGATGAAGTTGCTGCCCGCTAAGCGGAGGCCGAAGAGGGGGCGAGCATGCGGTGGCGGTGGCGCTCGATGGCTTCGTTGAGATCGTCGAAGAGTTCGAGCCGGCCATGGTCGAGCACTGCGCCCATGTCGCACCAGGCGCGGATCGTGCCTTCGTCGTGCGAGACGATGATCACGTCGGATTCCGCGGCGCGGGCTTCGAACGCCTCCAGGCATTTGCGGCGGAAACTACCGTCCCCCACGGCGATGACCTCGTCGATAAGGTAGAGGTCGAAGTCTATGGCGAGGCAGGTGCCGAAGGCGAGCCGGGCCGCCATGCCGGATGAATAGCTGAACACGGGCTCGCGAAAATAATCACCGAGTTCGGCGAAGGATTCGACGTAATCGAGTGCTGCGGCTTCATCCGTGCCGTATACGCGGGCGAGGAAGCGGATGTTCTCGCGCCCGCTTAAGTGCGGATGGAAGGTGCCGCTGAAGCCGAGCGGGAAACTGACGCTGCCCGCGCGCCGGATGCTGCCGCTATCCAGCGGTTCGACGCCCGCGATGAGCCGCACCAATGTGGATTTACCCGCCCCGTTGGCGCCGAAAATGCCGATGCTGCGCCCGGCCGGCAAAGTGAGGCTGACGTTATCGAGTACGATGCGCCGCTGGCCGGCGGTTTTATAGGTTTTGCGCGCGTTGTTCAGAGTGATCATGTTTGCTGTTTTAGGCGGCGCCGCAGCACCTGCTCCAGGCCAAGGCCGAGAACCAGGCTGCTCACGGCCCACAGGCAGAGATAGGGCAGGTTGAGCCAGACCGGGTTATATTCTGGGAAAAACCCGGCACGGAATAATTCGACGCCCTGTAGTACCGGGTTCCATTCCAGCACTGTGCGCACTGCATCGGGCATGGCGATGGGTGAGTAATATATGCCCGAAGCGAAATAGAGCATCCGGATGATGGCGGCGAAAAAATTATCCCAGGCGTGGAAGAAGTTCTGGATGATCATGTTGATGGTGCCGATGCCCATGGCCAGCAGCGCCAGCAGCAATACGGCGGCGGCGCAGGGAAAGGGATGCGCTGGCACCAGGCGGTAGCCGGCCGCACCGAAGGCGGTGAAGACGATGCTGCCGACCAGGATTTCGGTGGCGAGGTTGAGGAAGGTTTTTGCGAAGATGACATCCGTGGTGCGGATTTTTGGCAGCAGCAGCAAGGCGCTGCCGGCGGCACGCGCGCCCATTACATCCGAGGCGATATGCGAGAACATCAGATACGGCAGTAGCCCGCTGCAGTAGAATTCGAACAGGCTGTCGCCCACCGGCGGTGGTGCGCGGTTGATGAGGGCGAACATGATGCCGAGGGTGAGTAAATGCGAGATCGGCTCGAACACCGCCCAGAGATAGCCGAGCTGCGACTGGCTGTGCCGCGTGCGCATGTCGCGCAGCACGATGGCGTGGATGATGCGGCCGCGCTCGGCCAGGCGCCGGTACAGGCCGGGGCGGGGGCGGGGCGTACTGCGGCGCTGGCGGGAATTGGCCCAGCCGGCGAGCGAGGCGGTGAGGGCGGTATTGGCGGCTAAATCAGCGCTGGGGCCGATAAAGCCCATTACCCGTGCCAGCTGGCGGTGGTGTGCTGCAATCTCTGCATCGTCTAGTGCTAGGTCGTGGGCGCGGTTGGCTTCTTGATAGGCGGCGGCGAGATCGCCCAGCGCCTCGTGATTGCCGCTGGCGGAGCGTGCGATACGGGCGTCGTGCGGGGCGATGGTGGCGGCGATGCCAAGCTCGGTGAGCGCATCGCCATAATGCGCGCGGGCGGTGAGCAGCGAGGCCAGGTGCAGCCGGTACTCGGTGCTGGTGCCCTGCAGCTCGATGGCGCGGCGGATGGTTTCCAGCGCCCGCTGCGGCTGGCCGATGGCGGACATGGCGATGCTGAGCAGATACCAGCCGGTGGGTGTTGCCTGGGGGTGGCCGACATGGAACAGCAGATGCGGGATGGCGGGCAGGTAGCGCGCCCGTGTGAACATCAGGCTGGCCAGATGCAGCCTGGCTTCGGGTGCGTCCGGGGCGAGTTCCACGGCGCGGGCGGCGAGGTGCTCGGCCTCCTCGATCCGGCCGAGCACGGCTAAAAACCCGCTCAATATGCGGAAGGCCAGAAATTCATCGGGTGCCAGATGAGTGGCCGTTTCCAGTAGCGTGACGGCGGCGGCGTGTTGCCCGGCGGCGAATAATGTTTCCGCCTGGGCGAGCAGCGCCGGTAGGTTGCGGCGGTCGCGCGTTACTGCCTCGAGTAGTGTTTCCGTGCCGGTATCCCCGGCTTGCGGCGAGCCGGGTTCCATCAATAGCCCGCGCCGAAGTCGCGCGGCAGCCCCGAGACATTGCCGACACCGGCGATGGTCTGCAGCACCTTGGTGAGATCGGCGACCGGGGCGTCGCTGACATAGATGATGTCGTCCGGGCGGAGCAGGAACAGATCGGCGATGAAGAAGCTGCCTGGCTGACTGAGGTCGAGGCGGTAGATGGTCTGTGGGCTGCCGGTTTCGGTTGTGCGGCGGTAGATGAAGATACCGCGCGGGGCTGCCAGGCTGTCTTGCAGGCCGGCGATTGTGGCCAGTGCCTTGGCCAGTGAGAGGCTTTCGGATTCGTAAGGAAATAGCCCGGGACGGTTGACGGCGCCGAAGGCGTAGAATTCGAGATCGCGCCGCAGCAGCATGATGGAATCGCCGGGGCCGATGGGAATGTTCAGCGCTGGATTGGCAACGATATCCGCGAGTGAGGTCTGTGCCATTATGCCATTCCGGGTAACGCGCACGGTGGTGGCGTAGTCCAGATATTTGGCACCGCCGGCGATGGCGATGAGGTCGAGCAGTGAATTTGCGGCCGGGCCAAGCGGGTAGGCGCCGGGGCGGTTGGCGTCGCCCTCGACGATGGCATTGCTGGACATGTTTTGCGTATCCAACACCGCGGCCTGAATGTTGCTGTGGCCCTGGGCGGTGAGGGACGCCATGATGCCGCGCTGAAGCGACATTGGCGTGTGCCCGGCGGCGCGCAAAACCCCGGCATAGGGCAGGTCGATACAGCCGGTGGGGTCCACGCGCAGCGACACATCGAGCCCCGGCGGGCTGAGCAAAGTAGCACCAGTGGGGTTGGGTTCCCATAGGGTGATTTGCAGCAGATCGCCCACGCCGGTGAGGCCGAGCGGGGTGGCTGGCGGCAGGCTGGCGAAGCTGGTGCTGGTTGTGCTGGGATTTGCCTGGCCCAGCGTGAGGGCGATTTGTTCCGTTAGTTCGACGAAATGATATTGCTGGTCGCCCGGCGGCGTGTTTTGCGCGGTGCCGCCATCCACAATGGCGCTGGTGGCGGGGCCGGCTTTGGGCAATGTGGTGCAGGCGGTGAGCCAGGCGCTGCCGCCCAGAACGAGGAGATGGCGGCGGGTTTTTACGAGCGTGGTCATTCCGCGGCAATCCGGACGGTGTCATCCCTGGCATCAACCAGCGCCGGGTTAGCGCCATTGGCCTGCAGATAGATCTTCGTATTGCTACCGGTATGATGTGTGAGGATGGGGATACGCCCGTTCACGCGGCCGCGCGCGACGATGCGGCTGGCGAGTTCCGCGAAATTGCCGATGTCGAAAAACTCCACGAGATTGGGGTGGTAGCGCGCAAAAGCGGTGAAGGCGCCGGTACGCGAGGCGATTATCCTGGTGCCCATTTCCAGCGCCACGGAGATGGGGCCGGAGCTGGATTGCCCGACCTCGACATAAGGGAAGATCGCGGCATCGCACAAAGCCATGGCGGAAAAGAAATCCTCATCCGACAGCACGCCCATGAAATGCACACGGGCGCGCAGCTGGTCCGGATGCGCGCCGAGGAGACGCTCGACATCCCCACCTGGGGCGATGGCGGCACCGCTCTCTTGCAGATGGTCCAGCGGGGTTTGGCCAATGCGTGCGGCTTGCAGGAGTTTTTTGATATATGGGTCGATTGCCTCCTCGCGCCGGATGCTCTGCGGATGCAGCCCGCCGAAGATGAGGAGGTGATGATTTTCGGGGAGGAATTTTAACGCGCGGATGGCTGTCTCAAACCCTTTATACGCGGAGAGAAAGCCGAATGTGCCGATGAGCTTGGCATCGGCCGGCAAAACTTCGGCTAGCGGGAAAGTGGCGCGGCTGGTGCGCATGCGGATCGCCGCGGCATCGTCGCGCGAGATGAAGGAAAGCGGGTGGTGGAATACGTTCTGTATACCAAACAGATCGCGCATCAGCCGCATGTCCCGTTTGGCGTGGACGATGACGGAGATTTTCTTTTTGCGCTGAAGACGGCTTAGAAACCCCTGAATCCCAAGGCTCATGCGGCGTGCCTTGAAGGCCATGCCGATGATCTGGCCGATCGATGCGAGCCTGCCCTGCATGGCGAAGCGCCCAAGCAGTTCGAAATTCAACCCTTCGTTGACCATGACCGTATGCATGGTGACGGAGAGTTCGGGGGCGGCGTTCGCCAGTATGCGGAAGCGCCGGATAATGTCGCTGGTTTCACGCCCCAACGTGCCGTGTTCGAGCTGGATGTTCACACAGTCGAATTCATGCAGTGAAGCGGCGATTTCCTGAATATGCGCTTCGGCGAGTTTTTGTACCCGCCGGTGCTTGCTGCGGAGCAGATATTGGTCGAGGTCGAAAATTTGCAAATCTGCATAAGGGGTCAGCTGTTTTTCCAGCGCCCTGGTATAGCCGGCGATGCCGCATAATTCGTCATAGGTGCTGATGATGGCGATGCGCCGCCGGGGTTTGTCGGTGTTCATCGGGTCGGGAGTCGTCATCTGCTCAGGCCATTTCATGCTGCGGTGCTGCGGTATGCGCGGTCTGCTCAATGCCAAGAGTGCGGTACGCGCCGTAGGAGCATTTGTCTTCTTCCTCCACCTCTTCGATGACGGTGCATTGCGTGCGCAGATAATCGCGGGCCTTGGCCACGGATTTCCAGCCGATGTCGTCCAGGACGATGATGCCGCCGGGTGCGACGAGTGGCAGCCAGTCCATCACATCGGCCAGGGCCTGTGGTTCGGCATGCGAGCCGTCGATATGCAGCAGGTCGAATTTCGTGGCGGCGGTGAAGGTGATGCGGGCATGGTTGGAGGGCAGCTCGATGATTTTCACGATCTCGCTCAGGCCGTAGGAGAGCACGGCGGTGATGAATTTCTGTTTGATCATGCCGAGATCGACCTCGCGCCACCACTGGTCATTGCCGGCATTGGTCGCATGTTCGACGGCGACGCTGTTATCCCACGGTTCGATGGCATAGACCGACGCACCGGCCACGCCGCGTGCGGCAAGCGCCATGGGAATGAGCGAGCGGCCGCCGTACACACCGATTTCGCCGATGCGCCGGATGCTGTTGTTTTGGATGAGCCCGGCGAGCCAGAGGGCTTTGCGCGGCGTACACCAGCCGTCCAACTGCGGCAGGACCGCCAGTATCGTGGCTTCCAGATCCATGTTTTGCGCAATTGGGGTGATCCCCTGCCAGGTACCGGTATCTGTATTCGCAGGGAATGCCTTCAGCAATTCTATGGTGGTTTCGCGCTCACGGACTACGCTTTCGCGTTCACGGAGGGTGGCCTCGCGTTCGCGTACGAAAGATTGCGCCTCGCGCACTTGCGCGTCGCGTACCGCCAATAGCGCCTGGTGGGTGATTTCTTGCTGCATTAACACGGCGACACGGGTTTCAAGTTGCAGCAGCGGGGACTCAAAGCCCAAAATCCGGCCGAGAAAATTTCGCATGGATTTTTCCTTATGCTTAAAGGCAGGTGGTGCTTAAAGGCGGGTGGTTAGTGGCTGGTGTTGATGGCGGGGCCGGAGCGGAAAAAATCTTCAGCTGAACGGCCGGGCGTGGCATGATTGGGCACGAGTATATCCCCGATGATTGATGGGATAATTCTGCCGAAGATTGCTTAAGAAACGTCTAACATTTGAAATTTTATCACCGAAGGCGACTGGCAATTAAGAAATGCCGTCGCGCGGGCGCTTCTATGGCGATAACGACGCTGGTGGCCGATCTCGGCGAGCATGAGGGGATTTTCGTGCCGTGGGACGAAAAATACTGGTTCGAGGCAGGCGACCATCGCGTGAAAAACGAGATGATCTTCTATGATGAGAAGAAGCAGCCGGCGAAGGTTGAGGTGTATAGACCCGAAGGCGTACTGATCGCGGGTAATGTTAAGCTTGGTGTTTCCCAGAAAGGGTCAGCGCTACACCATCGCCAAAGCTTCTACCGCCAGGCCGATGTCGAGATCCTCGCGCAGGCGGCGGCGTAGGTGGCGGACCAGTACGGCGCGGGTGTAGCGCAATTGGCGGCGGGGCAGGGCGGCTAGTTGCTGCGCCAGTTCCCGGGCGCGCGGCATGAGTTGTTCGGCCGGTAGAACCTCAGCGACAACGCCAAGGTCGAGCGCCTGCTGCGCGCTTAGTTTCTGGCCGGTTAACAGAAAATAGCGGCCACGGTTGGGCCCCAGCAGCATTGGCCATACGGTGTGCACGCCATCGCCGGGCACGGCGCGGCCGGGGTGGGCGAGGTCGGCAAATTCGGCATGTTCGGCGGCCAGCACAATATCGCTGAGCACGGCGAGCTCGGCGTGAATATACGCCGGGCCGTTGACCGCGCCGATGACCGGCACGGGGATGGCGAGGAGGTTTTCCAGCAGCCCCAGTGCCTCATCGTAGATGCGGTCCCACATCTCCGCCAATGTCGGCTCGGGGGCTCTGTCCTGATCATCCGACTCCGCGATAAAATTCCGGCCGGTGCCGGTCAGGATGACCACCTTGTTCTCAGGGTCGCGCGCGATATCGAGAAAGGCGTTGCCCAGCTCGCCATGTAGGCTGCGCGCGGAGGTGCCCCATTTGGCCTCACCCCCGCGCGTGTGCAGAATAACCTCCAGCACGCCGCCATGCCGCTCGAATTTGACCGTGTTGTAGCGGTCCGCATAATCGGCGAGCTGCATGTGCCATCCTTGTTATTTTTAAGTATTAGAGCGAGATGTTATACAGCTCGCAAGCATTGGTTTCCAAAATCTGCTTGCGCGTGGCGTAATCATAATGGCCAAGCGTATCGGCAAGCTTTTCCTGCACGCCGGGATAGAGCGAGGTCGGGTGCGGGAAGTCGGTCTCGAACATCACGCGGTCAAAACCAATCTCTTCCAGCATATGCTTGGGTGCGTAGGATTCAAACCAGTAGCTGACCCAGAATTGTTTGAAATATTCCTTCGGGGTGCGTTGCAGACCACGGTTCTCGCGCGTGCGGAACTCGATCATTTGGTGTTCCATGCCCTCCAGGAAAAACGGCACCCAGCCCATGCCGCTCTCGATAAGACCGAGCTTGAGTTTGGGGTAGGTGTCGAGCAGGCCGGAGACCATGAAATTCATCATCGTCGCGGCCACACCGGCATGGTGCAGCAGCGCATGGATGGGCAGGCGCTGGTCGAAACCGAGATTGTCCCAGATGGCGGAATTGGCATCGAGCGAGGCGTTGAGATGGAAGTTGATCGGCGTGCCGGTGGCTTCGCACATCTCGAAGAATTCCGCCCAATGGGCCGAGACCTTGCCATGCTCGCCGATGAAGCCGGCGCCGGGCACGCCGACGCGCTCCGGACGGTCCGGCATGACGACGCCCTTGATGCCGAGATCGATGCAGCGCCGTGCTTCCTTGGTCAGCAGCGCGCGGTTCCAATAGGGCAGGGAGGCCATGCAGTTGATGCGCCCGCCCGACTCCTGCATACGCTCGGCGCAGGCATCGTTGAAGGTCTGCATGATGGCGTTGGCAAGCTCGGGATCATTCAGCGCCAGCAGCGTGCCGGCCTGGGTTTGGCCGCCATTCTGGTAGCAGATCTGCGCCCACACGCCCATCGCATCCATTTCCTCAAGGCGTGGCTTGACGAGATAGGAACCGGGGTTGATTTCGTCGTAATTCTGATAGGCCAGGCGCCCGAGCAGTTTGTTATGGTCGGGGGCGATGACGTTGCCGCCGATCGAGCCCATATCCGTTTCGCCGACGAACCAGCGATCGACATTGTTGATGCGCCGGACATGCGGCATTTTGCTCTTCAGCGCGGCCGGTGCGTTTTTGGTGAACAGATCCGGCGGCTCGGTGAAATGCGTGTCGCAATCGACGATTTTAATGCCCTTGAAGAGCTCGTGGACGCCTTTGGAATGGGCCGCGAAATCTACCTCGCGGACAAAGCCGCCGGGTGACCAGCCTTCTTCAAGCCAATAGCGCTTGGCGTCATCCGCCCCGGCTTTTACGACTGAGCTCGTTTTTGCATCATCTGGCATTACGGTCCCCATATTTTTGAGATTTTATGACTTCACACTACTGCTTGCCGGGCTAAAAAGCAAGCGCTTGCTTAGTCGGCTGCGAGGTTAACCCCGGCTTGGGGCCGGGGCGCATGACAGGTGATGGGCGTGGCGCTATGAATAAAGGGCATACTGGGAGCGTGATCATGCGGAACTGGCATTTATCAGCCTGGGTGGTGTTCGCGGCATTGGCCCTGGTGCCGCAGGCCAAAGCCGCGTGCCTGATGCCGGGGGCTACGCCGATGGTTATCCTTACCTTCTATTTCGGGGAGAACATTCCTGGCGCGCCGCTGCTCACCCCGGCGCAATGGGATGATTTTGCCGCGAAGGTGATCACGCCGGTGTTCCCGGATGGTTTGACCGTGACCGATGGGCAAGGCCAGTGGATGGACCCGCGGACCAAGGAAATCAGCCATGATCCGACGAAAATCCTCACCGTCGCGGTGCTGGATTCACCGGGGCTCGCGGCGAAAATCGGCAAGGTGATTGCGGCTTATAAAACGGCGTATCATCAGCAATCTGTCGGGATCATCACTGAAGACGCCTGCGCGAAGTTTTAGGCCGGGAACGGCACCATGCGGCGCAGTGCTTCGTCCCATAGCGCGTAAGTGGAGGCACCGAGCGCCTGTTTCAGCGTGAGCACGCTGGCGGTGGCGGTTACCGCCAGGCAGGCATCGTGGCAGGCCTGGAGCCGGTAGTTGGGAATGCGCGGCGAGAGGTGGTGTACATGGTGCAGGCCGATGCTGGCGCTGAACCATTGCAGCACGCGCGGCAGGGTCAAATGCGAGGTGCCGTGCAGCGCCGCACTGGCAAACTGCCAATCGACTTTGCGGGCCCATTGCGCGTCGGCAAATCTGTGCTGCACCGAGAACAGCCAGATACCGATGATGGAGGCCAGCACCATGGCAGGAAATTGTACGATCAGAACGTTTTTGATTCCGAATAGCAGGATCAACCCGGCATAAATCGCGACGAGTGCGGCGTCGAGCAGGTAGACGCTGCGGCGCTCGCGTTTTGCGGTTGGCGGCGTGTCGAACGGTACGCGGTAGAGCAGGATGAAGATGACGGGCGGCAGCAGCAGATGCGTGAGCAGCGGGTGATGGCTGAAGCGGTACATGAATTTCTGGACGCGCGTCATCGCGCCATATTCCACCAGTGTCGCGCAATCGGAGAAGAAATCCGCTGGGATGCCGCGGGCATCGAGGTTGTTCCAGCTGCCGTGATGCCGCGCATGCAGCCGGCGCCAGTAGGCGAATGGGGTGAGGGTGGCGAGGCTGCATAGAAACCCGGTTAACTCATTGGCGCGGCGTGAGCGGAACAGAGCGTTATGCCCGCAGTCGTGCTGCAGCATGAAAATACGCACGATCAGCCCGCTTGCCGGTAGTGCCAGGGCCAGGGTCAGCCAGGCGGAGATGCGCAGGCTGGCGTACATTGCCGCGGTGCAGCCGATGTACAGGCCGAAGGTCGAGGCGATCTGCCAGATTGTGGTGCCGGCCAAGGGGCTGTTGTAGTGCCGTAAAAGCGCCAGATCATGCTCCGCCGCGGGCGGGCGCATCGGCGATGTAGGGACAGGCAAAGAAGCTCCTAGCTTCAGAATTGGTCTCAAATGTTCTGATGTTTGGCCGATGAGGTGGTCGCGGTCTCTGCGCTAGCCGTTCTGCCTCGGCAATGCAAACAGCTTTCAGTCGCGCGCAGCCAGCCCCTCGGGGCTGCGCGGGTCGTTCACGCCGTCCCATTTGCCGCCGGCTTTGCTTATGCTCTCGGCCGCGCCAAAGGGCGGAATGGTTTGCGCCCATATGCTGCAGGCTCTGCACGGTGGCGGGGGTGAGCGCATCGGGCTCGGTGAAGAGCACATCGGGCATGTATTGCTCATGGACGCGTGGGGCTGCCACGGCGTCAGTCAGGTCCATATGGAAGTCCATGACATTGCTTAGTACCTGCAACACCACGGAAATAATGCGCGAGCCATTGGGGCTGCCGAGCACCATCACCAGTTTTCCGTTTTGCGTTACCAGCGTGGGCGCCATGGAGGAGAGCGGGCGTTTGCCGGGGGCGATGGCGTTGCGTGCGCCCTGGCGCAGCCCGAACATGTTGGCACCGCCCGGCACGGTGGTGAAGTCATCCATCTCGTCGTTCATCAGGAATCCGGTGCCGGGCGCCATCACCTGCGCGCCGAAACGGCCGTTCAGCGTGTAGGTCACGGACACGCCATTACCTTGGCTGTCCGTCACTGAATATTGAGTTGTCTCGTAATCTTCATGCGGCGGAGTGCCGGGCGGCAGGGCGGCGGAGGGCGTGGCGTGGTCCGGCACGATGGTGGCGCGGATGGCGGCGGCATAGGCGGGGCTGGTGAGCTTGGCCACATCATCATGTACGAAGCCGGGATCGCCCAGAGCATAGTTACGGTCGAGGAAGGCGTGCCGCTCGGCTTCGGCCAGGCGTTGGATGGCGGCGGGTGAGTGGAAGCCGAGGGCGCCCATGTTGTAGCCGGTCAAAATGTTGAGAGTTTCGCAGATGGTGGTGCCGCCGGAGCTAGGGGGCGGGGAGGAGATAATCTCATAGCCACGGTAGTTGCAGCGCACCGGCTGGCGCCAGATCGCGCGGTAGGCGGGGAAATCCCGCGCTGTCAGTAGTCCGTTATTTTGATGTGCGGCGGTGGCGATTTGTTGTGGGATTGCGCCTTCGTAAAAGGCCGTGGTGCCATTGGTGGAAATCTGTTCCAGCAGATGCGCGAGGTCGGGCTGCACGATGCGGGCACCCGCCGCCAGGGGCTTGCCGTTTGGCCAGAAAATTTGCGCGGCGGCTGGGTCATTGGCGAGATGCGTGGCTACGGCGAGGAAGGCGGCGCCATGTGTGTCCAGCACGAAGCCATTTCGCGCCAGAGCGATGGCTGGCGCCATATCTTCGGCGCGGGATAGGTGGCCGAAACGTGCGCGTGCTGTTTCCAGCCCCATTACCGTGCCGGGCACGCCCGCCGCGCGCCAGCCGATCAGGCTTGCGCCGGGGATTGGTTTGCCGCTGGCGCCCAGATACATTTTGGCGCTCGCCGCCAAAGGGGCGCGCTCGCGGAAATCGAGGAAGAATTCGCCCTGGCCGGCCAGGTGGATGAGCATGAAACCGCCGCCGCCGAGATTGCCGCAGCATGGGTACACCACGGCCTCGGCATAGCCCACGGCTACGGCGGCATCCACGGCGTTGCCGCCCTGGCGCAGTATGCCGGTGCCGGCTTGGGTGGCGAGATATTGCTCGGTGACCACCATGCCCTGTGCGGCCGCCGCGCGGGGCACGCAAAACACGAGGCATAGGAGCAGGAACATGATGCGCATAGCGCCATCCTTGCATTGGCCCCCAGCACCGCGCAACAATGCGCGCCATGCGATCATATCTTGCGTTGGCGTTCTCGCTGTTTTTTGTAAACGCTGCTTATGCCTATCTGCCGCTGCCACCGGCGATGGTCGCGCTCGACTCGCCCGCCGGACAGGCCATGTTTTTGCAATCCACGGCCCGTGCCTCCTATTGGCCGCTTGCCGCGCATTATGAGACGCAGGAGAACCAGGCGTTTTGCGGCATTGCCACGCTGGTGATGGTGCTCAACAGCACAGGAATTACCGCCCCGCAGCCGCCGGGTTTCGTGCCCTATAGCTTCTTCACCCAGGACGATATTTTTCCGCCAAACGGCACCACGATTTTTTCCGCGGATTGGATCGAGCATCATGGCCTGACGCTGGACCAGCTTGGGCAGATCGCCTCTCATGCTGGGTTATCGGTGCAACTCGTACACGCCACTGCCGATGGTTTGGCGCAATTCCGCGCCCAGGCCGGAAAGGCGTTGGCCACTTCCGGCACTTACGTCATCGTCAATTTTAGGCGCGAAGCGCTGGGCGAGGCAGGTTACGGACATATCTCTCCGCTCGCTGCTTATGATGAGAAGACCGACAGTTTTTTGATCATGGATGTTGCGCGCTATAAATATCCGCCGGCCTGGGTGAGTGCGAAAGATATGTACGCCGCTCTCGACACACCGGACCCAGGCAATGGAAATGAAACCCGAGGCTATTTGATCGTCGCAGCACCGAAGCAATAATAAGGCGGCAATGCATCGCGCACCGCCGCCTTAATTAGTGAAAGTTTTTTGGTGCCGCTTTTTTACAAAAAAGCGGCTGCTTCCTTAACCCTCGCGCCAGCCAATAAGCTTGGTCTCAAGATATTCCTCAATCCCCTCAACGCCCCAGGCGCGGCCCACGCCGGACTGTTTGTAGCCACCGAACGGCAGTTCGCCGCTGATTGGTGCGCCGCCGTTGACGCTGATGGTGCCGGTGCGGATGCGTTTGGCGATGCTCATGCTGCGCTGCAGATCGCCGGAGGTGACGCTGCCGCACAGGCCGTAGGGGCTGTCGTTGGCGATGCGGATGGCGTCTTCGTCGTCCTCGAAGGGAATGACCACGAGCACGGGGCCGAAGATTTCTTCCTGGGCGATGCGCATTTTATTGGTCACATCGACGAAGCAGGTCGGCTCGATGAACCAGCCGGTGCCTTTATCGGGGCGCAGATTGCCGCCGGCGATCAGCGTGGCGCCTTCGGCGATGCCGATGTCGATATAGGCTTTGATGCGCTCCATCTGCTTTTTGGAGACAACCGGGCCCATGGCGCAGGTGGGGTCGTCGAAATGGCCCCATTTGGTGGAGTACGCGTCATAGGTCGCCTTCAGAATGGCGACGGCCTCGGCATAGCGCGACTTGGGCACCAGCAGGCGCGAGGTTACCGCGCAGCCCTGGCCGGCGTGGAACACGAGGATCGACTGCGCCACGGATTGGGCGAAGTTTGGGGCGTCCTCCAGGATGATGGCAGCCGACTTGCCGCCGAGTTCCAGGAACACGCGCTTCATCGTCTCGGCACCCTGGCGCATGATGTGCTTGCCGATGCCGGTGGAGCCGGTGAAGGTGATGAGGTCGACGCGCGGGTCGGTGACCAGTATCTCGCCGGCCAGAGCCGGGTCCGCCGCGGTGATGACGTTGACGACGCCGGCCGGGAAACCGGCTTCTGCCGCCAGCTCACCGA
Source organism: Acidocella sp. (assembly GCA_026224875.1). Classification (GTDB taxonomy): domain Bacteria; phylum Pseudomonadota; class Alphaproteobacteria; order Acetobacterales; family Acetobacteraceae; genus Acidocella. The sequence goes on from JAMFRU010000026.1 coordinate 22,223, forward strand.
AGATTACGCCGGCGAGCGGTGTGTCGGGCGCGGGTTTTAAAATAACCGTGCAGCCGGCGAGCAGGGCGGAGACAATTTTCTCGGCATTGACGTACAGCGGGAAATTCCATGGGGTGATGGCGCCAACCACGCCGATGGCCTCGTAAACGGCCTTGCGGTGGGTGGTGAAACCATAGGTTTCCTTGGTGCCGTAATCCTTCTCCCAATGGAGGTTCGGATACACATCCATCAGCTGTTTCCAGCTATCCAGGCAGTTGGCGACCTGGGCGCGGTTGACGGCAACCAGCGGCGCGCCGACCTCGTGCCGGGCAATATCCACCAGGCGGTCGGTATTGGCGACGAACAGATCGTACAGCTTTTTCACCAGCGCGAAGCGCTTCTCATGATTGGTGGACCAATCGGTGGTGTCGAACGCGCGGCGGGCGGCGACGATGGCGGCCTCGACGTCTGCTGCCGACGCATCGGCGGATTTGCCGACGATCTCGCCGGTCCAGGGGCCGATATTGTCATAGGTCTTGCTGCCCTCCGCCGGGCGCAGCGCACCGTCGATAAAGAGCTGAGACTCGGGGAATGTGAATGCGTCGAGCATGGGGGGACTTCCTTTCCAGCAATATGTTTGGGCTTGCTTCGACCCGCTGATATGCGCTATATTCTGTTCATGCAGAATATGTCAAATGGTAATTTGTCAAAACAGCAGCGTGATTTCATCGACGAGCTGGCGATGCTGCTGGTTGCCTGGAACATGCCGATCACCTCGGCAAGATTATACGGATATCTATATCTGCAGGACAGGCCCGTCTCCCTCGATGACATCACGGCCGACCTTGAAGTGAGCAAAAGCAACGCCTGCGCCGCGGCCAAGCTGCTTGAAACACATGGCCATGCCCGGCGCCAGGGCGAGCGTGGCAGCAAGCGCGTGTTCTACGTTATAGGCGATGACCCCGGCACAACCCTGCGGCGGCAGACCGAACTGCTCGGCATGATGTCCGAACTGATCGCCGAACGAAAAGACGAGGTGGCCGAAGGCGCCGCGCGTGAACGCCTGAGCCGCCTCTCCGCCTTCCACGCCGACCTCCGCAACGCCATGCTCGGTGCTATCCGGACACACCGGCAGCTGGGGTTTGAGGGCGGGGGTGTTGCCACGAAAAAGGCGGGGGCTCCGCCCGTCGTGCGAATGCACGCCTCCCGGCGTGACGACCCCGCTGGGGCCTGAGGCCCCAGACCCCCATTAGCTTTTAAGGGTTTGAAAGGGGCCTGCCTCCGTGCTGTTTCAACAGCGAGGTGGCAGGCCCCTTTCAAACCCTTAAGTTATGGGATCCAAGGGCCTTTCGGCCCTTGGCGGGTCCA
>JAMFRU010000027.1 GCA_026224875.1 Acidocella sp.
ATCCTTCCAGCCAATCAATGCCCGTCAAGGGCATCAATCGGCCTAGCAGGACCGGTACACTTTTGCGCCGCCATAAAAGACGCAAATCAGCCGGTTCAGTGGTACACTTTGCCGCCGCTATTTATACCATAAATCGACGGACTGCCCTGTTGCGGCCGAGGCGCTGCAGCGCATTGCCGCCATCTACAAAATCGAGGCACGCATCCGCGGCACCAGCGCCGCGGAGCGCCTGGCCGTACGCAAGGCTGAGACGCAAGACTTATTCGATGCGTTCAAGCCCTGGCTGATGGATCGCTTAAGCGAAATCTCCACCAAATCCACGCTGGCCAAAGCCATTCGCTACACGCTGGGCACTGGAACGGGCTTTGCGTGTTCCTGACCGATGGCCGTGTCGAGGTCGACAATAACACCGTGGAACGCACCATCAGGGCGATCAGCCTGGGCCGCAAGAACGCATTATTCGCAGGCTCCGCCGTCGGCGGTGAGAACTGGGCAATACTCGCGTCACTGATCAACTCGGCCAAACTGCATGAGCTCGACCCGCAGACCTATCTTGCCGATGTTCTGGCACGCATCGTCTCAGGCCAGACCAAGGTCAACGCGCTGAGCGAATTGCTGCCCTGGCACTGGAAGGCAGCACGGGCAGAACAGGCGCAAGCCGCATGAGGCGGCCGCGGATCAGCACAGCGTCAACTGGCAAGCAACCCATGGATTTTGAGGCCCTGGATGCCTGGCTGGAGCAACTCAAACCCGCGCCAAAGGTTGACGGTATGTCGATGCTCGATGGCTACCTCGCCGCCATCGTCATCGGTCCCTGCTCAATCCCACCGCATGAATGGTTCTTCGATCTGCTCGGCGAGAAGGGCAATATCGCCACAGCGCACGGCAAGCGGCTCGATGCCATCATGGCCATCGCGGCGCGGTTCAACGCGATCGGCGAAACCCTGTCCACGGCGCCATCAAAATACGCGCCGATCTTCCAACGTACCGATGCTGGCGTGGTGTTCGCCGGCCCCTGGTGCATGGGGTTTGTCGCCGCGATGAAATTGCGCTGGAAGGCGTGGGCCCCATTGCTCAATGCAAAAAACATCGAATACGGCCTGCTACTGCCAATCCTGCTTTATTGCGCCGACGAATTGGCACTCCCCGCAGGGCCACAGCCCAAAGGTATCGACATAAAATCGTACCTGAAGGTCGCCTATCACGACATACCCATCGTCGTGCCCTCAATCAGAGACTTCTGGATGCCCCAGCGCGTCGCAGAGGTATCACGGTAACGCCCCGCCCAACGCAGTGGGGGCCTCGCAACGGTTACAAATCTCGAACCTGATAGCCTATGGTCAAATCTTGCCATTGATCCTCAACCAACGCGTGAGCGCGGAAGGAGGTTTTATGTCGACGATCGATCTGCTGGGCGGAAAGGTCCAGATTTACCAGCGTGACAATAGCCGCTTCTGGCAGACCAGGGCCTCCGTGGGCGGCAAGCAGCGCCAGTTCAGCACCAAGCAGGAGGGACAGGAGCTGGCCTCCAGAGCCGCCGAGGACTGGTACCTTACCTTACAGGGAAAGCTTCGGGCCAGGGTCCTTGAGGATGGCCCGATCTTCAAGAAAGCGGCGGACCAATTCCTGAAGGAATATGGCGTTATCACCGAGGGCGAACGTAGTGAGAAATGGACCGAAAGCCATGCCATTCGGCTGCGGGTTCATCTGGTGCCGTTCTTTGGGGACCTGCCCCTGGGCAAGGTCTCATCGGGTAAGGTGCAGGAATACCGGGTTCACCGCATGACCTCTTATGCGGCACCGAACCCGAATTCCAAGAGTCAGCATAAGCCGAGGACCAGGCCGCCGGCACGAAGCACGCTTCACGATGAAATCGTGACCCTTCGCATGGTGCTCAAAACCGCCATGCGGCATGGCTGGTTGGAGACCCTGCCGAACCTGTCGCAGCCCTACAAATCGCGCGGCAAAATCACGCATCGGCCCTGGTTCAGCCCGGAGGAGTATAAGCAGCTCTACGAGGCTGCCCGCGCCTACGCGAAGGAGCCGTTTAACTCACACTTCTAATGGAATGCCGAGCAGGTTTATGACTTCGTGCTGTTTATGGCCAATACCGGCCTCCGGCCGGACGAGGCGTTCAATCTCCAGCACCGCGACGTGACGGTTGCCCGTGACGATGGCACCCGTGAGGAGATCTTAGAGATTGAGGTTCGAGGCAAGCGCGGTGTTGGCCATTGTAAGAGCATGCCTGGCGCCGTGCGTGTCTATAAGCGCCTGCTTGGTCGCGCCAAACAGGCTCATTCTGAGTCCCGACGGGAACGGCAACTCCGCCGGAAGGCGGGCGGCGAAGCACCATCACCGTCCGTGCCGGAGTATCCGGGGCCCGTTGATCATCTGTTCCCTGGCAATCATCTCAAGATGTTCAAGAACCTGCTGGAGCGGACAGAGCTGAAATTCGGCCGGGACGGCAAACCGCGGACGGCCTACAGCCTGCGCCATACTTATATCTGCATGCGCTTCATGGAAGGCGCAGACATTTACCAGATCGCCAAGAACTGCCGCACCAGCGTCGAGATGATCGAGAAACATTATGCAATCCATCTCAAAAACACGCTTGATGCCGCAGCCATCAATGTGCGCAAGGCAAAGCCGAAGCGGCGGCCGGGGGTAGATATGGGCGAAGACAATGTCTGATTGGGTTTTAATCCGGGACGCTTGACGTCCCGGCGAAGCGCGCCCCTTGGGGGTGCCGCTAATGGGGGCTTGGCCCCTCTATTCACGGTTGCGGGCCATTTAAAGGAGATTAAGCAGACTGATCTGCCCCCTAGAATTGGTCCTTCTTTAATGTAGTTTTTTGGTGAGGGGGCTGCCCTACCCTTATGGCCCTTTATGGTGAGGGCTTGCCGTCTTCGCGCCGGTTGTGTGATTTTTTTCCGCAGACTAAAATCGAACCTTGTATATGTCCGGACCTCGTGTAGGAGACTGCCCCATCGTTCCACCTGACAACGTCTCGCCGCCTGACTCAGGCGCGCTGATCAAGCCTCTGAAGCGCCTGCTTCGGCCGCTCGTGCGCTTGGCTGTTTTGAGCGGGATTACATTTCCAGTCCTGGCTGAACTGCTGCGTGGCCTGTTTGTGGAGGTTGCCCTTAACGACGTGCTGAAGGACCCGGGGGCCAAAACGGACAGCCGTATTAGCCTGCTGACGGGCATTTACCGCAAGGAGATTCACCGTCTGCGCCAAGAGGAGAGCCTTGAGGAAGGCGTGCCGGAGGTCGTTACCACTGGTAGTCAAATCATCGGCCGTTGGCTCGGCAGCCCGGCCTATACCGATAAGGCCGGCCGGCCGCGTGATCTCCCGCGCCAGCGCCCTGCGGGTGGCGGCATATCCTTTGAGACGCTTGTGGAATCGGTAACCACGGATATTCGCCCGCGAGCCGTGCTGGATGATTTCATCTCTCATAGGCTGGTAACGCTGGAGGCCGGCGGTTTTGTACGCTTGAATGGTGCCGCATTTATTCCCGCGCAAGGGCGCGCGGAGCAGCTTTATTTCTTTGCACGCAACCTGCATGACCATGCCGCCGCCGCGGTGGCCAATATCATTACCAGGAGCGGGCCGGTGTTTCTCGATAGCAGTGTGCATTACGACCGGTTGGATACGGAGACTGCAACCAGGCTGGAGGCTTTCGCGCAGGAGGCCGGCCAGCGGGTTTTGCTCGAAGTCAACCGCGTGGCACTGGACATGACAGAGCCGGAGCAGGAGGCAGCACGTGGCCGGGCACTAAGGCGCGTGAATTTCGGTATCTATCTCTATTCTTGCGATGACACGCCGGCGGGGGAAAACAACACATGAGACGCTGGCTGATACTTGCCGCTGCACTGCTGGCGGCGGGCTGCGTTGCCGAACCGGGCGCAGATAACCAGCTCGCGGCACCGCCCGCCGCGCTTCTGGTGCCGCTGGTTGCGGCTGGAGCGTGTCAGATCGGTCCCAACGGCGGGCCCGTGCTCGCGGAGCGCGGCATTGGCGGCACGGGCATGCCCAGCACCACGGCCCCCGCTTCTGCGGGCACGAAGTCTGCCCCGCCTGCCGGCCAGAATCGCGGTGTCGGCGGCACGGGCCTCACGCCTGGCGCAGCTCTGGCGTCCGCCGGCATCGCCGGCGAGATCACCGGCTTTGCCAGCATCTGCGTCAATGGTGTTGAGGTTCAATACAATGACGTTACGCCGGTTTCCGACGATGGCGCGCCCGTGGCACATGATGCATTACGTGCCGGGCAGATCGTCGCGATTATTGCCACGCGGCAGCAGGATAGTCTGCGGGCAGATCGCGTCGAGATCCGCCACGAGGTTGAGGGGCCGCTCTGGGCCGTGACAAGGCAGGGACTCATCGTAGCAGGCCAGCGCGTGATGCTGACGCGCAAAACGCTTGGTAACATGAACCAGAAGACGGGCGGCTGGTTTGCCGTGAGCGGGTTACGCAATATGGGCGGCGTCATCATGGCGACGAGAATCGATCCCGTGCCGGTTGGACGGGTGATCGTGCATGGTACACTGCGGGGGAGTCCGGGCAATTATCGGATTGGCGCGCTGGCTTTAGGTGTCCCACCGGACACTGCAGGGCTCGAAGCGGGTGAAAGCGTGACCGTAACCGGGACGCTGGTAGATGGCACGTTGCAGCTGTCCACCATTACGCCAGACCTGTTGTACCAAGACCCTGCGGCCTATTTCGGCGGCGCGGCGAACTGGTTTCTGCTGGAAGCCTACAGCACCCATGCGGGCGGCGTAATCGAACTGGCAGGCGGGCTGCGGGCCCCCGCGGACGCGCCGGCAACAGCCGCAGCACAGGGCCCCGCGGTCTTCTCCTTCACCCGCGGCGCGGATGGAGGGTTGCGGATGCAGGGAGGCTGGGCGCCGCACGGCCTGTCTGGCCCGCCGGGACTGGCCGCGGCGGGGGCAGACATAGGTGCATTTCCAGGTCCAGGGAGTATGGGGCCGATGCTGGGACAAATGCCCGGCGCCCCTGGTATGGGCGTGGGATTCGGCGGCGGGGGTATGGGGGCGCCACCGCACTAGTTGACGTGTGAAAATTTACCACATACGCTAAGCCCTATATTTCATGTTCCGGTGCGATGGCTTGACCATGCGGCCGGTTCCAGACCGCAAGACTCTGCGATTGGGTGAAATCAGGAGGCATATGTGCAGCTTCAGTGTAACGACAACGCGTTCAGGCAACTTCGCCACAACACAAGAAACACGTTGCAGAGGATCATCTGCCTGATCTATGAGGCGCCGGAATTTGCCGCGCTGCCGGGCGGAGCGGCGCTTGCCGAGGAGTTGATCGGACGCATCCGCGCGTCTGCCGAATTGGCCGATTCGTTTCATGCAGTGACTCAACCCCATGGCGGCATCTCCGCGCGGCTACAAATGCTGGGCCGCAACGTGGTACGGCTGTGCAGCGCCAAGAGGCAGTTGATCGATGTCCGGGTTAGTGTGAGCGTCGACTGCCATGGTCAGTTTGCCGACATGTTGGTGCAGGTTGCGCATGAGCTGATCGGCAATGCCATGAAGCATGGGCTACGTGGATTTAGCACCGGGGCGATCGAGATCAGCCTGGGCCAGGATTGTAACGGTGCCGTCATGCTCGCGGTTACCGATAATGGCCGCGGCTTTGCATCGAACGGCCCAATGGGCGAGGGGTTGCGGCTGGCGGGAGACCTGGCCGCTGTGTATGGCGGCCAGATGGTGCTGCCTGGTGCAGGTCAGACGGCGAAAGTCCAGGTGAGTTTCCCAGCGGCCACCTTGATGGAGCTGCGAAACGACTGAATTTTCAGGCGAGCTGCGGTGTGATTGTCACCGGGCCGGATGGCAACGCCGCCGGCAGGGGCTCAATCGCCAGGGCCGTGTGCGCCAGTGCTGCCTGAAACAGCTCGGACAGATTAGTCCTGGCGCTCGCCGCCGCCATCTCGTGGCGCAAAGCGGGTGATTCAGCCAAGCGCCGGAACCAGGACGCTGCCTCATCAATATTGGGCTCAGCCCAGTGCATATCCGTTGCGTAGAAACCCTGCGGGTCATTCACCCGTACCAGGGCCGCCGGAACCAATGCTGCTTGCCCTGGCAAGGTGAAATCTAAATTGCCAGACCACGCCGTAGCAATCACGGGTATGCCGGACGCCATGGCCTCTGCCATGGTCAACCCGAATCCTTCGCTTCGGTGCAAGGACACCAGCACATCGGAGCTGACAATCAGCGTGTCACGCGTATCCTGTTCCAATATACCGGTCTTGAACTGTACCGGGCATGGGCAAGCGGCAGCCAGGGAGCGCAGTTCCACAGCCATAGCCGGTGCCACGTCTTCACCATCGAGTTTGATCACGAGCAGAACGTCGAGCCGCCTGATAGGAAAAGCGCGTGCATAGGCCTGCAGCGTGGCCAGTGGATTTTTGCGGGCCAGGTTGGAGTGAAGATTCGCAAAGCACAGAAAAATACAGGCGTCTTCGGGAAGGCCGAGATCCGCGCGGTTCGCGGGAATGCGGCGTGGTACAACAGGATGCGGCACGACCCGTACCGGCACCGGCACGGCCCGCCGCAGCGCGGCTGCGGAAAACCGGCTGGGTGTCCAGATTTCTTTCACGCCGGAGGTGGCATCACGCCAATATTCGGGGACGTTTTCCAGCTCCCATGCCCAGTAGCCGATGACCATCCGCCGCCGCCGCCGGTGCTTGATCAAGGCAAGCGCATTGCGGAATAATGGTGGATTCAAATGCAGGATGATCGGGCCGCGCGCCAAGGGCGGATCTGGCGGGCGGCGCATGGCCGGTACGTCTTGCCCGAGAGCTGGTGCGAGATCCAGCCGCTCGACACGCAACCCAAGTCTTTCAAGCGCATCGGCACACAGCCGTGCGCCTTCACCAATGCCAGTGGGGCTGCTGAATAGACCCGCGATCGTGACACCGCTCCCCGAGGGGGCCGGCAAAGCGGCGGCGTTCTCGCGCCGGGCCAGTAGCTGCAGCATCAATCCCGCAAACGGAATGAGCCTGTAGCGCAGCCTTGGTGGAAACATGTGGTAAATGCGCCGGGCAAAACGGAGGAACGGGGGCGTTTGCCACATGATCAAGCCCCCGGCTGCGCGCTGGGCATGGCGGCGTAGGGCAGAAATCTGCCGCGTTCGGCCAGGACGCGGCCGTAGAGGTTTTGAACACGCTGCGTAAATTGGGCGCGTGAGAAGACTGTTTGGGCGCGGGCCCGGCCGGCATCACCCAGTTGCCGGGCCAGCGCGGGCTCATCCAACAATTGCTTCAGGGCGGCGGCCAGAGCCGGTGCATCGCCAGGAGGCACGGTCAGCGCTTCCTGGTGATGGCGCGCGACCCAGGGCACGCCAGTCGGCAGAGCGGTATTGACCACCGGCAGGCCGCAGGCCATCGCTTCTAATTGGGCAATTCCAAATGTTTCGCTGGGCAGCACAGACGGTAGGGTAAAAATATCGGCGCTACGCAAAATTGCCCGCAATTCCGCTGATGGTACTCGACCGCAAAGCTGCACCCGGCCCGACAGTCCGGATTCAAGAATTTGCCGCTCCAGCATGGGACGTTGCGGCCCTTCTCCGACGATCATCAACTGCGCGTCGACGCCACGCATTGCTTCGATCAATGTGGAGAATCCCTTATATGGCACGAGCCGGCCGACGGCCGCAATCATCCGGGGAAAGTGGGCGCGCAGTGTCGCTTGCCTTGTGGCTTGCGCAGCATCGAGTGGCGCGCCCCAATCCATGATGTCGACGCCGAACGGGATGATAGCCAGTTTCTCGCGATAACCGGCAAGCGCGGCGCTTTCCGCGAGAGACGGATTAGAAACGATAATCGCATCCGCCCGGTTCAGCAGCATTTTCGTAAATGGGGCAAGCAAGGCACCTAGGCGGCGTTGTGAAACGATATCCGAATGCCAGTGCACGACGAGTCCGACATGTTCGGGAAATTGCAGGGCGACGGCGGCATCAGCGATTGGAAATGGGGTATGGACCACCACGAGATCCGCTTGCGGCGCCGCGTGCCAAAAATGGAATGGCCAGGATGGTGAAAAAGGCAGCGAGAAGAGCTGACCGAACGCGCGGGCGCGAATGACCCATGTGCCGTCAACGTCTCCCGCCCCTGATTTGCCGCAGGTCAATACTGTGGAGTCCATCGAGGGGCAGGCCGCGCACAGCGCGGCAATGGCGGTCGGAACGCCGCCTTGTGTCTCGGGGTGGTAGGTTTTGTAGGCATGGAGGATTTGCGGTCGACCGGAAGAGGCTTGGTTCAGCATGGGGAACTCCCTAAGGGATGTGGGATTTATTCCCACTCGATTTTAATTATGAGGGAAACTTTAACACGTCAAGGTTCTTTTTATTTTTTACATATTTGACATGGTAAATTTTCCCACTTAAATATACCCCGAGGCACGGCGGCACCCGTAAGGGGCAGGCCGCACTGTAAAGGAACGGATCTTGCCCTGGTTGACTGACGGCGTTTTTCTCCTTCAATGAATGTGATTGGCCCCCGCAGGGAGGAGATGGCCGCTGCCGTGCCGGCGCGGCTCCCTGCTTCCCTCGACTTGTCTGGCGCGCCGCGCTGGGGCGATACCATCGCGACTGCCGCGCGTGACCTCCGCGCGACGCTCCGCCTATGGAGGCTGGTTTGGACATTGAGTCTGTTCGATATCAGATTGCGCTATCGCGGCTCAGTGCTCGGTCCGTTCTGGCTGACTCTTTCAACAACAATCATGATTGCCGCCATCGGTTTTCTGTATGCGCGCCTGTTCCATCAGCAAATCGATCATTATCTGCCGTTCCTGACGGTTTCACTGATTTTGTGGAATTTCATCAGCACGGTGACGGCCGATGGGTCTACATGCCTCACCCAGGCGGAAGGGATGATCAGGGCCATGCGCATGCCGCATTCACTGCATGCCGCACGTGTCGTGATGCGTAATATATTGGTGTTCGCCCACAACGTTGTTGTCATTGTCGGCGTATTGGTGATCTTTCGGATGTGGCCTGTGGCCAGTGTGCTCACAATCCTCCCGGCAGCCTTGTTATGGTGCGTGGATAGTTTTGCTCTAAGCCTGCTCCTGGGCATGCTCGGTGCTCGCTTCCGGGATACGCCGCCGATCGTCGCCAGCATGATGCAGATCGTGTTTTATCTCACGCCCGTCATATGGAATCCGGCTATGTTAATGCATCACGGCATTGCTATGGTCTTGGTCCGGCTCAATCCGTTTTATAGCCTTTTGGAAATTATGCGCGGGCCACTTCTTGGCGAGAAGGTGGAGCCGGTGGCCTGGCTCGTTGCCTGCGGCTATTCGGTGATACTAATTGTGTTGGCGGGGGGCGTGTTCGCTCGCGCCCGTGGCCGTATTCCGTACTGGGTGTAGCCGTGATTGGATTGTCCGCAGACGCTGTTGGCGTTACCTTCCCTCTTTATCATGGCGAGAGCCGGAGCCTCAAAAAAACCGTGCTGACAACGGCAGCGGGCAGGTTCAAGCAATCGAGCCGGCGCGGGCTCGCCATCGAGGCGTTGCGGGATATATCCCTTTCACTGCACGCGGGCGACCGGCTCGGGCTCGTGGGCGCCAATGGGGCAGGCAAGACCACCCTGTTGCGCCTCATGGCTGGAATCTATGAGCCTGTCGCCGGCCGGCTGGTCGTAAACGGCGCGGTGACGGCATTGCTCGATCCTGGCCAGGGGCTGAACATGGATTTGACAGGCCGGGAGAATATCCGCCTGCGTGCTCTGTTCAGCGGTTACCGGGAGGCGCGGATCAGACAGCTGCAGGAAGATGTCGCGAGCTTCACCAATCTTGGAGCGTTTCTCGATCTGCCCGTGCGTTCCTACAGTGCCGGAATGATCGTGCGGCTCAGCTTTGCCATGGCCACCGCGGTCAAACCGCAGATTCTTCTAATGGACGAATGGCTCCTCGCCGGTGATGCCGCCTTCATGGAGCAAGCACAGCACCGCTTGGAGACAGTGGTACGCGCCGCGGATATTCTGGTCCTCTCTTCGCACAACAACGATATCATCCGGCGGTGGTGCAATCGCGTCGTCTGGATGGATGAAGGTAGAATCAGGGCGGATGGGTCGCCTGACGAAGCTCTTGCCGCTTATCTGAGTCCTAAATAGGCCGAAGTGCGGCGAAAAAGCGAGATTGGTCCGGGCCTGTACATGGGTGGTGCGGTTTACCGATTATGAGCGCCGGTCATCCAGGCAGGTCTTGCACCCAGGCGTGGGAAAGAGCTCTCTGTTTGGTCGAAAAGGCTCAGCGTGGCGGCGGGGCATTTCCCTCGATAATCGAGGGTTGGTGTGTGAAGGGGTTATATTCGCCGCCAACTATGCCGAATAATTGACCGACGACCAGTAATGAGGTGCCCGGCAACTCGACCAACTCCAAAAGTGCCAGCCCTGGGCGGTTATACAGCCGCGCACCTTCCAAAATGCCGAGGCTGCCACCAACGGCCAGATGCACAGCGGTCCCCAGCGTATAGACATAGGATTGCATCAGAATTCGCGTAACCGATGGCCCAAAATAGGCGCGCGGATCGGTGTAGAGCAGATCCGGTGCGATGGCTTCGGCATTGAGTGACGAGCCGTCCAGCTGCCCGGTTACGGTTACGGCTTCGCCCTGCCGCAAGCGGGGTGCGTTGGGCGGGATGTTGAGCTTCAATCCGCCGATCCAAAAACCGTTCCTCTCTTTGGTCAGATTGCCATGCACGATGGCACTGCCCGCGCTTTGCGGGTCGATCCGCGTGGCGACGATAACGCCGGCGTTGTTGCGAAGCCCGCTTACGGCAACCCAATCGCCCGGCCGTATCGTCTGTAGTCCACGTGTCTCCGCGGTCCGGCTGACGGCCTGGCCGGCGACGGTGAGCGTGCCCGCGCCGACGGCGCTGACCGGGCCTGCAACCTCATGGCGTATGGCGACCTTCACGGCCAGCAGACCATCGCTGGCCCCCGAATCGGCACCAGCCGTAATGGCCGCGATCTGCCCGGCACGCAGAGCCGCGGGCGGTTCGGCCTGGCCGTCGATGTTGACGTCGGTGGCCGGGTCGTAGGCCACTTCGACGCCATTGAGGCAGACCGACGCAAAGCCGGTGATTTCGCCAACGATGCCGGTATTGCCCGCGACGGCTTTTATGCCCGAGCCTGCCGCCGGTGCAACCGTGCAACCGTGCAACCGTGCCGCCGATGCCCCGGTTTTGTCCGGCCGGTGATGCCCCGGGCGTTTCGGCCGCCGGGAGCGGGGTTTTGAACAGCGGCATGCCGGTGCCGCCGGCCACAACTGGGCCGTCATTCGGCCCGATGCGGCAGACATTGGCGACGGGCGCCTCAGCCGTCGTGGATCTGGGCGCAGGGCCAGCCTGCCCGAACACGCAGGCGGTGCAGAGAAGAAGGCAGAGAAGGACGATCCGGCGCATCAGGAGTCAGCTTCCGGGGCCGCAGCCTCGTCCTCTGTGTAGATGTAAGTTCCAAAATTTGTCCAACGGGTCTCACCTAGCATTTCGGCTAGGCTGTCCGTGGGCTCAACACAAGTTTATGGCGGCGTGGTCGATCTCCAAGCAGTACTTGCTCCGAGGCGGATTGTGCAAGGGCAAAACGCCGTTACTGCGGGGGACAATTGGTCGTTGTGGACGATAAAGCGCGGTGTCTCTGTTGCCACGATGGCTAGTGAAAAGTCGGCGGTCCCCCTTGTTGGCAACGTCTGCTTTTCTAAATTTTCACCTGAAAGCAGACTGGCCGCTTTCGGCTGATGTTGTTGCAAAAGTCTCCTTGCGAGCTGGGTGAGAAGCTGCCTCGATTTTTCTGAGGCATCGGGAGAGGCGCGATCTAATGATGAGAAAGCGTATGGTAGCACAGGAGCCGCTGTTCTATGCGTTCAGCCTGGAGCGGCACGTGCCGGCGGACCATCTACTGCGCTCTGTCGAGAGCGTTCGTGGATCTGTCCGCCATTCGCAATCACCTGCGGCCTTTTTACAGTGAGATGGGGCGGTCATCGATCGATCCAGAGTTAATGGTTCGCATGCTGATCGTGGTTTACTGCATGGGCATTCGGTCTGAGCGCCGCCTGTGCAACGAGGTCCACCTCAACCTAGCTTATCCAATGCGAATCCTTCAAGTGATATTTCCACGCCTCATAATCACGCGGTGGGAAACGGAAAATTCTAGGCAAACCCGTAGCCGATATTTTCATGAGTCTGCAGCAGCCCGGCATCGGCATATAGGTCCGCCAGCTGCTGCAAAAACTCAAGATCATCGAATCCGGTGTTCCGTGAATCACAAAGCCTACCCGCGCCGGAAGTACGGAATGTCGATTGCTCCTAAAACAATAGCCCCCCTTCGAGGGCGGTCTGGAATACGTCTTTTCCGTGGCCGCTGTCACCGTATCCAGCGGCTGGTGTGCCGCTGTTTATTAGATGGATATAGCCGCCGGAAATGCGTGCGAAGAGATTTTTATATTGCCATGTCGGCGTGAGTTGCAGACCCACACCTTCAGCACCCGGTGCGATGAACCAAGTATCAGCGCTGTGGGTAGCCGTACCGATCGAATCGAAGTATTCCGCGTAGCCACCGAGCGAGTATGGGGAATTGCCGAACGCATAATCTGCTATAACGAGCGCACCCAAATTACTTGTAAACTTTTGAATACCCAGCTGATGGTCGGGCTTAGCGTAGACATATTGCACCTCCGGGACCAGGCTGAGATTGCCGGCGCTGTATTGGTAATAGGCGCCGAGCATTTGTGAATTTATATAGTTGGCGCCATAGTTGGCGACCGTATTTCGAATGCCGCTATTCGTACCGTAGGTTAGGGCATTCAGCCCCGTCCGCCCGAGATTTCCGCCATAATAGATGCTCAGACTGTTATGCGAGTCGAACGTATAGCTGCCGAGCGCTTGGAGAAAGTTAAAGACCCCAGTGTCCCAGCCATCGCCGAATGTCACGGTTGCGGCAACGGGGCCTTGGTTATAGTTTAGGGAAACACCGCGACTATTCGAATTCTCTACGTTCCAAAGGTCGGACTGGAAAATATTCGCATTGTTATAGTCGACGAAATCTTCATAGCCTTCCAGCGAACCGACATGGCCGGCTGTGAGCGTAATTGGTGAACCTGGAGGGGCGATGGTAATGGTTGCCAGCTTCACGGGGCCAGTGATGTAGAAATTGATACCGGCGCGGCCTGGGGCTGAGCCGAGCGCCGAGGTGCCGCCGAGCACGGCAATCTGGATATCAAATTGCACGACGCCGCTGGTTTTGCTCAGCCGGATTTCCGCCGAGCCGAGGTTGGCGCCGGTATCTCGATCTCCCAGCAGACTCTTGCCGCTGCCGCTGGTGCCGGTTTGGTAGTAGAACAATCCATCGGCACCGCCCGAGAGCGCCAGCGTGCCGAGCGGGCCGCCGTCCAGTTCGATACTCTGTGGGCCGGTCAAGGCATGGGCGTTCTGCACGCCCAGGAGTGACAGGCCGGAAATTACGGAGGCTCCCAGAAGCCGCTGCGTTATCTTCATCATTTAAGTCCTTAGTAGAGAAACATGTTGGTACAGGCTGAAACGCCGGAGGTATATCAACGCAAAAAAGGGCGCGCTCGTGCGTCCGTTACGAAATAATGTATGATTTACCGTAGGGGTGAGTGCCGTGCGCGTGAAGAAAGTTTGTTCTAGAACGCTTCAGTGTCCTGCTGGACAACAGCAATGATCGTAGGGCGCTCCAAGGTAGGTTCGATTGTTTGGCACGATGCGCATTCTGTGAAACCATATCTGATTGTGAAACGTAAAGCCGTCATGCAACGGTATCCCCGCTAATGCAGGGAGCGTGCCAAGAAAATGTCAGGAAAAACATAACTCATTTGCAAGGTGACTGCTGTTTATGAAACATTCAACATATTCTCGTGCTGCAAATGCGCTACATGGTAAGCTATATGGTAACGGGTGGCATAACGTCACCCGCGTGAGGCCAGCTCTGTTGTTGCTATTTCCCGCAGCAGAGATGCAGCATACATGGCCACGTCATTGGCCTGCGCCGAAATCTGCGGCATGCCCATCAGCTCGCCATATTGTTCGCGCGCGAGAGGGCCCACCACGAATAGGTCTACTGCCGCAATGCCGTTTGTTGCAATGACTTGCCCGTGGCCGTCAACCAGCACGCCAAGGCCGAGCGGGTCTGGCTGTAGCAGACCCTGGCGTGCCAGGCTGCGCAATACCGGAATCTGTTCGACAACTGTGCCATGCGCGGGACCCGTTGTGATGATCACGCGGTCCACCAGAAGTTGCGCATAATGCGCGGCGGGCTTACGGCGCGGATGTATTCCTAATGCAATTTTGTCCAGCCCTGGGCGGGCATGCGTCAGCGATGCCGCAAGAACAACCAGCGTTCCGTCACGCATTTTACGGTGAAGGACCGCCTCTATCTGCGGGGCGATCCGGTAGCGGTGGGAATCCCAGAACACCCGCAGATGCCGCAGAAAGCGGCGGCGTTCTACTGTGCCGAGCCGGTCCCAGATTTTCTTGCCATTGCCGCGAAGCTCGTCGAACACTGACTGCCAGGGTACACCGTTGGCAGCCGCCTCAGCGACCTTTCGGCGTACCAGTTGAGACAGCGCCAACGCCGTATCGGGCGTATCGTTGGCGGCAAACCAGGTGAACGGCACCTGGCAGGCAGCATGGCCGCGCGGCAAGAGCCCGCGGCGGGAGAAAGCGATGATGTTGCCGGTATGCCCGCGCTGGTCCAGGGAGGCGACGATATCGGCCATGCTCAGCCCGGTGCCGATAATGGCGACATCATCTTCCGGGGCGATGCCATGAAGTGCTGTGGGGTCCCACGGGTTGGACACCAGCCGTGGGTCGCCGCCCAGTGTTGCGGCGACCAGGCGCGGCGGGGCTGGGGGCGGATGGCTGGTTGCGAGCACAACGATGTCGGCGTGCAGCGGCGCGCCATGCGCGCGTTCCACCTCGTAGCCGTGCGCTGTTTGCTCGACAGCTACAGCATGATCCTGAATATGCTCGATGCTCACGCCGGTTCGGGCTGAGGATCTGCTCGCGATGATTTCCGCCACATACCGGCCGAACGCGGCCCGCCGCGGATAGGCACTACCATCGGTCCATAACGCTTCAGGGTCGGCACCGAGTTCACCGCTGTTACAGAACCAGGTATCGAAATCCGCCGGGTTCTCGGGATACAGGGTCATACGCGCGGCAGGTACGTTGACCCGATGCGCGGGGTCGGATGTTGAATAGGCAACCCCGGCGCCGAGGACGTCACGGGGCTCGATAACGGAAATATGCACCGGAACATTGGTATGCACCGCAAGCTGTGCCGCGAAGAACGAGCCGCTGAACCCGCCGCCGATCACCACGGCATGGCGTTGGGAATCGCTGCTGCGGCACATCAGGATTGCGCTGCTTTCGGGCGGCTATCGCCGGCTATGGTTTCCCCGAAAGGCCCGGTGTTACTGCCGCGGATCTCCAGGCGCGGATTGGCGTGATTCAAAGGCAGCAACGGCATGACGAGTTCGGCGAAACGATACGCTTCCTCAAGATGCGGATAGCCGGACAGGATGAAACTATCGATGCCTAGGGCCTGATACTCTCTGATCCGTTCCGCTATTTGCGCGGGATTACCGACCAGCGCCGTGCCGGCGCCGCCGCGCACGAGACCAACCCCGGCCCACAGATTGGGGCCGACTTCCAGCTTGTCACGCCGGCCTTGATGCAGCGCGCTCATGCGCTGTTGCCCGGCGGAATCCATGCGGGAGAAGATTTTCTGGGCGGCGGTAATCGTCTCGTCATCTACCTTGCTGATCAGCCGGTCCGCAGCCTCCCACGCTTCGGCAGAAGTTTCGCGGACGATGACATGCAGCCGGATGCCGAAAGTAACGTGCCTGCCCGCGGCACGTGCGCGCTGCCGCACCAGGTTTATTTTCTCTGCCACCTGGGCTGGCGGCTCGCCCCAGGTGAGGAATTTGTCGGTTTGTGTCGCTGCAACCTCGATAGCGTCTTCCGATGAACCGCCAAAATAGAGCGGTGGGCCGCCTAGCTGCACCGTGGGGAACAGGATTTCCGCGTTTTCCACCTGGAGATGCTCTCCGGTGTAAGTCACCTTTTCGTTGTTCACGAGCCGGCGATAGATATCGAGAAACTCTCTGGTGACGGCGTAACGTTGAGCGTGGTCCAGAAAGATGCCGTCACCGCGGTTTTCCACGGGATCGCCGCCCGTTACGATATTGATCAGCACGCGCCCGTTGGAGAGGCGGTCGAGCGTCGCGGCCATCCGGGCTGCGAGTGTGGGCGGCTGCAGGCCCGGGCGGAAGGCGACGAGGTAGCGCAGCCGTTCCGTCAAAGGGGCTAGTGCGGCGGCGACAAGCCAGGAATCCTCGCAGCTTTTGCCGGTGGGGATCAGCACGCCATAATAACCCAATGAGTCGGCGGCCTGGGCAATCTGCTTGAGATAAGCGAGATCCACCGGGCGCCCTCCCTCGGAGGTGCCGAGATAATGCCCGTCGCCATGGGTGGGTAAGAACCAAAGGACATTGATTTTGGCGCTGCCTGTGGCAATTGGCACGTTCATTTCTCTCTCCAAGCCCCTTCACTGGGTGCTGTCGTAAATTTCACATCCGGCGCTCCCGCGGATAAACGACGGATGCGCAGGGTGGTGCGAGATAATGCGCAAGTCTCGTGCCAGAGAAGTGGCGTATAATTCAATAAGTTAACAACCATCTGGATTGGTTGGTTGCTGCAAATGCAGCAATCCCGGCGCTCTACGTGGGGCAATTTCACCAGCAGCGCTGGACGTTTCTTTAGCGCCCACGGGGCGGTGGCTCGTGCGCTTAAGCTCGACACCGGATGTATGTCTATATATACTATAGATTATACGCTAAACGCGCTCAACTGAAGGTGATGATTGTGCTGCCACGGAAGGATATGGCTTTTTCAGCGGCCGGGCACGATTCGATAAACCTGCCAGAGGGCAGAGTTTTGAATACGCCTGCTGCAGGCGAGACGCCGGCGATCTTCGCGGACCCGGCTTCGCAGGCGGTGCAGGAAATGTTGAACCGTCTGGCGCCCACCGATGCGACATTGCTGATCATAGGCGAAACCGGCACCGGCAAAGAGATGGCAGCGCGTTACGTGCATGCCCGCAGCCGCCGCCGTTCCGGCCCATTTCTGGCGGTAAACTGTGGAGCTCTGAGCGAGACCCTGGCGGAAGCGGAATTGTTCGGCCATGAAAAGGGCGCGTTCACGGGTGCGATCCGCAGCCAGCGCGGCTGGTTCGAGGCTGCTTCCGGCGGCACCCTGCTGCTGGATGAGGTGGGCGATTTGCCCTTGCATCTTCAGGTTAAATTGCTGCGCGTGCTGCAGGAACGCGAGGTAACGCGCGTCGGATCACGCGTGGCAACACCCATCAATGTAAGGGTGATTGCCGCAACGAATGTCGATCTGCACACCGCCATTGCGGAAAAACGTTTCCGCGAAGATCTGTATTTCCGGCTGAATGTGGCAACGGTGATGCTGCCCCCGCTGCGGGAGCGCAAAGCTGGGCTGCAGACCCTGGTACAGCATTTCCTCAAATTATATGGCGATCGGCTGGGACGCCCGAATATCAGAATGAGCGCCGATGCGCTGATCAGGCTCGTGCGTCATCCCTGGCCGGGCAATATTCGCGAGCTCGAGAATGTCATTCATAATGCGGTCCTATTGGCGCCGGATGAGGTGATCGAAGCACCGCATTTGCAATTGGCCGTTGCCAAACAAGCAGAGCGGGCGGCTGATAACGAGTCGCTGGATACGACGCTGCAAATTCTGTTCGAGAAGGCAATTCAGGACAAGGAACCGGGCCTGCTAGAGCGTGTCACCAAGACGCTGGTGCAATCCGCTTACGGCCTGGCCGAGCAGAATCAGCTACGGGCGGCCGAATATCTTGGCACCAGCCGTAACACTTTACGCACGCAACTGGCGCATCTAGGACTCATTGCGTCGCGCCGCGGCACAACCAACACGGACAGCGCGGGAACAAAGCGAAACGGACGCGTTCATGAGTTGCGCATAGGGTACCAGAAATTTGGTATGCTTGGCATCTTGAAGGCACATGGCGGGTTGGAGAGTCGCCTGGCGCAACAAGGCGTGTCCATTCGCTGGTATGGCTTGCCTGCGGGCCCGCAATTGCTGGAGGCGTTACAAGCCGGGCAGATCGATTTTGCCTCGACCGGCGAAGTCCCCCCTGTTTTCGCGCAATCTGCCGGTGCGCCGATGGTCTATGTTGCCTATGAGCCGGCGGCCCCCCAATCCGAGGCGGTTGTCGTACCTTACGGCAGTAAGATCACGAGTATTGCGGATTTGCGTGGGAAGCGCCTGAAACTCAACAAAGGCTCGAATGTCCACTATCTGCTGGTGCGCGGGCTCGAAGCGCATGGGATGTCATTACAGGATATCGATGTTGTTTATGAAGTTCCGCAGGAGCCGCGGGGCGTTCTTGATGCCAATGATGCGGACGGCTGGGCCTTGTGGGACCCGCTGCTGACGGTTGCCCAGCGTAGCAAGGAAGTACAGGTCCTGTTCGATGGCACGGGGCTCGTATCAAATCATCAGTTTCATATCGCACGAAGAGCGTTTTCCGAAACGAATCCTCAGATTATCCAGATCCTGATCGAGGAGCTTAGGCATATCGGCCAGCATGTGACCAGCAAACCCATCGAAGCGGCACGAAGCCTGTCATCCAAAATAGGGATCGATGTGCCGACGCTGGAAATTACCTTCAATCGACTGACGCATGGCGCCAGGCCGCTCGACCAGAATGTTGTCTGGGAGCAACAAAAAATCGCTGACCGGTTCTACGCGCTGGGGCTTATTCCCAAGGCCATTGCCGTCCGCGATACGGTATGGGCAGGGCCGGTTTAGCGGGGCCCTGCCGTGCGGCTACTGCAAATGCAACAGTTTATGAGGGCTCTGCTTCGTCTGCAATATCGTTCGTTCGGTTTGTTCTTCATAAATCATTATAAATAAACGATTTTTTGTTGGCATGGATGCTGCTTTTAGCTGAGGTGGCGAGGCACAAAATATGCTGTTGGCGCTTTATATCTATTTAGCAGGTCGGTTATATGGGCTGACTTTACGGGAGTTTGAGTGAGACGTGCATGACGCTTAAAATTCTTGGCATCTCCGGAAGCCTCACCCGTCCGTCGCGTACCACCGCACTGCTTCGGTGCATTCTGGATGCGCTGGCATTGCGCCTGCGCCAGCCTGTGACGTTGATTGAGCTGGTCGACGATGCGCCACATCTTTTTTCGGCATTGGGGCGAGCGCAACTGGCGGGCCGGGCCGCGGAGGTGATCCGCGCCGTGGAAGAGGCGGATCTGCTGGTGGTCGGTACCCCGGTATACCGCGCCTCCTATACCGGTGCTTTGAAGCATGTTTTCGATCTGGTCGATCATCGCGCTTTCGTCGGCAAGCCGGTTCTGCTCGCGGCAACAGGGGGTACCCCTTTGCATGGCCTCGTAACGGAACACCAACTCCGGCCTTTGTTTGGCTTTTTAAACGCGCTGACCCTGCCGACCGCCGTTTATGCCACGGAGCAGGATTTTGCCGATTTTCGGCTGAGCAACCCAAAAACAATCCTGCGCATTGACCGGGCCGTGAGCGAGGCGCTTGGGCAGCTCAATCTCTGTCCCGCGGATCGCACGGCGCAACTGGCGTCTGCCTCCTGAACTTGCAGAACTCACCACGAAAAAATGGAGATCCCTATGACCAAGACAACATCATCGCCGCGGGCCGATGTTCGCGATCCCGTGAAATTCGCCTATTGGGTGCCGAATGTGTCCGGCGGGCTGGTAATCAGCGATATCGAGCAGCGCACGGGCTGGGATATCGATTATAACCGCAAGCTGGCACAGATTGCCGAGGCCAGCGGCTTTGAATATGCGTTGAGCCAGATCCGTTTCACGGCCGGCTACGGCGCTGAGTTTCAGCATGAATCCGTTTCGTTCAGTCACGCCTTGCTGGCGGCAACCGAGAAGCTCAAAGTGATTGCCGCACTTCTGCCCGGGCCGTGGAATCCCGTGCTGGCGGCAAAGCAGATTGCCACCATCAACCATCTCACCAACGGGCGTGTGGCCGTGAATGTCGTGAGCGGCTGGTTCCGCGGCGAGTTCGCGGCCATTGGCGAGCTCTGGCTGGACCATGATGAGCGTTACCGCCGCTCGGAGGAATTCATTCGCGCGCTGAGGGGGATCTGGACCGAAGATAATTTCACACTGCATGGAGATTTCTATCAGTTCAGGAATTACTCGCTGAAGCCCAAGCCGCTCGATCCGCAGCCGGAGATTTTTCAAGGCGGCTCTTCGCGCGCGGCACGTGATATGGCGGCGCGTGTGTCCGACTGGTATTTTACCAACGGCAATACGCCTGAAGAAATCAAAAAACAGGTTGACGATATCGGCGCCAAAGCCGCGCAGAACGGGCATAAGGTGAGAGTCGGCGTGAATGCCTTTGCCATTGCGCGTGAGACGGAAGCCGAAGCGCGCGCCGTACTGGCCGAGATTATCGCCAAGGCAAACCCGGAGGCGGTGAATGCTTTCGGGCATGAGGTCAAAAATGCCGGCAAAGCCTCGCCTGAAGGTCAGGGTAATTGGGCGAAGTCTTCGTTTGAAGATCTAGTACAATATAACGATGGTTTCCGCTCCAACCTCATCGGCACGCCGGTGCAGATTGCCGAGCGGATCATCGCGTTGAAGGAAGCCGGGGCCGATTTGATCTTGCTGGGCTTTCTGCATTTTCAGGAAGAGGTTGAGTTCTTCGGCAAGCATGTGATCCCGCTGGTGCGCGAGCTTGAAGCAGGACGTACGCTGGCGGTTGCTGCCGAATAATTTGGGCGAAGAGGCCGGATCATGACGAATATTTTGGAACTCATTGGCGTCTCATTGCAGTTTGGCGGTGTGAGCGCATTGCGCGATGTGAATCTGACCATTCGTTCTGGTGAGATTCATAGCATCATCGGCCCGAATGGCGCTGGTAAGAGTTCCCTGCTTAACGTCATGACCGGCATCTATCAGCCAGATTCAGGCAGTATCCACCTGGACGGGCAGGCGTTCAAAACCTTGCCGGCCTCGCGTCTGGCGCGGCTCGGTGTCGCCCGGACGTTCCAGAACCTCGCTTTGTTCAAAGGGCTGTCGGTGCGGGATAATATCGCGCTTGGGCTGACGCACCAGGCGAGGGCAACAGTTTGGGAGCAGGTGCTGGGGCTGAAGCGGGCCAGGCGCGAAGTGCTGCAGACGGATGCCGCGGTCAGCCGGCTTATTACAAAGCTGGATCTTGCCGATTATCAAAATCGCCCTGTAGCGGGTCTGCCTTACGGCATACAAAAACGGGTAGAGCTTGCCCGGGCATTGATTGCAAGGCCGAAACTTCTTCTGCTCGACGAGCCGATGGCCGGGATGACGAGCACGGAGAAGGCGGAAATGACAGTGCTGATTCGTGCGGCGCGCGATGAGTACCAGACGACGATTGTGCTGGTGGAGCATGACATGAGCGTGGTGATGGGCATCTCCGATTGGATCACGGTGCTCGATCATGGCGTGCGTATTGCCGACGGCAGGCCTGCCGAGGTGCAGACCAACAAGGCCGTGATCGAGGCCTATCTCGGCCTGGAAGAGGCGGACGATTTTTTGCCGGAAACGGCCGAGCTGGTGGCGTAATAACATGGATTGGGGATTTTTTGCCGGGGTGGCCATAGCGGGGCTGCTGGTCGGGGTGATGTATTCTTTGGTCGCGATTGGCTTCGTGCTGATCTACAAGACATCCGGCGTGTTGAATTTTGCCCAAGGGGCGATGGTGCTTTTCGCGGCGCTGACCTTTGTCAGCCTGCATGAAGAGGGTGTTGCGTTCTGGCTTGCTTTTGCCATCACCCTAGTGGCAATGATCGTGCTGGGCATTCTCATCGAGGCCCTGGTGCTGCGCCCTCTGATAAATCAGCCGCCGATCACTTTGTTCATGGCAACGCTCGGGCTCTCCTATGTCATCGAAGGTGCGGCGCAGCTGTTCTGGGGCACGCAGGTCCACCAGTTGGACCTTGGCATCGAGGATGTGCCGCTGCCTCTCAATACCGTGCTGATTAGCCAGTTCGATTTGTTCTGCGCTGGCGTGGCCGGTGTTATTGTTGCGGCATTGACGATTCTGTTTCGCTACACCCGCACCGGCATTGCATTTCGTGCCGCGGCGGAAGACCAATATGCGGCGTTGAATACCGGGCTGCGCCTGCCGCGTATCTGGGCCATCGTTTGGGCGGTGGCGGGGTTTGTTGCCCTTATTGCCGGTTTGTTATGGGGTGCCCGCACGGGGGTGCAATTTTCACTCTCGCTGGTGGTGCTTAAATCCCTGCCCGTGCTTGTGCTGGGCGGGTTCGATTCCATCGCCGGCGCCATCGTCGGCGGGTTGATCATCGGCCTGACCGAGACGCTGGCCGAGGTTTATGTCGGCCCCTATGTCGGCGGCGGAATTGACCAGTGGATCGCCTATGTCATCGCCTTGATCTTTCTGCTGGTACGCCCGACCGGGCTGTTCGGTCAGCGCAGTGTGGAGCGCGTGTAGCCATGACCCTTTCCCGCACTCATCTCACCGCCATCGCCTTGTTCTTCGTCATGGCGCTGGCTGTTCCCTTCATCCCCTCGGATTATCTGTTCGAAGCCATTCTGACGCCCTTCCTGGCCATCGCCCTCGCCGCTCTGGGGTTGAACCTGCTGGCGGGCTATGCCGGCCAGGTCTCGCTTGGCAGCGCTGCTTTCATGGCGGTGGGGGCATTCAGCGCCTATAATTTCCTGCTGCGCATTCCCGGCCTGCCGCTGCTGCTGGCCTTGCTGCTGGCCGGGGTGGTGACGGCGGCATTCGGCGTCATCTTCGGCCTGCCTAGTTTGCGTCTCCGTGGCTTCTACCTCGCGATTTCCACATTGGCGGCGCAGTTTTTTGTGCAATGGGTACTCACCAACTTCAACTGGTTTTCCGGGGGTGACACCTCCGGCATCATCAATACGCCGCCGCTTTTCATTGGGGGCGTGGCCATCGATACGCCGGTGAGAGACTACCTGCTTTCGCTCGCTATTGTCAGCCTGCTCACGTTGTTGGCGTTGCGCCTGGTTTCCGGCCGCACGGGGCGGGAGTTCATTGCCGTACGCGATAATGAACTGGCCGCCCGCGTGCTGGGCGTTAAAATCCTGCGCGTCAAACTTATGGCCTGTGCTCTCAGTAGTTTTTATATCGGTATTGCCGGCGCCTTATGGGCATTCCTGTATCTAAACACGGTGGAGCCTGCCGGCTTCGATCTGGACCGCTCCTTTCAGCTGCTCTTCGTCATTATCATCGGTGGCCTGGCCAGCATTCGGGGCGCGTTTTTGGGTGCGGCTTTTATCGTGGTGCTGCCGCTGCTGCTCTCGCGCGCAGGTGCCGCATTGCTGGGCGCCACTTTTGATAGCGGTCTCGTGGATATCGTCGAGAAGATCATTCTTGGTGTGCTGATTATTGTTTTTCTCCGCATCGAGCCGGCCGGGCTTTCGGCTTTGCTCGCGCGCCTCCGGCTCGACCGTTTTTTCGCTTCAACCCTTTAGTATAATAATGGAGTATTTTATGCGTTTTCCTCATAGGCTGGCCGCTGCCGCGCTGGCAGTCGGGCTAACCGGTTTTGCCCCGCTCACTGCCCATGCGCAGAATGCGCCGGCGACTGCGACTACGCCGGCGACGCAGCCGGAACAATATTTCCCGCTGCAAAGCTACCGCGTGGGCCCCTATGCGGCGGGCGGCACAGGATTTTTTGGAGGCTTCATCGATTATATGACGCTTATCAATTCCCGCGATGGCGGCGTGAACGGTGTAAAACTGACATGGGATGAATGCGAGACCCAATATGTGGTTGAGAAAGGCGTGGAGTGCTACGAGCGCATGAAGACGCATCAACCGCCGCCCTCTGCCTGGAATCCTCTCAGCGTCGGTATCGCTTACGCCATGATACCCGGTGTGACCGCAGATAAAGTGCCGCTGATCACCATCGACCACGGCCGCACGGATTCCACCGATGGCGCTGTATTTCCTTATGTGTTCCCGCTTTTGATGAACCCGTATAGCGAGAGTTCGGCCATCGTGAATTTTATCGGCACGCGCGTTGGCGGCGACGATAAGCTCGCGGGCAAGTCAATCGTGGTGCTCTATCACGGCTCGCCTTATGGGCGGGAAACCATCCCTATCTATCAGCTGCTCGCCAAAAAATACGGTTTCACGCTGCAGCAGATCGAAGTGCCGGATCCCGGTGCCGAGCAGGAAGCGCAGTGGCTGCAAATCCGCCGCATTCACCCCGATTATGTGGTGCTGCGCGGCTGGGGTGTAATGAACCCTGTGGCATTGAAAACGGCACAGAAAACCGGCTTCCCAGCTGACCACATCATCGGCAATGTCTGGAGCAATTCGGAGGAAGACGCCTCGCCCGCGGGCCATGCCGCGGTTGGTTATATCGCGCTGACGACACAGGCCACCGGCACGCAATATCCGGTGATCCAGCAGATCGAGAATACCGTCTACAAAGCCGGCAAGGGCGATATGGCGGACCATTCGCGCATCGGCAGCGTCTATTATAATCTGGGTGTCGTGAACGGTATTCTCAATGTCGAGGCGATACGCATCGCGCAGGCAAAATTCGGCAACCATACGCTCACCGGCGATCAGGTGCGCTGGGGCTTTGAGCATCTTGACCTCGACCCCGGCCGTGTTGCCGCATTGGGTGCATCCGGTCTGTTCCATTCCATTAACGTCACCTGCAGCGATCATGAAGGCCATGGTCTTGTGACCTTCCAACAATGGGACGGCACCAAATGGAATCGCATCAGCGACTGGATCGCCCCCGATTGGGATTTGCTGCGACCGATTATCGAGGCTTCGGCAAATAAATACGCGGCGCAGAATAACATCACGCCGCGTGATTGCAGTAAAGAGGCGGCCAATTAAGGAGGCATTCTCATGGTGAACACGCCCCTGTTGCAGATTGAGGACGTTGAGGTCGTTTATGACTCCGCAATTCTTGCGGTAGCCGGTGTGTCGCTAGACGTACAGAAGGGCGAGATTTTCGCCCTTCTGGGCGCGAATGGTGCGGGTAAATCCTCGCTGCTGCGCGCCGTATCGAATATCCTCGTCGCCCAACGCGGGCGCGTGACCAAAGGCCGGGTTTTATTCGACGGCAAGCCGATCAAAAATCTCGCGACGAACCATCTGGTGCGGGCAGGGCTGGTGCAGGTGCTGGAAGGGCGGCATTGTTTTCTTCGCCTTACGGTGGAGGAAAATCTTATCACCGGCGCCATCGGCAAGGGCTCAAGCCGTGCCGAGACAAAACAGGATCTGGCGCATGTCTATGCGTTGTTTCCTGTGCTGGAGGTCAAGCGTAAGCAGGCCGCAGGGCTGTTGTCCGGCGGGCAGCAGCAGATGCTGGCCATCGGCCGGGCCATGATGGCGCGGCCACGCCTGCTGCTGCTGGATGAACCATCTATGGGGTTGGCTCCCATTCTGGTGGCGGAGATTTTCAAAACTCTGACACAGCTGAACCGTGAGGAGGGGCTAACGGTTCTTATATCGGAACAGAATGCCGCGGTGGCCCTGCGGCACGCGAACCATGCCGCCGTACTGGAAAATGGCCGTGTCGCGGCGCGCGGATCTGCCGATGTTCTGCGCGGCCGCGCAGATATCCGCGCCGCATATCTCGGGCTTACGCCGCTGCCGCCGCATAAGACGGCACATTCAACCGAACTGACAGTATAGGAATTTTACACATGACAGTGATCAGTCAAAATGCCGGCCGCTCAGAGCCGGCCAGCCAATCTCCTACTCCGGTACCGGGCCTGCCACGTCCGGCGGCGCCGGCACATATTATCCAGAGTGATGCTGAAGCGATTGCGATTGCCCAGCGCTTGGCGACCGAATTTCGCGTAGGAGCAATTGAGCGGGATCGCGAGCGTATCTGGCCGGTGGAACAGCTTAATGCATTTTCGCAAAGTGGATTGTGGTCGATCAACGTACCGCGGGCTTATGGCGGCCCAGAGTTATCCTACGTCACGCTCAATAAGGTCATCGCCATTATTTCCGCGGCGGACCCTTCGCTTGGGCAAATTCCGCAAAATCATCTTGGCGTGGTTGCGGCATTGCGTACTGTCTCGGATGAGGCGCAGCAAAAACTGCTTTTTGCCGAGGTTCTGCGGGGCACACGCTTTGGCAATGCGTTTTCTGAATTCGGCAGTAAACGAGCTGCTGATTTTGAAACTAAATTTACGGATGCCGGCGATCATGTGGTTGTCAACGGCAAAAAATTCTATTCCACCGGCGCGGTGCTGGCGCATTTAGTGCCGATTGTAGCGCTCGATGACGAGGGGCGTGCCTGGTACGCCATTGCCGATCGCGATGCACCGGGCCTATCCGTGATCGATGACTGGTCGGCTTTTGGTCAGCGTACCACGTTGAGCGGCACGGTGATTCTTGACAATGTGAAAGTGCCGAAAACCCATTTGGTGCCGGGCTATAAAGGCTACGAGGTGCCGACGTCGGATGGCGCGATCTTTCAAGTTATCCAGGCGGCAGTGGATACCGGCATCGCCAAGGCGGCGATTGACGACACGATCGCTTTCGTACGCTCGGCGTCACGGCCTTGGGTCGATAGCGGGGTCGATCATGCCTGGCAGGATCCTTATACCATCCAGGCTATCGGTGCGTTGCAGCTGAAGCTGTTGGCCACTGAGGCGCTGCTAGATAAAGCCGGGCTGGCGATTGATCTCGCCGTAGCAACGCCGGATGCGGAGACCGTAGCGGCAGCGCAGATTGCTGTGGCCGCGGCCAAAGTTTACAGCACCGAGCTGTCCATAGAAGCCAGCAGCAAGCTGTTTGAACTTGCGGGCGCCCGTTCGACCTTGGCCGTGCATGGTCTCGACCGCCACTGGCGCAATGCTCGTACGCATACACTGCACGATCCGGTGCGTTGGAAATACGCGATCCTCGGCAATTATTTCCTTAATGACGTGAAGCCGCCGCTACACGCCTGGAGCTAAACGCTGCTCGTCCTCGCTGGACCTCCGTGGCATCACATCAACGGACTTCAGCGAGGCGCGTGGCCACCGTTTTAGGTTTGTGCTTGGTGCACCAGACCAGAAATCTCGCGTCGAAAAGCCGTCACTTGCGAATTTTGTCAAGGGCCCATTAAGACGGCGGGACGCTTATCCCTCTTCTACAGCCGCATCATTTCCCGATCGCGATCGGACCTAGTCCAATGGGCCAGCGCGCTGAACGAGTAGCCCAGTCGCCGGTAGCCAAACCGGCGCCGTTTCGCCGCCAGACCGCGTAGCCGGGCACACAGAGGTCCGTTATCATACCAGTTCATCTAAAGATTGACACATATCCAATCTCGGCTTCCGATTGAGTTGATTTGGTTTGGGTCTGCGATGAGCCAGTTCCAGGCGGTTTTGCAGGCTTCGACGATCTGTTCGTAAGTTTCC
>JAMFRU010000028.1 GCA_026224875.1 Acidocella sp.
ATCCTTCCAGCCAATCAATGCCCGTCAAGGGCATCAATCGGCCTAGCAGGACCGGTACACTTTTGCGCCGCCATAAAAGACGCAAATCAGCCGGTTCAGTGGTACACTTTGCCGCCGCTATTTATATTGCGCCCTGGCGCCTTAGGCACATTGACGACCGGCTCGCCACCGAGGGTGTGAGCCCTACGCTGACGGAGCTTGCAAAGCTTTGCGATCTATCAGTGCGGCAACTAACGCGGGGTTTTCGTGCCAGCCGCGGTTATTCAATTGGCACCCACATCATAAATAGCCGCATCGATCTGGCAAAGCGGCTTTTGGTGGCAGGCCGAAGTGTGGATGAGATAGCGCGTGAGCTGGGCTTTAGCGCGGCTTCCAATTTCTATATTGCGTTTCGCCGCGCCGCGGGTGAAACGCCGCGCGAGTATCGCCGCAGGGCCGGCTCTGGAAGGCACGGCACAGCGGTTACCGGGCACTGAGTCCGGGGAACTACTCTGTACGCGTATTGTAGCCAATGGCGCGTGCTTCCAGTTGCTGGCGGCGCTGCGCGGGCGTGATGCGCGCGACACCCTGAAGGGAAGGGACGTTCCTTGGGCTGGGCAAAATTATTTGGCTTGAGCCCGCCCATCCAGATGTTTGGAAAGGCCGGCCAGAAGCGGATATAGCCGGGCAGATCCGCGAGCAGATGGGCGCGTATATTGGCCGGGCCGAACGGGGCGCGGGCCGCCACATCGAGCCGGCGGATGCACAGCAGCGCGGCACACTGTGTCCAATCAGACAGAATATCGCGCGCACGCCAATGGTGACGCGGATGTACCCACGCCGCCCAGCGTATGACCGAGCCAGGTCCTGGGGGTGTCATCGGTCCCCCATAGAAAAGCAGGGTGGGCACGGTAATCGGACAGCTCGCCAAACAATAGCGAGTTGGTCCATTGCGCTATTGCCCCGTCAAGCCGCGCCGCGGCATCGGGGATTTTGCCGCGCGGTGTTGCGGCCAGCTCTTCGGCGAGTTCGGCTTATAGTTGTTTCAAATTTGAATCTAATAGCAGAGAGAGAATTATGCGTTCGGCCTCAATCTGCTCGGGCGTGGCGAGCCTTGGCAATGCCGCCTGCGCCGCATGGCCGGTGCCAGGCCAGTCAACTGAGACCTAGGCGATGCTCGCGGCGAGCAGCGTCAGCGCCGTGCGTTGCGTCGCCCCAATGGGGGGGCGACAAAGGGGGTAGTTCATTCATTGTAGGTTCCATGAGCAGGGGAAAAACGCTACGGTGCCGGGCAATTTAAAATTTACCCGAAAGGGTGACACCGCCGGTGATGGGATCGCCCACCTGGCCAATGATAAGATTATAATCGGGCAAAGAGTTTGTGGAGGACGCGCTGCGGTAGAGATAGTAATGCGCGTCGGTCACGTTGCGGATCCAGCCGCCGAGACTCCAGGCACCATTTTCGGCTTTGACACCAAAATTGATATTACCGATGCCGTAACCGGGAACATGGCTGTATTCGGAATCATCGGCGCCCGAATAGAAGCCGGTGCGCAGCAGGGCATTACCCGAGAAATAGGCCACGGTATCCCGGTGCCACATGCTGGGCAGCGGATAATCATATTCGCCGCCGAATGAACCCGTCCAGGCCGAGACGCCGACCAGTGGGCGGCCACTCAGATTGCACGACGCGCCGGTATTTGAACGCTCGATCGGGCATGGCGAACTTGGGTTGGATTCATTATAGGCGTTGTCATAGATGCCTGAGAAAAACAGGCTTAGATTTTCTGTGACCTGGGCCCGCGTATCCACCTCGACACCGCGCGAACGAACTTTGGGAATACTCGCGAGATAGGTAAAGGGCGTGCCGTTGTAACTGCCGACCAGCGTACCCTGATAATCCTTGTCTTCCTCCCAGAACAAATCGCCATCCAGAATCAGCCGGTCATCGAGCAATGTTGTTTTCAAACCAAGCTCGTAATTATCGATGGTCTCGGGGGCGACGATTTTGGGAGTAGTCGCGGATGCCACGAGATTTATGCCCGCCGATTTGGCGCCGTGTGAATAGGTCGCATAGGCCAGAATATTGCTTTCAGGCTTGTATGAAACCGTGAGCATACCAGCCGGCAATGAATTATTGGTAGCGACATTATAATCGGCGTGCGGCGCGACACTGTTGCGCAACAGCGTGACCGTGGGCTGCAACGCCGCCGGGATGCTGCTCAACGGCGCGCCGCCTTGCTGGTTCTGTTCGAACGAGGCAGTCTTCGCCTCGTAGGTATAGCGCAGACCGCCCGTGATGTCCCATTGCGGCGCGATATGCCAAGTTGCCTGGCCGTACGCCGCCACGCTGTTGGTTTCGGCGATGCCGGTGCCGAATGGCGAGAACCCGTTCAAGGCATCGTTGAATGCCAGCAACGCTCCTGCGGCCGGCACACCCGTTGCCGGCGATGCGGGTGCGATCAGCCCCGCTGCCGCAGGGCCATACGAGACATATCCGCCGCTGTTATACTCCGTGTAAAAATAATAGAGCCCGCCAGTATAATCCACCTTGCCGCCCAGTGGCGAGGTGATGCGCAGCTCCTGGCTGGCCTGGCGCTGATAGATGGTGGCATTGGCCGCGGTCAGGATCGGCAGGCCGGTATCATCGCCGTCATTATGCGAATAAAAATTCCAGTAGCGCGCGCCGGTAATGGAAGACAGTGTATAGCCGTTCAAATCGTAATCGGCCAGAATCGTGGCGCCACCGGTCTCCATCTCATAATGCTCAGGACTGTCGATATTCGTGGTGCGGCCAAAGGCGTTGATCGCGGGCAGCTTGTATCCATTATCCGCAAGATACTTGGCAGGCGCCGACGGTGTAATCGGTGTGCCGTTAGCATACGTCGTGGCGATGCCGACAATACCCGGGACGTACCAGTTCACATCCTGATTGCTGTAATCGACGATGATCCGCACGGTCAGATTCGGCGTTGCATCATAGAGCAACTGGGCGCGGATGCCTTTATCATTCTGGCCGTCATAGCGTTCGCCATTGGAAAGATCGCTGACATAGCCATTATGCTGCGTGCCTTCGACGGACAGGCGGAGCGCCAATTTATCGCTGCCGAACAATGCGCTGGACAGGCTGGCCTTGAGCTGCACGTAGTTCTGGGTGCCGTAGGAAACCGAGCCATCGGCTTCCGGCGCAAAACTCGGCAAGCGCGTGGTGATATTAATAGCGCCAGCCACCGTGTTTTTGCCAAACAAGGTGCCCTGCGGCCCGCGTAAAACCTCGATGTCCTGCAGGTCGGGCAGATCGAACAAAGACTGTGCCGGACGAGCCAGCAGCACGCCATCCTCATAGACCCCGACCCCGCCTTCCAGCCCGTCGGCCGAAAGGCCCGGCACGGCGCCAAGCCCACGAATATTCAGCGCGGTCTGGCGCGGGTTGATCGATTCCACGTTCAGGCTCGGCACCAGCTGTTGCAGCTTGGTCAGGTTCGATGAGCCCACAATATTGATCTGGCTCGCATCCACGGTCGTTAATGAAACCGGCACGGATTGAGCGCGCTCGGCACGATGCCGCGCGGTGATGATCACCGGCTTCAGCCCATAAGGAACGACCGGGGGCGGGGCAGGTGTCACTGCCGGCGGGCTATCTAAACCTACCGATTGGCCTAGAGCAAGCGTAGGCGAAGCCGCTGCCATGATAACTGCCAGGGGCAAGAATTTTCTAATTGTCTTCATCTAAAATCTACGGGCTTTCTTGCGCAAGAAATACAAAACATCGAATGCGGCTGGCCGCACTGCGACCGCCACACCGGCTTGCGGCATGATTGCGAATTATTTAACTATTCTGTCTATAGTGATTATGGACATACATATGAACTTCGGCCACACAATTGGTGGCGAGAGATTTTTAGCGCTCGGACCAGGGGTTCACCCCGTCGCGCAGCCCCCAGGGGTTTACCCCGTCACGCAACCAATGCAGCGTATCTGCCCAGAAGCTGTCGGCAAACCTCGCATGGAACAGGCCAAAATGCCCGATTATATCCACACCGAGCGCCTCCGGCGACAGCAACACTTCTGTCTTCGAAGCACCACTGTAATAGGCGAGCGTGCGCCGGACCGCTGGCATTGTGCCGAGTTCGTCGTCGCTGACGGTAATGGCGAGAATGGGCGCATGAAAGGCCGCGAAGCGCTCCAACACCGAGGCCCGGCTGGCGGCAGGGTAACTGCGCTCCGTGCGGGCGCGCTTAAAACTCCACTCATTGGCAACACCGGCCGGCAGGTCTTCCAACCAGCCCAGCCGCCGGCCGGGGAAATAGCCGCACAGCAGCGTGGCCGCCGGCATGGCGACATGCCATTTGAGAAACAGCCGGCCCCGGCGTGCGGGGGCGTAGTCGCGCCAATACGCATATTGCGCGCCCACCGTGAGCATGCGGTCAACCAGCGCGCCGCTTGCCGCAAGGCCCGGCAGGAAACCACCCACGCTGTGGCCGACCACCAGCAGTTCCCCGCCGCGGCGGTGTTTCTGCGCAAACCGGATGCAGGCATCGAAATCGAGCTGCCCCCAGTCCCGCCAGCGGTAGCCGCAACCGCGCAGCCGGCGCGGCCGTGACAGGCCGATGCCGCGGTAATCATAGGTGAGAACGTCAAAGCCCGCGCCGGCGAGGAAGCGGGCATAAAAATGATAATAGCGCGCCAGCACGCCGGTTGCCGGATTGATGATGACGAGACCAGGCGCGGCGGCATTGGACGTTCGCCAGAGATGGCCGCCGAGCCTTACCCCATCGCTGCAGCCGATCTCGACCTGAGTTGTGCAATATGGCGCGTCGGCGGCGGGCATGGGATTCCTGTAGGCAGGGCGTGGCGTATGAGATACCCGCCGCCGGCCATGCCGTGAACTGGATTTAATGCAGGGCGGAGGTTCTTCAAAAAAGATTGTAATCAACAGAATTTACGGCATAGTCCTGTCGTTCCGGCGAGGTGGGAGTGTCATCATGACGGCCAAATCCATACCCAGGCCATTCTGAATGGCCACCGCGTACCAATGTCCAGGCTCGAAAAACGGCTGGAGACTCCCGGTCTGGCTGTGCCTGGCGTTGTGTTTTCTGCCGGTCCTGGTTTTGGCCGGCTGCGCGCCGCAGCAATATGGTTCATATGGCGGCCAGAGCAGCCAATCATTTGCACCCACACAATATTATCCGCCGCCAGGGCCGCCGGACGACCCGTGGGGGCCTTACATCAACGAGGCCGCGGCGCGCTATAATATACCGGCACAATGGATCAGGGCCGTGATGGCGCAGGAATCCGGCGGCGAGGAGCAGGCCGTCTCGCCCGTCGGCGCCATGGGCCTCATGCAGATCATGCCCGCTACCTATCAACAGCTGAGCGCGGAAAACGGGCTCGGCGCCGACCCGTTCAACCCGCATGACAATATCCTGGCCGGTGCCGCCTACATCAGCCAGATGTATGCCACTTACGGTTCGCCCGGCTTCCTGGCGGCCTATAATGCGGGGCCGGAGGCGGTGGACAGCTATCTCGCCGGCACGTCCCAGCTTCCGGCGGAAACCGTCACCTACCTCGCCGACGTTACCCCTAACCTTGGAACCGACCGGCCGCTGTCCGGACCTCTGGCGAATTACGCTCTGGCCAGCGCAGCCGGTACCGCCGGTCAGCCGACGAATGTGAGTTTCGCGACGGGGTGCGATGTCAATGCCGCCTATGACCCGGATCACCCCTGCACACCCGAGACCGCGAATATTATCGCCGCTACCGAACAATCCGCCGAACAATCCCCGGCCGGCAGTTGCGATCTGAACGCCGCCTATGATGCGGATAACCCCTGTACGCCGGCTTCCGGCACGCAGACCGCGTCCAATGCCGGGGCATGCGATCTGGACCGCGCCTACGAGCCTGACAGCCCTTGCGCGCCGGCGGCACCGGTCGTCCAGGCGCCGGTGCAACCAGCCGCCATTCAGCAGCAGGCGGCAGCGGGCTGCGACCCGAACGCTGCCTATGACCCCAATACGCCCTGTACGCCCGCGGCCTCCCCGAACACAGGCGCTGCCCTTGCGTCGATAGCCACATCGCTATCCGAGCAGCCAGCCGCGCCGCCAGCTTCCGGATCGCTTATTTACCAAGCCACAGTCCCGCCAAGCGTCCCGCCAAGCGCCCAGCCAAGCGCTCCGGGGGCACTCACGCCGCCAATAACCGCCGCCGCGCCCTCGGGCGGCGCATGGGCCATTCAGGTCGGTGCCTTCTCCAGCCCGGGCCTCGCCCGCGCCGTGGCCGAAGGCGCGCGTGCCGAATTGCCGGACTCGCTTGCTGCCGCGGTAATTGAACTGCCCGCCACATCGCCCTTTGGCAGTTTGACCCTCTACCGCGCCCGTCTTGCCAATCTATCGCAAGACGCCGCCGCGAATGCGTGTGCGGCACTCACCGCCCGCCAACTGCCCTGCATCGTCATTCCCGCCTCGGCGGCATAACGGCTGGCGACGCCGGAATTGGCGCTACTCCTCCTGGCCCAGCTGTTCCTGGCGCGGCACGAAGAAGGTCACGATCAGCGCGCCAATGGCGATGATGCCGGCCAGGATGAAATCCGCATGCAACGCACTGGCCAGCGTGTCGGCCAGCCGATGCAGCACCGATGCGGTGAGGGCGGCCCGGCGCCTGCCGTCGACCAGCGTGCGTACGATGTCATGCGTTCCGGGAGCCAGCAAAGCCAGGCCACGGTTCAGCACACCGCCGAAGGCGGCGGTACCCAGCGCCTGACCCATTATGCGGCTGAAATAGAACAGCGCCATCGCCCGGCCGCGGTCGGCACGGGCAACGCTTGACTGCACGGCAACAGTAAAGACCAGGCTGTTGGCGCCGAGGCCGGCGCCGATGGCCACGCAGCAAATACAGAGCCACAACACGGTCTGCCCGGCCGCCACAGCCAACAGGCCAAGGCTGCCCGCCACCAGCACGGTCGAGGCGATGATGGCGACGGGGCGCAAGTTGAGCCGCGGCAGATGCCGGCTCAGGGTCATGACGGTCGCGGTCCAGGCGATGCAAAGCACGCCCAGCACGACGCCGGCCAACAGCGCGTCGCCGCCCGTGACCCCCTGAACCCAGCTCGGCAGGAAGGCGACGAGGCCGAGCATCAGCGCGCCGCATAACACGGCCGAGGCATTGGCGATGAAAATCATGCGCCGGCGCAGTAAATGGGCCGCCAGCAGCGGATCAGCCACCCGCCGCTCACGCCAGGCAAAAGCTGACAGGGCTGCCACGCCCAGGGCGAGCAGCCCGCCGATCTCGGCCCCCGTCAATGTCGCGATCTGGATCAGCATCAGCATGACGGCGCCGATGCTGAGGACCAGTAGCCCTGCGCCGGGCAGGTCGATGGGCTGATGCCGGCCGGTGCGGGGCGACTCGTGCAGGTAAAGGGCGACCATCGCCATGGCGGCGAGGCCGATCGGCAGGTTGATCCAGAACACGAATGGCCAGCCGAGCGATTTGACGAAGAAGGCGCCCAGCAGCGGGCCGGCGATGGCGGCGATACCCCAGATGCCGCTGACATAGCCCATCATGCGCGGCCGGTCGGCCGGTGCCGAGACGTCGCCGATGATGGTGGACGCGAGGGGCACCAGCCCGCCGCCGCCGATGCCCTGCACCGCGCGGAACAAGATCAGCGAGCCCATGCTCCAGGCGCAGCCACACAGCAGCGAACCCGCCAGAAAGAGCCCGGCGCTGGCGAGGTAGACCCGCTTGCGGCCATAGCTGTCGGCCAGGCGGCCATAGAGCGGTGTGACCACCGCCTGGGTGAGCAGATAGGCGCCGAATGCCCAGGAGAACAGGGAAAAACCGCCCAGCCTGGCCACAATCGTCGGCATGGCCGTGCTGATCACGGTGACCTCGACTGCTGCCATGAAGGTCGAGATCAGCATGGCCGCAATCACCAGCTCGCGCCGGAGTGGGCGCGCGGGGGTGGCCGGTGTTGCGGCGATTGTGGTCGTCTGTTCGGACATAAGTTTCTTCCTGGAGCCGCGGCCCGCACGAGATCGCTGAATTCGGGCTAATTGTCTAGCAACCAGCTATATTTTGGCCACGACGAAATTTCATTCCCATTTTTGGGCAGCCCCATCTTTGGACAGCCTTTAGCCTGCCGACGCCAAAGGCCACCTCGCCGGGGCGGCCGCCATGGCAAGGTGGTCATCCCCGGCCCGAGAAGGAGAAGTTCTTAGATAATCCAATCCAAAATGATTTGAATTCGTATTGAAACCTCAGAGTCCAACTCAGAGTCCGGCATGGACTGCTTTGGTGTTGAGATAGGCCTCGATACCTTTCCAGCCGCGTTCATAGCCCCAGCCGGATTGCTTATAGCCGCCCAGCGGCATTGATTGGTCGGTGGCCAAAGCGCAATTGATCCAGACGATGCCGGCTTGGATGCGTTTGGCGTATCTATGCGCGCGGTCTATGTTTTCGGTCCAGATGGTGGCGGCCAGACCGTATTCGGTATCGTTGGCGGCGGCGAGAGCTTCTTCCTCGTCGTCGAAGGGAATGACTGAGCCGACGGGCCCGAAAATTTCCTCGCGGATCAGCCGCATACCGGGATTCGTACCGGTGATGATCGTCGGCTCGACGAAGAGGCCGCTCCTCGGCCGTCGGGTTGAAGACGGGAATACTCGATTCTAACGCGTTTTGATCGGCCAAGCCGATGCCATCCATCTTGTTCATGTATCCCCCGCATAGTTTTTAATTCAGTGCATGGCGTAGACACAAAACCTGTCTTCGCGCAGGCAGCCCTTACTTTTTACGAGTATAGCTCCGGTATGGCTGAGCCGATGACTACCGTCGCATTGACTTAATAAGCTGTTAGACTTATTCATACGCCTCCAAGCATTACCGTACATGCGTTTCCCGGCTCACTTCTTCTCTTGAGTCTGGATTAACCAGTTTGGACGTGGAGTGAACCCGTTGAGCCGGACTGCCGAACTTATTGCGACAGGAGAGGTTGGGCTGATCCTCGCGGCTGAGCGGCTGTTCGCCGAGCGGGGGATCGAGGGCGTCTCGCTGCGGCAGGTCAACCAGGCGGCCAACCAGAAAAACATATCCGCGGCCCATTACCATTTTGGCTCTCGCGATGGGCTGGTCGAGGCTGTCCTCATGTTTCGCCTGCCGCAGCTCGACCGGCGGCGTGGTGAGCTCTTGCGGCGCGGAGGGGGAAGGCGGGATCTCCGGTTTTATCTTGAGGCCTTTATTGTGCCTTTGATCGATGAGCTGCAGCCAAGGCCTGAAGGAAACCACTATATCCGCTTTATGCGGCAATATGAGCGGTATGTTGGAAATTACGAATTTGTGCGTCAAATCTCGCCGGCCGGGGTGGATATTTACGCGGGGCTGGAGCGGCTGCTGGGCTATCTTCCGGCTGACGTACGGCGCTTACGGATCGGCTATCTGATCAACATGATCCATGCCGTGCTTGCCACGGTCGAGGAGCGGCTTGGCACCGGGCGCGTGACACATGCCGAGATATCGCTGACGGCTTCCAACCTCTTGGATATGGTTGCGGCTGCCCTGACTTCCCCCGTTTCCGCTGAAACCATGGAATGTCTGGACGCGGATGGTCCTCACGCGTGCAATGCCGACAAATCCCATATTCAGGGATGATGTTGCGAACTTGACTTTTCGCCTCATATCGTGTGAATTAATTCTAACGACTTATAATGCTAAAACAGTTGGGACGGGTCAAGTCTTCCATCAGCGCACATCTCGCAACTTTGATGGAGCACGGGGCAGGTCATCCTGCTGAATATAAATAACCGGCTTTATAATAAACGGCTTCGGCCGGAGGTGGAGACATGAAAATCGGCATCACCTGTGGCGGGATTGGTGTTTACGCCAGCGGGGCGTTCGTTCAAGCCTCTGCGCGGGCTGCCGAGCGTGCGGGGTTTGCGCATTACTGGCTGCCCGATCATGTCGTTCAATTCGCCGAATATCCTGAATCGGTCTACCCTTATGCCGCGGGCTCGGGACAGGAACTGCCCACACAAAGCGATGAGGCGCCGCTGCAATTCGGCGACGACAGCTACGCCAATACCGATCCGGCAAATCCGCTGGCCGATCCTGTCATCGGCATGGCCTGGGCGGCGGCGGCAACATCAGGCATCGAGCTCGGAACCAATATTCTGGTATTGCCGCAACGCAACCCGGTCGTGCTGGCGAAGGCGCTGGCGACGCTCGATTCATTCTGCGGCGGCCGTGTGGTGCTGGGTGTTGGCGTAGGCTGGGCCAAAGAAGAATTTGAAGCCTGTGGCGTGGATTTCGCGACCCGCGGAAAAAGAACCGATGCGGCGATTGGCGCATTGCGCGTACTATGGACTCAGAAAACATCCACTCATACCGGCGCGTTCGGCAGTTTTACCGGTGCCTATAGTTATCCCAAGCCGGCGCGGGCCGCGGGCATTCCAATCCTCATCGGTGGCGAGAGCAAGGCGGCGATGCGCCGCGTGGCGAGGCTGGGCGATGGCTGGCTCCCATATAATCTGCCCGTTGAGAATGCCGGCACCGTTATTGCCGAGCTGAAGGCGATGACGCAGGATGCTGGACGCGATCCTCTGCGGCTACGCATCATAAAAATCGTTTATGCCAATGCGGGTCTGGATGATTTGAAGCGTTACCGCGATGCCGGCGTCACCGAATTCAATGTCGCTTCCAGCGGCGAGTTACCCCTCGATGTGCCAGGTATAGAGTCGCAATTCTCTGCCTGGGCGGAGTATCTGGTGGCGCCCGTTGCCGCGCTGGAATTGGCGCAATGACAGGGCTGCTGGCGGGCAAGGTCGCGCTGATCACCGGTGCGGGCACCGGCATCGGCAAGGGCACCGCGCTGCGCTTTGCGCGCGAGGGTGCGAAACTGGTGATTGCCGCCCGCCGGGAAGACAAACTGCGGGAGACCGTAGCACTCGACCCGGAGAACATCTCTTTCGTCCGGATGGATCTCACGGATCATGATGCACGCGCCCGTGCCCTCGAGACCGTCATAGAACGCCATGGGCGGCTGGATGTGCTGGTGAGCAATGCCGGCGCGCAATTGTGGAAAACATTCGATGAGACGGATGTCGATGAGATCGATACGATCTTTCTCACCAACCTGTCCGCGACGACGCGTTTCATAAAGCAGGCGCTTCCCTATCTTGCAAAAAGCAAAGGCAATATCGTAATCGTCTCATCGACCTCGGCGCGCTATACGGCGAGCCCGTCGATGAAGTTATCTGTCTACAGCGCTTCGAAGGCGGGGCTCAACCAATTGACCCGGGCGCTGGCGCCGGAACTGGGGCCGCTTGGCATCCGCATCAACGCCGTATCGCCCGGGCTGACGCGCGGCGAATATGCCGATGACGGCGTTGACCGCAATGAGGTCGCCAATGAGGATTGGATCAGCGCCATGACGCCGCTGGGGCGCATGGGCGAGCCGGACGATATCGCCAAGGTGATTGCCTTCATGGCCAGCGATTACGCCTCCTGGGTGACGGGCCAGGTGCTCGATGCGAGTGGCGGCTGGATGATTTCCGGTGGCTGATGACATTGGTTGATGAGATTGGTTGATGACATTGCAGGAGGAGACGCGGCATGACGTTTGAGAGCAGGACCGTTGTGGTGACGGGAGCCGCCGGCGGCATCGGCAGTACGCGCGGCTGCGAACGGATAGTGAGGCAATTGGCATGAGCAACAATTCGAGCGTCATGGCGCAGACCAATTTCGCTGCCACCCAAAATGCGGCGCAGCCGGAGCCTGCGGATTTTTCGAGCGACGAGGGCGCGCTTGCCTATGCCAACACGCAGCTCGACCGGCTGGTGGAAGCTATGCGCTACAAGCTGGAAAAACACATCACAGGCTGGCCCGGCGACGATCGCGAACTGGATACGATGGAGGCCCTACGTCATCTTTTGCGCGACATCAATTTTGGCCATTCCGCCTATGTCGAAGCGGATTACGAGAACCCCGCCTTTGCCAAAATGGGCGCCACAAGCCGGATCAATTTCCAGCTGCCCTCGCCGGATTGCATGTATCATTCAGTGATCCTGCATGGCGACTACCGCTACCGTATCACCGGTACGCGCGGCACGGCAGCCATTTTTCAGCTCACAATCTATGCAGGCCACGCCTGCGATCTTATCGGATGGAAGACGCATAGCCTGGCCAACAACCTCGACAATCCGGCAGGTTTGGCGCCCGGTGGGGTGGTGGATATCGTACTCAGCCGCGAGCGACCGGCCGATATTGGCGCGGCACTTTGGCTCTCACTTCCGGATGGCCCCTGCGAACTGCACAGCCGGCAATATTATGGCGATTGGGAGAGTGAAACGCCCGCCGATCTGATGATCCGCATGGAGAGCCAGACATTCCCGGCCCGGCTGCTCAGCCGCGCGAGTGCCGAGGCGCGTTTTACCCGGCTGATTGATCTGCTGCGCGTTCACACCAATTTCTATCGCGCCGGCGTGCAGGCCCATCTCAATGCGGACCCGCAGGAGCCCAAGGAGCTGATCATTCCCGGCGCCTTCGAGGGGACCAGATATTTTCCGGGCCATTTCCGCTGCCGGCAGGATGAGGCGGTGATTTTCGAATTCGAAGACCCGGACGCGATGTACTGGAATACGGCCTTGTTTCAGATGCAGTATGAGAACATCGATTGGTGGGCGCGCCTGTCCTCGCTTAATTCACACCAGGTACAGCCCGATGCAGATGGCAAAATCCGCATAATCGCCAGCTGGCGGGACCCGGGCCATGCCAACTGGCTTGACGCATCAGGCCGCCATCTACATCTTTTTGCTTTCCGGTTTTTTCGTCCGGCGCGGGAGCTGGCGGAATTGAAATTACGCACAATCCCATTGGAGAATCTCAACGCACATCTTCCGCCGCAAATGTTGCTGGTTACGCCTGAACAACGGCATGAGCAAATGGTCCGCCGGCTGGTCTCGGTGTACCGCCGCCGCATGGCGGATTTTTGAAATGAGCGTCATGGGGGCAGCAGAACGCGCCGAACTGGCCCGCCTGAAACAGGCGCTGACATTGGCGCCTCTTCTCGAGGCCGCTTTCGCGGAAGCCCAGACGGGTGCGAAGGATTTCCGGGACCGCTCATTCCTGCCCAATCTGGAGAAGGTTCTGGAAATCCCAACCCGGCTTCAGCTTTCCGCGCGCGGGCTGGCGGGCATGCACGCCAATGCGCTGCGCTTTCTGGTCAACCGGCTGCGCTGGGAGGCCGATGTTGAACGCCATCCGGAAATTCTTGACGAGGATGTATCGGACCCCATCGTCGTTCTTGGCCTGCCACGCAGCGGCACCACCAAGCTGCAGCGCTTCCTCTCTGCCGGCCCGCAGCTGCGCGCAACACCGGCCTGGGCAATGTTCAACCCAGCCCCGTTTCCCGGCGAGGCGCGCGGTAGCCCGGCACCGCGCATTGAATGGGCGGCGCAAATGATGGCTTCCGTGACCAACACGGGAGAAAGCTACCAGGTGATGCATGAGTTTGCCGCGCAGGAAGCCGATGAGTCGAGCTTCATCCCGCTGGCCAATTTCAACTATGTCATGCAGTTCATCACGGCACCTGACCATGAGTTTTTGCGCTGGGCCCGTAGCGCTGACCGCCGGGAGCCACTCACTTATCTCAAGCACATGCTGCAATATCTGCAATGGCAAAGCGGCGGCCGGCGCGGCCGGCGCTTCCTGCTGAAAAATCCCGGTCATACCGGCGAGATTGCTGAGATGCTTGACGTGTTTCCCAATGCCAGTTTCGTCATCTCGCAGCGTGATCTCGCCACCACCATGGCTTCGAGCATGCGCATGATGGGCGAAATCATGGTCAATAGTATCGATGATTACGACCGCTGCCGCATGGGTGATGAGACGGCGGA
Source organism: Acidocella sp. (assembly GCA_026224875.1). Lineage (GTDB taxonomy): Bacteria > Pseudomonadota > Alphaproteobacteria > Acetobacterales > Acetobacteraceae > Acidocella. The sequence goes on from JAMFRU010000028.1 coordinate 13,860, forward strand.
ATATTGGAGCTACGAGCTTGCCCGTTACCAGGCGCAGAAGGCCGCACTCGGGCCCCGGCTGCGCATTGTCGAGGCGTCGTATAGCAGATGCGTCAACGATGCCATGAGCGTGGCGCGGGAGGTTTATGCCCTGGCCAATTTGCCGTGGACGGCGCAAGGCGAGGCTTCCATGCGCGCCTGGGAGCAAGGTAATCCTCGCCACAAGCTCGGCGGTTACGGTTATGAGCTGAAGGATTACGGCTGGAGTGCCGAGCGGGTGGAAGCCGCCTTCGGACCGATCGCAACCGCATGGCGCGGACAATGAAACTGCGGCGGAAGATATAACGGGTTGATCGACGAGATACGTAAGCCGGAGGAAACGATGCTATTACACGGGCATATGCAGAACGCCTTTGTCACCCATAATCTGGACAAAGCGATGGAGATCGTCGCCGACCGCTTCAAGATCGAGACGTTTGACAGGTTCGATCCGCAAATGACGGTACGGACCCTGGATGGCGAAAAACCATTGGTCACGCGTGTTGCCTCGTTCTGGGCCGGCGGTCTCAATGTGGAGCTTATCGAGCCGGTATCGGGCTATGCCGATCATTACCGCACGATGATGCCGCGGGATCGCCACGACGCCGTGCCGCGCTTTCATCATATCTCGCTGCGCCGGGACGACGAGGCCGAGATGCGGCGGGAGATCGCCGGGTTAGACCTGCCGTTGGCGTTCGAAGGCCCGGCCTCGATCAAAGGCCGATCCCCAGCCTCGTTTTCACCTATCTAGATGGACGGGAGTTACTCGGGCATTATGTCAAATTCACCTGGAAAAGCCTTGAAGCATGGAAATATGTCGGTTGGCCCGAAGAGCGTCCGGTTTGGTAGGCTTTGGGGAGAGCAGCATCGGTGAAAGATTCGGCGAATATGATGTTGATGGCAGGCAAGGTGACAGCCTGGCTTGCCGGACTGGGCACAGGTAACGATAGAAACAGAAGAGGGCAGACATGACCACATCCGTCACCCAGATCGCCGCGGAGCTGGCCGATCGCGAAGCCATACGTGAATGTCTTTATCGCTATTCGCGCGGCGTTGACCGGCTGGATGCCGATATGCTCCGCAGCGCCTATTGGCCCGAGGCGATCGACAAGCATCTCGAATTCCGCGGCAATGTCGAGGAATTCATCGCCTGGTCGTTCCCCATCATGGGGGCGATGGATCAGACCATGCATATGATCGCCAATATACTGATCACGATCGATGGCGCCACAGCCGATGTCGAATCCTATTTCTACGGCTATCACCGCATCACCGTCGGCGGCACCAAGAGCGATGTGATCGGCGCCGGCCGCTATCTCGATCGTTTTGAAAAACGTGGAGATGAATGGCGCGTCATCGAGCGATTGGTGCTGACCGACTGGTTCCGCCAATATCCCGATTCAGCTGATTGGGAAGCCGGCATGCTGGGGTTGAAACTGGACATGGGCGGGCGCCGTCCCAAGGATCCGAGCTACACGATGCTGAACATAAAATAGGCGCTGCACAGGAGGCGAAATGTTTTTAAAGGGCCATTATCAGAATGCCTATGTAACGCGTGATCTGGACAAGGCCATGGTGCTTCTCACCAAACGTTTCGGCCTGTCGAATTACATAGTGTTTGAGCCGGACATGGTGCTGAAGACCCCTGAAGGCGAGAAGACAGCCAGCGTGCGCGCGGCACTCGCTTGGGCCGGCGGCCTGCAGATCGAGCTGATCGAACCAGGCGCTGGCTATCAGGATCATTATCTGCCGTTTCTGCCCGATGATCCGGCGGACCCTACGCCGCGCTACCACCATGCCGCCCTGCGGCGCGATGATCTAGCCGCCATGCGGGAAGAGATCGCACGGCTGGGCCTGGCGACGGCGTTCGAGGGCGCCGTACCGGGGCTCGTGTTTGTCTATCTCGATGCGCGCGCCATACTCGGCCATTATCTGGAATATGTCTGGGCTTCGCCGGAAGGATGGGACATGATCGGCTGGCCACCGGGACGGCCAGTGGCCTAGGGTTGTCAGGAAACATCCTGTAATTGTGCGGCCTCGGTTTTGCGGATTAAACATACTGCCAAAAAGAGCAGTAACGGAGAGGCCATACCAGTAGCATCGCTGAACGCGCTCTTGCAGTCCGGCATTAACAACAACAGCGCGATTGCTGAGGGGCAGATTGCCCAGAAGGTATGGAATAACGGTAAATACGCCGCCATGCCCGGTTCGTTCACCACGGCCATGACGACTGCCCAGAGCAACCTGGAGAATGGGAAATAGCCACATTGCCGTCAGCCAAATCCGTAGGGGCAGCTTTGTCGTGTGCAGTGGCGTGTGGGTCGTCACGGTGAATTGGTGGCGGCAAGCGCCATTCGAACACTGATATAAGCCGGGACGAGCCTTTGCGCCCGTATCACGTCCAGCAAGGGCAATCGATTCCCGGAAACCGCAGGCAGGGCAAATTCTACCGCGAGGCCAGACCATTCGCTCCAATAGGTAACGGCATCGCTCTTCGTTACGAAATGCCTCCACCATGTCGGATACGGTCTTAATCCTCGAAAGAACCGCGTGATGCTCGCTGGACATAAGTTTTTCGCTCCGCTGACATCCCGATTCTATCGGTGATTCTGAGGACAATCAAAGGAAAGGTGGGTTCAACTGATGAGCGCAACGGCCTGAGCGAATGTAGCTCCTGGCGTCTGAAAGCCAAGGGTTTTTCTGGGTCGAGTATTTAGCTTGAGCGCGACGTCGTTGAGGTCGTCCTGGTTGTAGA
>JAMFRU010000029.1 GCA_026224875.1 Acidocella sp.
AAAGTATTCGCAAATCCGCCGCCGTGTAATCAGTCCGCGTAACCTCCACCTTCGCTCCCAAAACCAGCCTCCTTCAATGCGAATCGAGAATTCAACGCATCGAATCGTAAATCAGGCCCGTTGGGAAGCCCAAAAAGAGTCAGCCTTACGGTGAGTTGATATAAGCTCTCTCAAAATGGACATATTTTAGAGGAGAACGTCGGGACGCCGGCTGCACGGGGTCATTTCAAACGATTTTCATCAACTTCGCGGCCTCGTGAGAGAGCGAAAGCTCGGCCACGCAAGCGAGGGGCAAGACGGACGGCTGTAGGCCAAACGAAACGCAAATATTCTGGAGATAGTCGATATGCTTCACGGATGTTTCGGGGCTGTCAGCATAGGCGTGGGCCATCTGAATGTACTGCCACATCGCCTGTGCGCTTTGCTTGCTACCCCCCGCTGAGGCGCGGGCTGCCGCATAAGCGTTCTTGGAACCAGGCGATGAAACGAATTGGAAAAGCTTGCCGTAGGCGGCAAGCGTTCGCACGATGCCTTCGGGGTTTTCACTGATGGCGCGGTCCGACGCATAAGCAAGCTGGTAGGGGTAATTGGGCAGTTCTTTCCATAGCGCGCCATCCGTGAGGATGTGCAGGCCAGAAGCCTTCGCGTCCGCCATCTCGGCGACATCCGAGAGCCCGGCGTCCAAACTGCCGACCTTCACATGGTGGTATACATCTAGATTGCTATCGAGATTTACAAACCGCACCTTCGCCGGATTGACGTTTTTGGCTTTTAGCAAGGCCAGCGCAACAACATGCAGGAGCCCGCCTTTCGGGCCGATGCCGACCGTGTGCCCGGCGAGATCGGCAACGCTCATGATGTCCTGCGTGCCGGAATATACCGCCAGCGCCAGTTTCTGCATGGCGCTACCGACGATTTTTATGGGCGCGCCCTTCGCGATGGCCGGTAGCACGCCGTTGAACGCAGAGGTGACGCAGAGATCGGCCTGGTTTTCGACTAGTGCTTTGAGTGTCTCCAGCGGCTTGTCCACTAGTGTGAGGCTTGGGCTCACACCGCATGAGGCGAGATAGCCCTGGCTATTCATTAGCCCGATCATGGTCTGGTTTTCGACCCCTTTGTCCGCAACGATACGAATTTGCGGCGGTTGTGCGCATGCTCTTGAATAATTTACCGCGCCAAGTGCCGCGGCACCGAAAACTTGGCAGGCACGGCGGCGCGCGATCAGAAGGGGTGCATCACCGGTCATTGCATTTCCTTAGATATAACGAAAATGGCGTGGGATGCCCGTTAAAGGCCCAACCCACGCCGGATCGATGCAGCCTTACCGCGTATAGGCGGCCGAGTTGTTGATCCAGTCCATCATGTCCTTCGGCGCGGTGGGTACGCCCAGGAACTGCGCCAGGTTTACGTTGAACTGAAGGCCGACAACGAAAGTGCTCGGAACATTCTTGACCGTATATTGGGTGAAGCCAAGCCCGTCCGGATGGATGATCCATTGGATATTGGGCAGGAATTGCAGCCAGGGCGTGAGCTGGATGCCGTAGTTGAGCTCACCTACGAATTGCCAGGCATTGGGGTACTCGGTGCCATGTTCGGCACGCCGGGTTGCGTATAGCGCATCAAGAAAGGCGTTGTTATAATGCGACCCCCCGAACTCGAAACCGACATAATCATAAGGGCGCGATGCAAACGGTCCTTCCCAGACCGCGGCCGTGGTCCATTGCCAATTCTGCTGCTGCTTGCTGCCGGAAGCGCCGTACATGGTGTAGCCCAAAAGCCAGAGCCCGCGCCGAGAATTCTTTTCCGGCTGCCAGACCAGCTGCTGTGCCTGCAGATAATATACCGTGCGCCCGTTGATGGAGCTGGGGCTGTAGAAAGCCTTGCCGAAAGCCGTCTTTGCAGAATAGGTCGCGTGGTCCATTACCGTACCGATATCGTACCGGTTGTAGTCCACGGCGCCGGGAGTTTTCCACAGATAGCCGACTTCGACGGGAAGGGTGTAGCCGGTGGATTCGCCGGTACCCCAGTTGAAGCCATGCGTCGTTTCGGGGTTTGTCTGATCTGGGTCGACCTGATAGGCGCCCGCGATCGCATAGATGTTTTCAGTCGGCTTGATGCGCACCGCCCCGCCCCAGACGGGGGTGGGGAAGTTCGCCTTCGTTATGTCCTTAGCCAGGCCGTTCGGATTGCCACAGTTGAGATCCGATTGGAAAAGGCAATAAAATGCGGAACGATCGAACGTGTCGCTGAGGTCCATATGGCCGACCATGACATCGACATGGTTGTTGAAGAGTCTTTGCAGATACTCGACCTTACTCAGAATATAGGTTTCGTCGGATCCATAGAGCTGCTGCACGAAAGCGTCGCTGTCGATTCTCTTGGCGGAAAGGTTTTCACCCGAGCGATCGGTGAATGTTATGTGCAGCGACGCGCCGGGAATTCCGATCAGCTTATCCAGATCGAACGCGCCATCGACACGCAGATGCCCGTTATAGGCATCACCCTGCCGCTCGCCGCCCACCGGATTCGCGGCAAACTCGCCGATATAATACGAGTTGAAGTAAATGCCGTGGTCGTAAGCATCCTGCGTCAGTTTCTGGAAGGGCGATAGATTGAGATACACCGGGGTTAACGCAGAAATTGAAGGGCTGTTCAACGTCGGATTGTTTCCGGACGGGAAGAGAGTATTGGATTGCGGCGTGACCGCACCTTGCGCGTGCGCGGCGATAGGCACGCAAAGCATACAGGAAAGCACTGCTGAAGCAGGCAGCATTCGGATCAAAAGTTTCTCTTTGTCCACCGCGATGTTCGACGATGATTCCCAAGATGCAAACATTGTTTTTGATTCCCCCGCACGGTTGATTTTCGCCGCTTCATGCGGCTTTGCTGCTTGGATTGAAGTACGCCCGTTGAAACGGCGTTTATTTCCCTAATAATATTCGTTATTCGTGATTTGGTGAGGTTTTCTTGAACCAAGGTTCTGACGATATCAAATGTTAATGTTGAGTTTTGGTAGAAGTTTTTGTTATGGGGGAATAAGGTAATCAATGGTCCGTCGGCCAGCCGGCCGCTGTTAGCGGGTCGCCCAGCATTCCAGAGTAGCGTCAGCGTTTTGGTGTTTATTTTGCCGCGTGCGTCGCGTGCTCACGTCAATTATCGGAACGAAATCTCTGAAGGTCGTTATCCATTTTTGTTTTCCTAAGAAAATTTCGAAAGATTTTCTGATTATGTGTCAGCATCCAATTCTTACGCGTAGTCACGCCGATCAGGCCATGCGGTTCAGTCATCGGATAATTCAACGAGGTAAGGTTGTGGCCGAGCTTTCGGTCCAGCATTAATTGAGACTCGGTGAGGATCGTCATGCGGTCACTATCGACGAGCAAGAGCAGGATCGTGGTGAGCGAATGGGTCTCCACATTGGCGCGTGGGGTCGAACTTGATCCGGCGAAAATACGTTCGAAATGCACGCGCCTGGCAGCGGTGGGGCCGGGCAATACCCAATCATACGCGGCCAGCTCCTCGCGCGCGATTTTTTCCTTGCCCGCTAATGGATGGTCCTTACGCGCCGCGATGACATAAGGGTCACGGACAAGAACTTCTTCAACGACATCATCTGCCGGTGCGGGCGATTTCAGTAGGCCGACGATAAAATCGAGCGATCCGGCACGCAGTTTTTCGAGCAGAACATCATAGGAACCGCACGCAACGTCTACATTTACTTCAGGATAGGCTGTTGCAAATTGACTGATCGCCGAGGCCAGAAATCCACTCCCGGCGAGCAACAGCCCGCCCACCAATATTCTCCCGCGCACCTGTTGTTTTTCAGCTTCGATTTTTTCGAAGGCCCACTCGAATTCGCGAATTGCCAGATGGAGCTGATCCGCCAGATGAGCACCACGGTCGTTGACCATTGCGCCGTGTGCGGTGTCGTAAAACAATTTTGTCTTGAGCTGTGCCTCGAGCGAACGGGCCGAACGATGGATCGACGGTTGCGAGACCCCGGCGTAGCGGGCTGCCTGTGTGAACGAACCGGCTTCCCGAATGGCGATCAAGGCGGTGATCTGCGATTTCGTGATGCGGCGCACAAGCGCTTCAAGTGAAGCGGTATCGGAGGAGGCCGGCTTTCCCATAAATTCCTTCAGGGTATTTTCTAGATGATCGAGAAACCGTTGGGTATGCTCCTGAAGAATTTTTCCGGTCTCGGTCAGGTAGCTTCCCTTGTTGCGCCGTTCGAACAGGTTCGTATCGAGATCAGCTTCCAGCTTCGCGATCGCCTGTGTTACGGCAGACTGCGAAACGTTGAGATCGACCGACGCTTTAAGGATGCTTTTCAGCTGCGCCGCCGCGGCAAATGCCCTGATCTGCCGCAGGCTGGGAAAACATCCATAGACGGTCGTGAACTTGCTATAGTCCAAACTTGCTTGTGGAGAGCCGGACGGCAGAATTTGTACCATGCTTGCTTCAGACATTTATTCGACCTGATCGAGCGCTCTTATATTCGGCTCTTTTGTTACAGACGTTTCCGGCAGGGAGGAATCTGTGACGTCTTCTTCCCGGCAATGAAGTAACCTTAGCTTATAAAAGAGGTTTGTCAAAACCGGGGCTCTTTTTGTCGGCGGTCCGATTTCGTCCTGGGTCACGCCCGGAAATGCCATTTAGCTGGATAAGCTGCAGTTTATCGCGTGGTATATCAAAGGATTGTACTGAGCCGGGCACATGCATTCGTTGTGCGGTGATACATGCAAATTAATCTCACAGAACTCATACTTCTCCGGTTCTTATTCTCAAAGTACATAAAACTAATAACACGAGGCACTGATTGTTGTTGTGATAAGCCGCCGGCCGTAGAAAAAGCATCGCCAGCAATCAATCGTAATCGCCGGCGCCACAGCCGGACGGAAGTTTTAAAGAGGAAACGAAAATGGACTCAGGGGGATGCCACCAAATGTCCGGTTGCTGGATGCCGGAGCAATTCAATCGCAAGTAGCCCATCAGCTCTCTCTTTGTCTCCCCGCTCGGGCCAGCTGTTAGTCAAGCTATACGATGCCACCGCGGGATCTGATGACCATGTTGTTTATACGTAGGATTTTGTTGGAGGATGACGTCTGTGCCTGAAAAAATAAGACTCAAAATCGCGGTTGCGGAATTTCCCCACACCGCCGCCGTACGCAATGGCTCGATTCCGATCGAAGGCGTGGATGCGGAAATTCTTACCATTCATCCGCAGATCGGTGCGTTTCGCCGGATGGTCCGCAATGTCGAATTCGATGTCTGTGAAATTGCGCCGACGACCTACATTATTGCGCGTGCCTATGGCGCTCCGTTTAAAGCACTGCCGATTTTCGTAACGCGCACCTTCCATCATTCCGGCCTGCTAGTTCGCCCGGATGCTGGAATCAAGACTCCGAAGGATCTCGAAGGCAAGAAGGTCGGTGTGCGCGCCTACTCCGTGACCACCGGTGTGTGGACCCGTGCCGTGCTGATGGAAGAATTCGGGGTGGATAACTCGAAAGTCACCTGGGTGGTGGATGACGAGGAGCATGTGGCGCAGCTAAAGCTGCCGCCAAATGTGATCCATGCGCCGGCCGGGCGGTCGCTTGCGGATATGATGGCCGATGGCGAACTGGCCGCGGGTTTTCACGGCAATGCCGGCATCGGCCGCTCGGGTTCGCCCACTGATGGTGGCTGGAAGGAAGTGGAGGCGAACTATCCGGATTTGTTTCCGAACGCGAAGGAACTGGAGGCGGACTGGTACAAGCGTACAAGCATCTATCCGATGCATGGCACCATCGTGGTGAAGGACAGCATACTCAAAGAGCATCCTTGGGTCGCCAAATCGATTTATAACGCGTTTGCTCAAGCGAAGGATGAATGGCTGGCCAGACTGAACCGCGAAGGCCCCGCCGATAAGACTGAGAAGAAATACGACAATTTGCGCAAGCTCGTGGGGCCGGACCCGCTGCCCTATGGCATCGAGCCAAACCTGCCGACCATTCTGGCGCTGGAGCGCACGGCCTTTGCCCAGGGGCTTACGCCGAAGAAGATGACATTGGAAGAATTGTTCATCGATCCTGCAAAGATCTGATCTGCGTGCGGCCACGTGGCCGCACCATTTTTTAAAGCTTTTAAGTTCCGGGCGCTTGCCAAGGAGGACATATGATTATCGACTGCCATGGTCATTTCACGACGGTTCCGAAATATTTTCGTGATTGGCGGGCACAGCAGGTGGCGTTCGCGGAAGATCCGCTGAACGGGCCGAATAAAAAGGATGCAATCCTGAGCGATGATCAGATCCTTGATGCGATCGGCAACGGCCAGTTGAAGCTGCAGCAGGAGCGCGGCTACGATCTTACCTTGTTCTCGCCGATTGCCGGGTTGATGTCGCATCATTTGGGCAACGAGCGTACCAGCCTGGAATGGGCGGAGGTTTCCAACAACAACGTCAAGCGCGTGACGGATCTGTTCCCAGAGAATTTCGTGCCGGTTTGCCAGTTGCCGCAATCGCCCTATGCGCCGCCGGCTAACTCCATCCCCGAGCTGCGCCGTTGCGTGGAGGAGATGGGCTTCGTCGGCTGCAACCTCAACCCGGACCCCACCGGGGGCTATTGGACAGGCACGCCGGTGACCGATCGGGAATGGTACCCGCTGTACGAGGCGCTGTGCGAACTCGATGTGCCGGCGATGATTCATGTCGCGGCCTCCTGCAACCCTTGTTTCCACGGTACGGGTGCGCATTATCTCAACGCCGACACCTCGGTGTTCATGCAGATTCTGCAATCCGATTTGTTCAAGGATTTCCCCACGCTGCGTCTGGTGATTCCGCATGGCGGCGGTGCCGTGCCCTACCATTGGGGGCGCTATCGCGGCATGTCGCTGGAGATGATGGAACGGCCGCTGGAAGGGCTGCTGGATAACATCTTCTTCGATACCTGCGTTTATCATCAGCCCGGCGTGGAACTGCTGACCAAGGTTATTCCGACGGATAATGTGTTGTTCGGCTCGGAGATGATCGGTGCTGTACGTGGCAAGGATCCGAATACCGGGCATTATTTCGACGATACCAAGCGGTATATCGATGGCTGCCCGGCGTTGACCGATGCCGACCGGCACAAGATCTTCGAGTCGAATGCGCGGCGCGTCTATCCAAGGCTGGATGCACTGCTGCGCGCGCAGAGACATTGATCCTGCAAAACTTCAATTTCCTTCCGTGAAAGGACGAGAGCCACATGGTTTCTCAATTTGTCGATATCCACCCGCATGTCATTTCTGATGATGAGACGCGCTATCCGCCGAGCCCGCTTTTTGGTACGCGGTCTGACTGGTCGCAGGAGCGTCCCTGCCGGGTGGAAACACTGATCGCGGCGATGGACGACGCCGGGGTGGACAAGGCCGCGGTGGTGCATTCCTCCACCACCTACGGGTTCAACAACAGCTATGTGGTGGCTGCTTGCGGGCAATATCCGGGGCGTCTGCTGGCGGTTGGTTCAGTGGATGTGCTGGCGTCGGATGCGCCGCAGGTTATCCGCGATTGGGTTGCCAGGGGGCTCGGCGGATTGCGGGTGTTCACCGGCGGCAGCACCAAGGATTTTGACCCGAGCGAGCTTGATGATGCGCGCGCCTATCCGGCCTGGGAGCTGCTCGGCGAGCTGGGGCTGACGATGTGCATTCAGACCGGTCCGGTCGGCCTGCCGGCGGTTACTTCCCTCGCGAGGCGCTTTCCCAAAGTCAAAATTATCCTTGATCATCTTGGCCGTCCGGAGGTGACTGACGGGCCGCCCTATGCCGCGGCACAGAGCCTGTTCGAGCTGGCGCCGATCGAGACCATCTATTTCAAGCTAACGCCACGCATCATGGGAGATGCCACAAAAGGCAACGCCACGCCGGAGACTTTCTTTCCGAAACTAGTGGAAGTGTTTGGGGCGAAGCGGTTAGCTTGGGGCTCGAACTTTCCGACCTCGCCGGGCACGCTGCAAGAGATTCTCGCCACTGCACAGAAGCGGTTGAAGACATTGTCCGATGAGGACCGGTCGTGGATTTTCGCGAAGACCGCGCAGGGCCTGTATCCGGCGCTGGCGGATTGAACTTCAGAATGCAAGGAACGACGCAATGGCCGACACCACCCGCCTGAACGGCATTATCCGCGCCTTCGAACAGGGCAAACCCGCCTATACGGCCTTCGCCAAGCTTGATACGCAGAACGCGATCGAAATGACGGATGCACCCTATGATGGCATCGTCTTTGAGATGGAGCACAACCCCTACGACGTGACGGCGCTGGGTCATGCGCTGCAGTATATGCTCAACCGCAAGAGCATCGCGCAGAGCGGCTCGCTGGCACCATCCGTCACGCCCATTGCACGCATCCCCGCCAATGGCGTGGAGATGAACCAGGCCTTTGCCAAGCAGGTGCTGGACCGCGGCGTGTATGGCGTGGTGTGGCCGCATGTGGCGACGGTGGCTCAGGCTTATAACGCCGTGGCGTCCTGCCGTTATGCCCGGCCGAAAAACGCCCCGCTGTACGAACCCAAAGGTGCGCGCGGCGATGGGCCGGCCACGGCCGCACGCTACTGGGGCCTCAGCCAGGCAGAATATTACGCCAAGGCCGATGTCTGGCCGCTGGTGCCGCATGGTGAATTGCTGGTTGGGCTGATGTGTGAAACCCCCGAGGCCATAGAGAATCTCGATGAGATTCTCGGCAATGTTCCAGGCATCGGCTTCATCCTTATCGGCGAAGGCGACCTCAGCCAGGCGCTGGGTTTTCCGCGGCAGTATGAGCATCCGGAGGTGCTGGATGCGATGCGCCGCATCGTGGATATCTGCAAAAAGCACAATGTGGTGGTCGGCAACCCGCACACCACGGCGAAAAACCACGAACGGCTGCTGCAGGAGGGCTACCGCTTCCTTATGTCCGCACCCAGCCGCTCTTACGGCGTCGTCGGCAAGGCGCGGGAACTGGCCGGCTATTAAGACATTTTGAAGGACACAGCATGAACGGCGCCGAAACCCTGATCTCTACCCTGGCCGACCAAGGCGTCGACATCTGCTTTGCCAATCCCGGCACGTCGGAAATGCATTTCCTCGCCGCACTCGATACGCCGCGCATGCGCAGCGTGCTGTGCCTGTTCGAGGGTGTTGCCACGGGTGCTGCCGACGGCTGGTACCGCATGCGCGACAGGCCGGCCTCCACATTGCTGCATCTGGGGCCGGGTCTGGCCAACGGGCTGGCCAATATCCATAACGCCAAGCGCGCGGGCTCCGGCATGGTCAATATCGTCGGCGAGCATTCGTTGTCGCATCTGAAATACGACCCACCGTTGAATTCCGACATCGAAGGTCTGGCCCGCCCGCTCAGCCATTGGGTGCGCAAGATCGAGTCCGCCGGAGCCATCGCCTGGGACACGGCCAATGCGGTGCGGCAGGCCAGCGCCCACCCGGGTCGCATCGCGACACTGATCCTGCCCGGCGATGCTTCCTGGCAGGATGCCGGCGCGCCCTGTCCGGTGCCGCCCTTCCAATCCGCCGAACGCAAGGCGCCAAGTGCTGCCCGTATCGAGGCGATCGCTAAAATCCTGCGCAGCGGTGAGACGGTGATGCTGGTGCTGGCCAACAAGGCCACACGCGGCCGCGCGCTCGAACTCGCTGGGCGCATTGCCGCCGGCACAGGCTGCCGTCTGGGCACGCAATTCTTCACCGCCCGCATTGAGCGCGGAGCCGGGCGCACGCCGCTGGAGCGCATCCCCTATGCGGTGGCACTGGCGGCGGATTTTCTCAAGGACATTCGCCATCTCGTCACCGTCGAAACGCGCGAGCCCGTGGCCTTCTTTTCCTATCCCGGCAAGCCGAGCCTGTTGAAACCCGAATCCACCCAGGTGCACGCGCTGGTGGAGACGGATGAGGACAGCGAACTGGCCTTCGAGATGCTGGCCGAGGCGCTGGGCCTGAGCAGCACTACCCCGCTGCGCCAGGCTGCGATTGAAACGCCTGCCCCCAGCGGCGTACTGACGCCGCTCAGCATCGCCCATGCGCTGGCGGCTTCGATCCCAGAGAATTGCATCGTCGTTGATGAATCCCTGACCACCGGGCGCGAGACGATGGGTTATACCGTCGGCGCCAAACCGCATGATCTCCTCAACAATCTCGGCGGCTCCATCGGCTACGGCACACCTGTCGCCACCGGTGCTGCACTCGCCTGCCCGGACCGGCGCGTGTTCTGCATGGTGGGTGACGGCAGTGCCATGTACACCATCCAATCGCTCTGGACCCAGGCGCGCGAGAATCTCAACGTTACCACCATCATCTTCGCCAATAACCAATACGCGATATTGAAGGCAGAATACACCAATATGGGCGCCGGCACCCCCGGGCCGCAGGCAATGGCGATGATCGATATCGGCCGCCCGACCATCGATTGGGTGGCCATGGCCAAGAGCATGGGCGTGCCGGGCACAAGCGTGAGCACAGCGGAGGGTTTCTGCGCCGCATTGAAACGTTCGTGCAGCGAATCCGGCCCGCAACTCATCGAAGTCAAACTCTACTGACTGCAATTCCCCGAAAGGAATGCCATGACCACCACGCTGAAAACCAATCTGGCGGAATATCCCGTCACCAAAGCCATCCGCGATGGGCGCGTGCGCTCGGACATAGTGACACTCGATTGCTGTGGGCCGAAGGAAGCCCATAACGGCTTCAAGGCGATGCTGCGGGAAAACACTTTTGACTGCGGCGAGCTGGCGATCGTGACCTATCTGCAGGCGAAAGCCTTCAACAAGCCGTATGTGTTGCTGCCGCTGCCCATATCCGGCCGTTTCCAGCACCATTGTGCCGGGTTTAACAAGGAATTGTTCGACCTCAAGCCGAAGGATATCGAAGGTAAAAAGGTCGGCGTGCGCACCTATGCGCAAACCACCGGTCTGTGGATTCGCGGCATATTGCAGCACGAATACGGCGTCGATCTTAACAAGGTCACCTGGATGACGGTGGGCGAAGGGCATTTGGCTGAATATATCGATCCGCCAAATTGTGTGCGTCTGCCGAAGGGCGCCGACATCGGCCAGATGATGCTGGATGGCGAGCTGGTGGCCACGTTGCAGGGCAATGATTTGCCCGATGATCCGTGTGTAAAATATCTGGTGCCGGATGCAAAGAACGCCGCCAAAGAGTGGTTTAAACGCGAAGGCGTGGTGCCCATCAACCATATGTTTGCGGTGCATGAAAAGCTCTCGAAAGAGCGTCCGGATATTGTCCGCGAAATCTTCCGCATGCTGGTGGAGAGCCGAAACCTGACCGAAGGCGGTGTACCTGATCCATACCCGCCGGTGGGGCTGGAAGCCAACCGAAAAGGGCTCCAACTCGCAATCGACTGGGCGTATGAGCAGAAGATCATTCCGAACAAGTTGAGCGTTGACGAGCTGTTTGACGGCACCACCGCCGCTTTGGAGGCTTGAGCCGTGCAATTGACCGGCGAAATGCTGTTGGGTGCCAGCTTCGTGCGGGGCGCGGCGCCATCCTTTTCCGGCGTGGACGCGGCAACGGGCGCCGAACTCGCGCCCGCCTACGGCGGCGCCACCGATGAAGATGTGGCGCGCGCCTGCGCTTTGGCGGAAGCCGCCTTTGATGCCTACCGCGCCACAACGCCGGCAGCTCGTGCGGCCTTCCTGCGGCTTGCCGCTGCTAAAATCGACGCGCTGGGGGGCGCGCTCACCGTGCGCGCCTGCGCGGAGACCGGCCTGCCGCGCGCGCGCATTGAGGGTGAGCGCGGCCGGACCGTCGGCCAGCTGCAACTGTTTGCGGCGGAGATCGAGGAAGGCGGCTGGCAGGATGTGCGGATCGATCCGGCGTTGCCTGATCGCGCGCCGTTGCCGAGACCGGATATCCGCCTGCGCATGGTTCCTCTAGGGCCCGTGGCGGTTTTTGGCGCCAGCAATTTTCCCTTGGCGTTTTCGGTTGCCGGTGGTGATACGGCTGCAGCACTCGCCGCCGGCTGCCCGGTGGTCGTAAAGGCGCACCCCGCGCATCCCGGCACCTCCGAGTTGGTAGGCCGCGCCATGCGTGCGGCGGTGGCCGAGGCAGGCCTGCCGGAAGGCGTGTTCTCGCTGCTCTTCGGCATGGGCGAGCATCTGGGGGCTGCGCTGGTAAGCGATGCGCGCATCAAGGCGGTGGGGTTTACGGGTTCGCGCGCCGGCGGTCTGGCGCTGGCAAAACTTGCGGCCGCGCGCGCGGAGCCGATTCCGTTTTATGGCGAGCTGTCCAGCATTAACCCGGTGCTGCTGCTGCCCGGCGCGCTTGCGGCCAATGGTGGCGCGCTAGGCAAGGCCTTCGCCGGCTCGCTTACAATGGGTGCCGGCCAGTTCTGCACCAATCCCGGCTTACTGTTCGCAGCCCCCGGCGCCGGGCTGGACGCGTTTGTCGAAACGGCAATGCAGGCGCTCGCCGCGGCGCCGGGCGGCACCATGCTGCATGGCGGTATTCTCGCCGCCTATGAGCGCGGGGTTACGAACCATGCCAAAACCGCGGGCGTCGAGACGCTTGCCACAGGCCAGAAGGCCGATGGCCGTGCCAGTACCGTGCTGTTCGCAACGGAGGCTGCAACCTTCGAGGCCACGCCGCAACTTGCGGAAGAGATTTTTGGCGCCGCCGGGCTGTTGCTGCGCGATGCGGATGCGGTTGCCATCGCGCGCGTGCTATGCAGCCTGGAAGGCCAGCTCACCATTACCGTGCACATGACCGAGGCGGACGAGCCGCTCTTCCAGAAATTACTGCCGCTGCTTGAGAGAAAAGCCGGACGCATCCTCATCAACGGGTGGCCGACGGGTGTGGAAGTCTGCCACGCCATGGTGCATGGCGGACCTTTTCCCGCTACGACCGATTCCCGCACCACCTCGGTCGGCACGCTGGCGATCCGCCGCTTCTTGCGCCCCGTCTGCTACCAGAACTTTTCGCCGGCGCTGTTGCCCTCGGCATTGCAGGATGCGAATCCTAACCAGCTCTGGCGCCGCATCGATGGCGTAATGACAGCGCCGTGACGATCTTCTTCGTCCCCGGCTTTATGCTCGATGCCGATCTGTGGCGGAACATCGAGCCCGATCTGCACGGCTTCGGCCCGTTTGCCTACGCCGAGATGAGCCTGGATGGCTCGATCGAGGCACTGGCTGAACGGGCGCTCGCCGATGCGCCGCCCCGCTTCGTCCTGATCGGGTTTTCGATGGGCGGGTACGTGGCGCGGGAAATGGCGCGGCGGGCGCCGGAACGCGTACAGGCGCTGGTTCTGATCGCGACCTCCGCTCGCGGTGGCGGGGCAAACCAGAAAGCCCGGAAGGCGGCCGCTGTTGACGCCTCGACATTCAACGGGATGAGCCGCGGGGCAATCGTGAAATCGCTTCATCCGGACAGGGCAGGGGATACGGAGATGATCGAACGGATCCGTGCCATGGGCCAGCGGCTGGGTCCGCAAGTCTTTACCCGCCAGGCAGGCATCGAGCGCGAAGATGGCGTTCCGTATCTGGGCGAGATCCGCGTGCCGACACTGGTAATCGCCGGTGCGCAGGATGGCTTACGTAGCCTGGATGAAGCCAAAGAACTGCAGAGCGGCATTCCGGATGCAAGGGTGGAAGTTGTTGAAGGCACGGGGCATATGATCCCGATCGAGGTGCCGCGGCACCTGTCGGATATCCTCGGCATCTGGATACGATCTCTTCAGCAAAATAGGTAAAACTTCTAACCAGAGACATAATAGATGTTTGTTATGTGCCCTTCCTTCCACCAGACTGTGAAAACGCAAACCAGAGCGTGGTGACGGATTTGTTCAAGCGTTTTGTGCTCAAAATAAAACAAGGAAACGCCGCAAATCCAGAGCGTGCTCAACAATCGGATCCGGTTTGATCAAACGATAACGTCCGACCTCATAAGGCAACTGGAGTAAATACGATTATGGTAAAGATCATCGACACGCATCCGCATGTCGTGTCGCCGGATACTGTTCGTTATCCGATTACGCCGCTTGGCGAAAAGCGATCGGACTGGTCGCATGAAAGGTCGGTCTCGACCGAGGAGCTTATCGCAGCGATGGATGAAGCCGGGGTGGATCAGGCAGCCCTTGTTCACTCTTCCACCACCTACGGCTTCAACTGCGATTATGTCGCCGATACCGTGGCAGCACATTCGGACCGCTTTACCGGCGTGTTCTCGATCAACGTGCTGGCGGATGGCGCAGCGGATACGATGCGCGCCTGGAATGCCAAGGGGCTCACCGGCATGCGCATGTACGTAAAGGGTACCACGGTGAAGACCGCCTTGATTGCCTTGGATGACCCGCGGATTTTCCCCTGCTATGAATGCGCCGCGGAAAACGACATCACGGTGGCGCTCAACGTGGCGGCTACGGAAGGCTTCGGCCAGCTGGAAACGATTCTTGCCAAATTCCCGAATGTCCGGTTCTTCCTGGATCATGCCGGGCGCGCCGATTACACCAGCGGGCCACCTTTTGAAACCGCTGCACTGCTTTTCAATCTTGCCAAATACCCCAACCTTTATCTGAAGGTCACCTCAGTGAATTTTCTAAGCAAAGGAAAAGGCTGGGAAGAGTATTCAGTGCCGATCGTACAGAAGCTGGTAGCCGAATTCGGGGCCGGCCGGCTGGCCTGGGGCTCCAACTACCCCGCCAGCAAGGGCACGCTGCCCGAGCTGGTTGCGATGGCGAAGGCATGCTGCAGCACGCTTTCAAAAGAAGATGAGGAATGGTTCTTTCACAAAACCGCAAGCCGGCTCTACCCAAAGCTTACAAAAAGCGATGTGGGCGCGAGCTGAGTCTGCGAAATATTTTCTGTAAAGCGCGACACGAGCCCAGGCAGCTAATGCAATATCTGGCCTCGAGAGTTTGAAAGTTCCCGCGCTTGGATGGCGGCAGGCAACAGCACTTGAAGCCGCCGCCTTTCGTGCCCTAAGCTTCACCAGGATGATCGGCATGGCTGAACAACGGTAAGTGCTTGACGACGGAAGGAAACGTTTAATGAAAAGCAGCACCGGCCAAACGGATTGGGATCGCGGACCTTCCGCCCCTGATGATATTGCAAGAGGTGGCGGCACGCATACGGCTGTTACGCCCCGGCAGGAGGCTGGCGCGGGTGATACAATCACAAACTCGGGAAGAACGATGAAGATCAATTGGTATAGTGAGTTCACCACCGTCGAACGGCGCACCTTTTGGGCTTGTCTTGGAGGGTACACGCTGGATGCTCTGGACTCGACTATGTACGCGCTGCTGGCACCCGTGTTCATCACGGTGCTTGGCTTTACCAAGCCCGAGATCGGTGCGCTGACGACGATGGGGTTGGTTGGCAATTGTTTCGGTGGCTGGATCGCGGGCGCCGTGGCCGACCGGTTTGGTCGCATGTCGCTGCTCAAAATCACCGTCCTCTGGGTCTCGGCTTTTTCTTTGTTGGCGGCGCTGGCAACGAATTATGATGAGTTCATGGCGGTGCGCTTTCTGCAAGGACTGGGCTTCGGCGGTGAAGCAGCGGTGGGCGGTGTGTTGATCAGCGAAGTCGTACGCTCACATCTTCGAGGCCGCGCCGTGAGCTCCGTGCAATCCGGATACGGCCTTGGTTATGCTTTATCCACCGCATTGATGCCGCTCATTTTCTATTTTTTCCCGGCGACGATCAGCTGGCGCGTGATGTTTGCCGCCGGCGTGATTCCCGCTTTGCTCGTGCTTTATATCCGGCGTTTCGTTCCGGAAAGCGATAGCTATCAGGCGCTCGCTGCCAGGCGCCAGGCCGGGGTAAAGCCGACACCGTTCTGGACGATTTTCGCATCCTCGAATCTGCGGGGCACGCTGCTGGGCGTACTGCTGTCCACGGGGATTCTTGGCGGCGGCTTCGCCATTCACGCCTGGTTGCCGACCTATCTGCGGCTCACCCTGCATCTGAAGGTGGCCTCGACCTCCGGCTATCTTGCCATGAGCATTGCCGGCCTGTTGCTTGGCCCCATCGCCAGCGGCTTTATCAGCGACCGCATCGGCCGCCGCCGGACATTCGTGGTGCTCCTGGTCTGCGAGGCAGCGGTGGTGATTGCATTCCTCTTCATGCCGCTCAACCTCAATGCCGCTTTTGGCCTAGTATTTCTTCAGGGGGGCCTGCAGGGAGGGGCGGCGGCCTGCATGCTTCCAACTTTCGCGGAATTGTTCAGCACCGATATCCGCGCCAGCGGCTCCGGATTTTGTATTACCGGCGGGCGCGGGATTGGTTCGATTTCGACATCTGCGGTTGGCGTGCTTGCCACCATCATCCCCCTCGGACATGCGATGGGCATTTGCGCGTTGACCGCTTTCTCCCTTGCCATTCTGGCCGCGATATTTTTGCCGGAACGCTCAGGCGTAGATATGGATGCCGTTAATGGGATGAGTACTTAGCCAAGCGAAACCTCTTTCAACCAGCCACCTCTTCTTGGCTGGCACAAAACCCGTCTCTGGGCTGGTATGATTTTCGCCGATCCCCATTACGGCCTTGAAAGTCCTACGAACAAAGCCCTTGAGCATCTCGCCCCGGTAGCCCTTGTCACCTACAATCTTTTTGACACGGGGTCGCTTCACCCATTTTTTGTACTTTTCTAAAACCTTCACCGCGCCCTTGGTGTCGTGCATATTGGCGGGTGTACAGGAGGCGAAGATTCTGTTCGAAGCCTGGCGCAAACAATATAATACAATCCGGCCGCACTCGTCGCTTGGCTATCGGCCCCCGGCACCAGAGGTCTTGATGTGGACGCAACCGCCCGTCTCAAATCACCGAATTGACTACGTATGAAGTGGACCAGTCATCGGGGGCTTGCCAATCCAGTCAAGCTTGTCCGCCAGCAAAATGTCCCGCCTGCCGCCGGTCGGCAGGGCAGCAGGACTGCTTTGCGAAAGCGCGGGATTGAACCAACACTGCGCTGACGACTGACTCAAGAGACAGAAAAGCCTCAAAGAACGATAATGCGGGGACAAACCGGCGGCCAAGTCAAAGGTTTATCAGCAGATTGCTAGAGCAAAGCCGTAGCAGCCCAGGTAGCACCGATACCCGCGGCAATGCTGGCGCCTAAATTCCGGCTCAATAACATGGTTAGGACCGTGGCGATTGCGCCGATCCATGTTGCTGGTGATCCGGTTAGCAAACGTGGCACGACATAGGATACAAAAATGCATCCTGGCAAATGAGCCATGGCGTTTCGAATAAAGGGCGTTGGCCTGACGCGGGAAAAAACGAAATAGCCGCCGCAGCGGCAGGCCAGTGTTACAGCCGCCATCGCCGCTATCGCGAGCAGATTTGAGGGATCTTCAGCCATGACTGGACCGTCGCCTTCTATCCACGATGGCGCCAGCGAGGCAACCACTCAGCGCCCCAATCAAGATATACCAGGAAGTATGCGGCAAAAGCTGTGCTGCAGCGGCGGCGGCGCCGCCTGCCACCAGCCAAGGCAGAACATCTGCTTTACTGCGCCATAACGGCACCAGCAAGGCGATAAACGCGGCCAGCGCACCGAAGAAGATCGGGTGATGCGGCGGCAGATTCAAGGTTCGCGCCAGAAGAAATCCCACGGTGGACGCAATCATCCAGCCGGCCCAGATTGGCAGGCTCAATCCCACGAACAAGGCAGCATCCCTGCCGCCGCGGCGTATGTCGGCCACGGAAATTGCCCATGGATGGTCTACGAGCAGGGAAAGACTGGCGTAGCGTCCGGCCACGCTCAATCCATCCAGCCAGGGTGCCAGGGCCGGACCCATCAGCGCGAAGCGGATGTTGACGACGAACGCGGCGAATGCGGCAGCGAGGATTGGGGCCGGATGCGTCCAGTTCGCCAGCACCACCAGCTGCGCCGCGCCGGCATAGACAGTGCCATTCATCAAGATGCAATCAAGCAGGCTCAGGCCATGATGGGCGGTCACCAGCCCGGTTACAAAGCCAAAGGGTGCCAGTCCCAAAGCTAAGGGCAACGCGCGATAGGTGCCCCGCCAAAATCCTGCCCGCGTAAAAATAACTTGCATGCGCAAGTGATGGCAGCCGTCACGGATATTGAATAGCCTTTGAAAATCAACGCAGAGGCGTTCTTTCCGCTTACGTTCGGGAAAAGCGACTTTCTCCCCCCTTGTTCTTAGCAATTCAGCCTTCGAACCTCGCGCGGAGGAGGTGCTCGCGTTTTGCGGCGTTTGCGGGGTCGAGCCGGTGGTGCAAAGCGGAGCGGCGCCAGGAAGCGACAACGGGAGAGGCCGCCGCCTTCTCAGGTGAACGAACGGCATCGAGTACAAAGCTCGCGTGCTGGGGCTCCTTGCGGGGTATCCTGGCTCCCGCTTCGAGGCTACGCCTCACGCCAAAACGAGTTAAAACGTCGGCATCTGTCTGTCGGGCACACGGCAAGGTTGAGTGGGACGGGTTCTTCATGGCTCCGGGCCAAACATTACACGAAATTCATTTAAGCACATTACAGCCATGTCATAAATGCATGGAGTTCAACCTCTTGTGAGTAGCGTTCCTGCGTATTTCTAAATATATTGTAATCCACGCGAAAAGCGCGCTCATGTTCTGCAAGGAAATCGATCGATGATATTCTCGTTTGCTAAAAAGGTTGACAGTGCCGCTTCTCAGATCGCCGCATTGCAGAGCCAGGTTGAGAACGCCCGCCGCCGGATTACCGAGCTCACGCTTGAGAACATCCAGCAGGCGCATGAGATCGTGATGCTCAACGACTATCGCGGTATGACGGTTTCCGAAACACCCCGCCCGATGCTGATGGTCGGCCGCGAGATGACCATTCCCGCCCCCGCCGCCAATTCCGAAATCGGGCTCCTTTTTACCCGCGTGGCCGTTTAAGCGGGTCGTCAATTAAGCTTTTGGCCCATTCCTTACGCCGGGATTAAAATTTAGACGGTAATATGCGCGCGGGTTGCCTCCTCGCGCGCATACCGCCACCTGTAGAGTGTGGATTATCGCGCGCCGCAGGCTCCGCGGTTGAGTGGTTGTGCTGTCTTTCTGGATATAGACGGGACACTTCTCGACCTTGCCGAAACACCGGATGCTGTGGTCGTACCGCCGCATTTGCGCGGGCTGTTGCACCGGCTTTCCTCCCAATTGCAAGGCGCGCTCGCCCTCATCTCGGGCCGCAGCCTGGCCGATATCGACCGTCTGTTTGGCTCCGGTATCGCCGCCGCCGCCGAACATGGCGCGGTTTTGCGCGATGCAGGAGGGCGCATCATCGAGGATATGGCGGAAAACGCCGATTTGCGCGCCCTGCTTGCCCCGTTGCGCGCCGCCGTTGCCGCCCATCCGCGCACATTGCTGGAGGCCAAGCGTTTCGGCCTGGTGCTGCATTGGCGCGCCGCGCCCTCAGCCGCCCATGCCTTAATCACCTGCGCCACCGCTTTGGCGGCATCACACCCCGCGCTGGAGCTGCAGCCGGCGCATGAGGCGCTGGAAATCCGCGTGCGCGGCCCCGGCAAGGCTGGCGCGCTGGACCGTTTCATGCGCGAGCCCGCTTTTGCCGGGCGCTTGCCGTTGTTCATAGGTGACGATACGACCGACGAACCCGCCATCGCCCGTGCCAATGCGCGCGGCGGGCAAGGCCTGCATGTCGGGCGCGATTTTGCGGGCTCCCCAGCCGCCGTACTGCAATGGCTGGAGCATGCCCTCGCTCAAGGAGAAAGCGGGGCCCAAGGAGAACGCGGCGACCAAGGAGAATCCGGCCATGGTTGAGCTCACGCATGATCTCGCCGTCATCGGCAACGGCAGCATCGCCTCGCTCATTTCCAGCGAAGGCGCGCATGTATGGTGCTGCTGGCCGCGACTCGATGGCGACCCGGTCTTCCACGGCCTGCTCAATACGGACGACACCGCGGGCCGATTCACCGTGCGGCTGGATCGCCAGGTAAGTGCCACCCAGCGCTATCTGGTGAACAGCGCCATCGTGGAGACGATTCTGCGCGATGATGCCGGCAATGCCCTGCGCATGATCGATTTCTGTCCGCGCTTCAAACAATACGGCCGCATCTTCCGCCCGCTGATGCTGATGCGCCGCATCGAACCGCTGGAAGGTCTGCCGCGTGTTAAAATCGCGGTACGGCCGGGCTTCGCCTATGGTGAACATCATCCGCGCCCTAACATGGGCAGCAATCACCTCAAATACGCCGGCCCTGAGTTCTCGTTGCGAATAACTACCGATTTACCGCTCAGCCACATCATGCACGAAAGCAGTTTCACGCTGAGCCGCGCCGGCACGATGGTATTCAGCCCGGATGAGCCGCTCGACCAGGCGCCCGATGCGCTGTTCTACCAGATGTACAACGAAACCCTGGCCTATTGGCAAAACTGGGTGGCGGATCTGAACATCCCGTTCGACTACCAGGAAGCGGTGATCCGCAGCGCGATCACGCTGAAACTTTGCTCCTACGACGATACAGGCGGGATCGTCGCGGCCCTAACCACCTCGCTGCCGGAACATGCGGGCTCGGGGCGCTGCTGGGACTACCGCTTCTGCTGGCTGCGCGACAGTTTTTTCACCATCGCCGCGCTCAACCGCCTGTCCGCCACGCGCACCATGGAGAATTTTCTCGGCTTCGTGCTGGACATCGTGCAGAGCACGGCCGGCGGCGAAATTCCGCCACTCTATCCCATCGCCCCCGGCATGAAGGAGGAAGAATGGATTGCCCCGCATCTGCCGGGTTATAATGGCGACGGCCCGGTGCGCATCGGCAATGCCGCCGCCACCCAGCGGCAGAATGACGCTTACGGCGCCATCATCCTCAGCCTGGCGCAACTGTTTGTAGACCAGCGCCTGGCCGTGCGCGGCGATGCGGCGCTGTACGAGCGGCTTCGCCCCCTGGGCGAAATGGCCGCGCGCGTGGCGCTGGAGCCCGATGCCGGCATATGGGAGTTCCGCGGCCGCCGTGCCGTGCATAGTTTTTCCGCCGTCATGTGCTGGGCCGCAATCTCACGCCTCGGGCTTATCGCCAAGGCCATCGGCCGCGATGACGAGGCCGCCGATTGGACCGCACTGGCAAGTGACCTGCGGGATGAAATCATGTCGCGCATCGTCACTTCCGGCGGCTGGCTCTCCGGCGTGCTCGATGCCGAGGTGTGCGACGCTTCGGTGCTCATCCTGCCCGAAATCGGGTTCATCCAGGCGGATTCACCGGAATTTCTGGCGACATTGGATATGGTCGAAGAGCGGCTGATGGTCGGCGGCTTCGTGCTGCGCTACGAGGCGCCGGATGATTTCGGCCCGCCCGAAACCGCCTTCCTGCTGTGCAGCTTCTGGTATGCCAGCGCTTTGGCATTGGCGGGCAGGAAGGAACAGGCACGGGCGCTGTTCGAACGCATCCTCGCCATCCGAAATCATGTCGGCCTGCTCTCGGAAGATTGGGCGCCGGCAAGTGCGGACCGGCCCGGCCGGCTCTGGGGCAATTTCCCGCAAACCTATTCTCAGGTCGGGCTGATTTTATGTGCAATGCGCCTGTCGCGCAGCTGGGAGGATGGACTATGGCGCGCCTCGTAATTGTATCGAATCGTGTGCCGGACCCCGCCGAGACCAGCGGCCCGCGCGCCGGTGGGTTGGCGGTGGGGCTGGCCGAGGCGCTCACATCTGGCACGTTATGGTTCGGCTGGTCGGGCAAAACTGCTGAAACCACCTCAATGACTGCCAATTCGGTTGTACACAACGGGCTGACCTACGCCACCATCGATCTGGGCGAGGCCGATTACAAGGCGTATTACCTCGGCTTCTCCAACGGTACGTTATGGCCCATCTTCCACATGATGCCGGGCCATGCGGTGTTCGACCGTGGCGATTACGTGGTCTACCGCGAGGTCAACCAGGCCTTCGCCAACGCGCTGCTGCCGCTGCTCGAACCCGATGATCTGATCTGGATCCATGACTATCAGCTGCTCGGTGTGGCGGCCGCTTTGCGCGCGGCGGGTGTGTCCAACCGCATCGGCTTCTTCCTGCATATTCCCTTCCCAGCACCTGCGCTGTTCGAAGTGCTGCCGCCGGCCAAAGCACTGCTGGAAGCGATGCTGGCGCATGACATCATCGGCTTTCAGACCAGCTACGACCGTGCGCATTTTCTCGGCGCGCTGAGTTCCATATTGGGCCTGCCAGCCAATGACGGCGTCGTTACATACCGCAATCGCCAGGTGAGTTGTGTCGTCACCCCCATTGGTATCGATGCGGATTCATTCGCGCAGATGGCAACAAATATTGCCCGCCGCATCGATGCGCGCCGCATGATCGAAAGCCTGGCCGGTCGCGCGCTGATGATCGGCGTTGACCGGCTGGATTATACCAAAGGCCTGCCAGAGCGTTTTGATGCTTACAGGCGTTTCCTACAACATTACCCGGAGCACCGCCGCCAGGTCAGTTTTTTGCAAATCGCCGCACCCTCGCGCGAGGAGGTGGAACGCTACCGTACACTGCGCGAGGAGCTGAACCATAAAACCGGCTCCATCAACGGCGCCTATTCGGATTTCGACTGGGTGCCTCTGCGTTACATGACCCGCACCGCCCCGCGCTCAATGGTCGCGGGGCTCTACCGTATCGCGCGCATCGGGCTGGTAACACCGTTACGAGATGGCATGAACCTCGTCGCCAAGGAATACATCGCGGCACAGAACCCGGCCGATCCCGGCGTGCTCATCCTCTCGCGCTTTGCCGGCGCCGCGAGCGGCATGCCCGAAGCACTGCTGGTCAACCCGTTCGACGTCGATGGCGTGGCCGAGGCGATCAGCCTGGCGCTGACCATGCCGCTGGATGAGCGCCAGGCGCGCTACACCGCCCTCATGGCACGCGTGCGCGAAGTCTCGGCCGCCGCCTATTGCCGCGAGTTCACCGGTTGGCTCGCGGCCTGAGTCTGCCAGCCGCCGCCGAGTGATTTGAACAGGCTGATTTGGTCTCGTACCAAATCAGCGTCTGATACCGCTACGGCGGCGTTGGCACCGGTCACCGTCTGCTCAGCCGCCAGCAAATCAAGAGTGCTGATATTGCCTGCGGAAAACTCATTTTTCGCCAAGCCGTATTCCTGTTGCGCCTCTCTTTGCGCTGCGGCCAGATCATCATGATGCGCCAGCTCCGCGCTGTAAATCACCAGGCTTTGTTGCGTATCCTTCAACGCCTGCAACACCACCGAATCGTAATGCGCCAGCGCCCCCGCCGCATTGGCATGGGTCTGGGCAAGATGGGCCAGCGGTGCCGCCAGATTGGGGAAGCTCCAGCTGATTGAGGGGCCCACGCCCCAGGTGAGCGCGTTGTTCGAACCGAGCATGTTGATCTGGCTGGTGGCCCCGCCCCAGAATCCGCCCAAAGTGACGCGTGGGAATAAATCGGCCTTGGCCACACCGACATTTGCCAGTGCCACCGCCAGCTGCCTATCCGCCTCGCGAATATCCGGCCGGCGTTGCAGCAAGGCCGCTCCATCGCCCACCGGTACCGGGGCGGCGAGGCGAGGCGGCGTTACGCAACTCTCCACCTCCCGTGGCGCGTTTGCCGGCGTCTCGCCCAGCAGCGCCGCCAACTCGTATACCGCCGCCTCGCGCTCGCCCTGCAACGGCGGCAGAGCGGCGCGCGACTGCGCCACCACCACCTGAGTGCGCACCACATCGAATTGCGAGCCCGCTCCGGCATCCAGCCGCCCTTGCACAATCTGCTGCTGCTGATTGGCTAAAGCCAAAGCCTCGTTGGCGACGTTGATCTGCTCGCCCAGAGTGCAGATCTGCCCATAGGCCCTGGCGGTTTCAGCGGCGATGGTGATGCGCAGGTCATCGCGCGCGGCTGCCACAGCCTGCGTGTTATCGCGCGCCGCCTCGATACTGCGCCGCACGTGCCCGAACAGATCGAGCTCGTAGGAGGCATCGAGCAGCGCATCGAACTGCCAGCCGGTTACCGGCTTGTGGCCGCCCAACTCCAATATCTCATTGGTGGTCGGATCGCGGCCATATTCGGCAGCGGCGCTGGTGTCTGTCTGCGGCAATAGTTGCGATTGCGCGCCCTCATAAATCGCGCGCGAGGCGGCAAGGTTCGCCTCCGCCACCTGCAAATCCGCATTGGCGGCAAAAGCCTGGGCGATCAGCCCATCCAGCACCGGGTCGTTGTATAACATCCACCATTCATCGGGCGCCGTGCCGGTTGCCGCCGCCGCCGCATTGGCTGCCACCAACGGGGCAGTGGCGCCGCCCGGCAGGGCAGGTGGCTTATAATCGGGCCCCAGCGCGCAGGCACTCAAAAACCCGGCCAGGCCAATGGCGGCAACGCGCTTCATTCCGCGGGCCTGTTGCGGCGGAGCAGGGGAATATGCGAGGCTGGGGTGCGCGGCGGCGGCGGCAGAACAATGATCAGCACGATCAACCCGAACACCGCACAGCCCGCCACGACCACGAAACCATCGATCGTCGATTGCGTCGTCGCCACAGCACGGATTTCATTGGCTAGCAGCAACGGTGCGGCATGCGGCTGGTAACCGTTATGCGTGACCAGATGCACGAACGCCCGCAGCCTTTCCCCAACCGCCAGCCCGCCGCTCTGCACATGCTGGCCGATGAGGTTGGAAGCCCGCTGCTCGCGCACGCGCGCCACGGTAGCAACCATCGCCGCCCCTGCCTCGCCGCCGAACAGCCGGGCGATTTGCAGCATCGCGCCAAAACTCAACGCATCCTGCGGCCGCAAATTCAGCACACCGACGAACACGATGCCTGACAATGCAAAACTCTGGCCTACCGCCTGCATCAATTGCGAGGGCAGAAACTGGTCCGAGCCCCACACCGGCGTCAGCCCATAGGCCACACTCATGCAGGCAAAGGCCACCAGACATAGCCCAAGCGAGGCGGTGATGCGCGCATCGGCCCGGCGCAGCATGTAGGCCGCCAGCGGGCAGACGATGAGCTGCGGGGCCGCGATCCAGATGAGCGTATCGCCGATCTGCAGCGCCCGGAAACCGCGCACCGCACCGAGGTAATACGGGATCAGATAAGCGGTGGAGAGAATCGCCAGACGCAATATCGCGATGTTGAGCAACAGCAAAGGCAGAGGCTTGCCCAGCACCACTTTGAAATCCAGCCAGGGAAACGGCGTGCGGGCCTCATGGATGATGAACGCCACCAGCAGCACCAGCCCGGAAAGCGTCAAGCCCCAGATCAAACCCGAGCCGGTCCAGTCCAGCCGGTTACCCTGGTCCAGTGCAGCATAGATCAGCGCCAGCCCGATCCCGCAGGTCGCCAGCCCGTAAATATCGCGGTGGATACAATCCGGCGGCGGCAGACGCTTCACGCCAAAATGCATGCAGACTGCCATACCCAGTGCCAGCGGCACGTTCTGCCAAAAAATCCAGTGCCAGGACAGATGATCGACATACCAGCCTTCCAACGAGGCAGATATGTTCAGCGAAAGTTCGAGATTGAGTGCGTAGCAGGCAACGCCATAGGCCCAGAGCCGCAGCGGCATGGCGCGCAGAATGAAACCCAAGGTGAGCGGAATGAAACAGCCGGAGCTGAGCCCACTCAAAAACTGCAGCGCCAGAAAACTCGGCAAATTCTGCGAAAACGGGGTGAGGGCGGAGGTGAGCGCGAAGGCGAGTGCCGCCGGAATAAGCACCTGGCGCGGCCCGTAAATGCTGCCGAGCCACACCGCAATCGGCGTAATCAGCATCTGCGCCACGGTAAAATAGGTGGTGATCCAGGCACCCTCATCGAACCCGGCATGGATCGCGCCGCGAATATCCGCCAAGCCAAAAGTCGAGAGCCTGCCTGTTAAAGTGGAGATGAACGTGCCCAGCAGCACCGCACCCAGGCCGAGCCAGGGAATAGGCGCATCGGCCGGCGCCGAGGTGGGCGGAGCAACAGCCCCACTCACGGGCGCTGCCCGTTCAGCACGGTATCGATGCTTGGGATCACCGACATGCCCGGCCGTAATTTATCCGTCAGCCCGTCGGCATCATCGATGGAGATTTTAACCGCCACGCGCTGCACGATCTTGGTGAAATTCCCGGTCGCATTATCGGGCGGCAGCAGCGCGAATTCCGAGCCCGAGGCCGGCGAGATCGCCACCACATGGCCGCGCAATGTCCGCCCCGGAAACGTATCGACACTGATGGTCGCGGACTCGCCAAGTGCGACATGCGTCAGCTGCGTTTCCTTGTAATTGGCAATCACCCAAACCAGCGGCAATTGGGCCAGTGTGGTCACCTGCGTGCCGGCCGCGACAAACTGCCCCGGCAACACCTGGCGCACACCGATAATACCGTCATTGGGTGCTGTGATGCGCGTATAGCCAAGATTGATCCGTGCCGCCGCCTCGGCCGCCGTGGCCGCGGCGAGTGCCGCCTGTGCCTGGTCAGCCTGCGCGGTCAGCAAATCGATCTGCTTGGCCACGGCGTCGGCCTGGGCGCGGTTCTGGTTCAATTGCGCGGTCAGCTGGGCATAAACGGTTTGCACCTTCTCCAAATCCGCCTGGCTGGCCGAGCCGCCCTGCAACAACCGTTGCTGCCGGGCGACATCGCGCGCCCCTTGCGTGAGCGTGGCGGAGGTTGCCGCCATCACCGCCTGCGCGGCGCGCAGATTGGCCTGCAGCAACGGCCGCTGCGCCTGCACCTGCTCAATCTGCGCCTGGGCCTGCGCCACCCCGGCCGCGGCCTGGGCCAGTGCCGCCCTATATTGGTCATCGGCAATCTGCACGATCACCTGGCCGGCCCGCACATGGTCGTAATCCTGCACCGGCACATCCTGCACATAGCCGGAAATCTGCGCGCTAAGCGGGGTCAGGTTGGTCTGGATATAGGCATCATCTGTGCTCTGGTAGCGCCGCGACCCTTCCCAGCTATTCCATTGCGTGGCGCAGATAATGAGCACGAGGGCGGCCAGAACAAAGCTGCCGGCACGCCAGACCAGCCCCGGGATATGCGGCAGCGTCCATTTGCGGGTTGGCAGTGCCATCACCAGACTCCCTCATAGCCGAGCGCCTACACGCTGTTACGGTTCAATCTGCCGGTGCTTTGCCCAGGGTGCAACTGCACAATGGGCAAAACCTGCTGTAATCTTACCGAACCAAACCGTCTTTCACTATGCTGCCCTGGCCGTCCGTCACGGTCACATGAATGGGAATGCCGCGCGCAACCGATGCCCCCACGGTGCAGAATTGCTCGAACTGCCCGGCGATGCGCTCCATATGGCCGATGGCGGCGGCAGGCACGGCAAAACTGATGGCGATATCGATCCCCTGCACGCGCAAATGATTACCCGCATCCCGCCCGATCGTCGCGGTTGCCTTCGTCACGATCGTACCAGGCGCCTCACGGAACTTGGCCATGGCGAAATGAAAGCTCGATGACATGCAGGAGCCGACCGCGGCCAGCAGCATCTGCGTAGGGGAGGGGCCATTACCCATGCCGAGCGGGGCCGGCTCGTCCGTGGCGTAATCGGGCAACCCGCCGCCAAACGCGGTCTCAAAATGAAAATTCTCGACCTGCGTCAGAATAACCTGAGTCAGAACAACATGGGGGGATTCAGACATGACAAACTCCGTTGGATTTTTCGCTCCGCATAGGATTAGGCCGTAAGGGCGCCCACAAAACAACACGGTGAACCATGGCCGAGCCGCGCACCATCTCCGCCGCGTTTTTCGGCATCGTCTTTGGCCTGGCGGGGCTTGGCAATGCCTGGCGCATGTGGTCTGGGGCCTGCCCGCCGTGGTGGGCGAGATCATTCTGGCCGCCGCAAGCGCCGTCTGGGTCATTCTGGTGGCTGCCTATATCGCCAAATGGTTTACCGCCCGTGCCACCGCCGTGGCGGAACTGAGCCATCCGGTGCAATGCTGTTTCATCGGGCTTATCGGCGTCTCCGGCATGCTCATCGCCGGGGCCCTGCTGCAGGCTTTTTGCTCCTCCGCCTGCTGCCCTGGATCTGCCAGCAATCTTTTGCCCCGAGCTACTGGGCCTTCAGCTTCGGTGCTACGGCACTGGCGGCAGGGCCTTTGCGCAGGATGGAGCGTGGCGACACCGGACCGGCGGCAGATCTAGCCATGCCGCTCTTCATCGCCGCACACCTCATCATTCTGCTCCTCACCCTCGGCACATTGCGCCTGCTGTTCCAGGGCAAGCTCATCCCCAAACAAGTGCCCGCCAGCCCGTAGGCCAGCGGGCACAGCACTCACGCAGCGCTATCCACCAGCACCAGCTCCGCATCCTCAAGTGCGGTAATGCTGACACTCTCCAACTCAGCCAAAGCGGCGCCATCGCGGGTATTCACCTCAACCCCATCAATGCTCACGCGCCCTTTCGCCGGCACAAGGTACCCAAACCGCTCCTTGCCCAAAGCGTACTCAATGGTCTCGCCGGCTTTCAGCGTGGCACCCAGCACCCGCGCGTCGGCCCGGATCGGTAATGCGCCCTCATCATCGGCAAACCCCGAAGCCAGCGCCACGAACTTGCCCGAACGGTCGCCTTGCGGGAAAGGCTGTGCCCCCCAGCTCGGCGCCTTGCCGGTCGCGGTCGGGATAATCCATATCTGGAACAAGGTCGTCGTCTCGCCTTCCAGATTATACTCGCTATGCGCAATCCCGGTGCCGGCCGACATTACCTGCACATCCCCCGCCTCGGTACGGCCCTTATTGCCCAGGCTGTCCTGATGGGTGATGGCGCCTGAGCGCACATAGGTGATGATCTCCATGTCGCGATGCGGATGGGTGGGAAACCCGGTGCGCGCGGCAATGGCATCGTCATTCCACACCCTCAAAGCACCCCAATTCGTGCGCTTCTCGTCATGGTACTGGCCGAAGGAAAAATGGTGCCGCGCATCAAGCCAGCCGTGGTCGGCATGGCCGAGGGTGGCGAAGGGGCGAATATCAATCATGGGAAACTCCTAAATTGTTGGCGGTGCGTTGACGCTTGAGATAGAGGGTAACCAACCCCATTAAAATGGAAATGATGGAAAATCACCGATGCCAAAAACAACATGATGCCCGATCTCGAAGCCTGGGCCATTTTCGCGAAAGTGGCGGAAACCGGCTCCTTCACCCAGGCCGCCGCGGCACTTGGCCTCTCCAACCCCACGGTCTCCAAAGCCATCACCCGGCTGGAACAGCGGCTCGGCACGGCGCTCCTGCACCGCACCTCCCGCCGCCTGTCGCTCACAGAAACCGGCCGCAGCACACTCGCCCGCGCCGCGCGCATACTTGCTGAGGGCGAAGCCGCCGAGGCCGAAGCCGCAAGCCAGTCCCTGGCGCCGCAGGGATTAATCCGCTTCGCTGCCCCAATGTCCTTCGGCCTGCGCCACCTCGCCCCCGTGTTGCCCGTGTTTCTATCCCGCTACCCGGATGTGCAGATCGACCTGCAGCTCAGCGATGCGCTGACCGACCTCATCGGCGGCGGGTTCGACCTGGCGCTGCGGATTGCGGCATTGGAGGATTCTTCCCTGCGCGGCCGCCGGCTATGTGCCGTGCGCCGCCCGGTGGTGGCCTCGCCCGAATATCTGGCGCAACACGGGCGCCCTAAACACCCGCGCGAGCTGGTGGGGCATAATGCCCTCATCTACACCGGTATTGCGGCACCTGCTTTGTGGAAGTTCAGCCACGCCACCCAAGGCGATTTCGCCGTGCCCGTGCAGGGCCGCCTGCGCGCCAATAATGCGGATGTGTTTGAGGCAGCTCTGCTTGCCGGCCAGGGCCTGGCCGTGCAGCCGGAATTCATGGTCTGGCGTGAGCTTGCCGGTGGTGTGCTGGAGGAGGTGCTGCCGGACTGGCATGTGCCGCCCATAGCGCTGAACCTCATCACCCCGCCAAGCGCTTTGCGCCCGGCCCGTGTAACGGTGCTGATGGATTTTTTGACCGCGCAATTTGCCGCGGCAGCTTGGTCCGCAAGTGGGGGGTCGTCAAAAAACGGCCCGGGAGATCACCCCCGGGCCTGATTTAGTTACCTGCTTTAGTTAGTGGACGTAGCCGGTCCCAAACCCGCCAAACAGCCACACAACCAGCAGCACGATGATGATAAGCCCCAGCACACCGCCCGAGCCACGGCCGCCATAAGAGCGATGCGCGTAATACCCGCCACCGCCGCCGAAAATCAGAATAACCAGTAGAATAATCAGTATAAGCGACATTTGTTCCCCTTCCCAAAAGATTAGCTTTCCAGCTCAATAAATTGGGTCGTGCCGTGGCCGGGGTAAGTGCAAGCGGAATTAAACTCTTGTTATTAAAGCGATACCTATGCACACGCCGGGGCGTGAAATGACAAAACCTATAGAATTGTTGTTGCCCTAATCGTTCATTTCACACCGGATATATTTTTTGTCCCGGGCAATCTTGATGCAAGCCGTCTCGATAAAGAAACTACCGCCCCATTGCCGTCAGCATAAACCGCCGCTTCAACCGCGGCATCCTATCCACCACCGCCAGCCCCAAATCCCGCGCCAGCCTCACCGGCCCAAAATTCGTCGAGAACAGCCTATCCAGTGAGTCCATCCCCAACAGCATCGCCATATTCACCGGCCGCCGCGCGGCCTGGTAGCGCGCCAGCACCTCGGGCGCCCCCACGTCGGCGGCGCCCTCCAGTAACGCCACCAGCGCCGCCGCGTCCTGAAACCCCAAATTCAGCCCCTGGCCCGCGATCGGGTGGACCCCATGCGCGGCATCGCCCACCAGCAGCAACCGGGTGTCGTAATAACGGTGCGCGTACATCGCCTCCAGCCGGTGCGTCCAGCGCCGGCCCACCTGCTCAATCGCCCCCAGGCGCCCGCCCAGCCGCACGGCGACTTCGCGCATGAACGCGCCATCCTCCATGGCATACAGCCGCCGGGCCAGCGCATCGCGCTCGGTAAACACCACGGCGGACAAATTCGGGTGCTCCGCGGTCCCGGTCATAGGCAGCACGGCAAACGGGCCGCCGGGCAGAAAATGCTCCAGCGCCACCCCATTGTGCGGCATCTGATGCGCCAAGGCGAAAACCACGGCACTCTGGTTATAAGGCAGCTTGGTCACCCGTATGCCCGCCTCAGCGCGCAGGGCCGAATTGCGCCCATCCGCCGCCACAACGAGCTTCGCCCGGAACACCTCCTCGCCCACATGCACATCGGCGCCATCCGCATCGCGCACCACCCGCGCCGTCGCAGGCGCACGGAGCACGATCCCATCGGCCTCATTCAGCCTCTTATTAAGCGCCACCCGGATCGAGCGGGCCTCGATGATCCAGCCGAACGCCCCGCCCACCGCCCGGTGGTCAAAATGCAGTTTCAGCGCCGAAGGCCGTTTACCCACCTGGCCGTCCGTCACATCGATATCGAGGATCGGGCAGGGGGCGTAGGGCAGCCCGTCCCATATCCCGGCCAACGCCATCACCGGCTGGCAGCCCGCGGCAATGGCATAGCCGCGCCCGTCGAAGGCCGGGTCCTCCATCGGCGCCAGCTCCGCCCGGTCCACCAGCAGCACCCGCCGTCCGCGCGCGGCCAATGCCAGCGCCAGCGTGCCGCCCACCGGCCCCGCACCGATCACCGCAATATCAACATCCTGGATGGTCATAGTGCAGCGCCTTTCGGGTTTTTCGTCGCCGGCCAATCTGCCACACCCGCTCAGCCCGGACAAACCCCCAATTAACCCATCTGAACCCAAGCGCTCAGGCAACAATCTCTTCATGTTTGAGGCATTTTTGAGCAAGTTTGCGTAGAATTTACGCAAAACAATATCGCCGGCCGCCTGATACGGCAGCGCGCAGCCCCGCCACATGCTGCGGCTTGCCATGAAATGCCGCCCCCTAAAAATATAATTTTTGAGACCGCCAGGCCCGGCATGGTCCTTGCTTTCGTACTCGGCGTTACACACTCGGCGTTACACTCCGGCGTTACACACGAAAGAGCTCGCACATAGTTCTCCACAGGTCTGCCAGGCTCCAGGCCCCAAATGTGGAATAAAATGAGGAAGATGAACGTGAAGATGAATGTGATTAGTAAACGATCGCTTCTCGCACTCCCAGCCGGGCTGGGTTTGTTACTGGCTGGCGGCGTCCCCGCAATGGCGCAAACCACGCCCGCGCCCACCCTTAATTCGGGCGATACAGCCTGGATGCTGATCTCGTCGGTCATCGTGCTGATGATGACGATCCCGGGCCTGGCCCTGTACTACGGCGGCCTGCTGCGCCGTAAAAACATCCTGGCGATGTTGATGCAGTGCTTCTTCGCCACCGCGCTCATCTCCGTTCTGTGGTGCGTCGTCGGCTACAGCCTGGCCTTTACCGCCGGCACCGGCGCCTCCGCCCCCTTCGTCGGCGGTTTCTCGCGCGTCATGCTCACGGGCACCGGCCTTAACGGTCTTTCGGGCACCATCCCCGAAACCGTGTTCGCCATGTTCCAGTGCACCTTCGCCATCATCACCCCGGTGCTTATCCTGGGCGGCCCGGCTGATCGCTTGAAGTTCTCATCCTCGATGATCTTCCTCGGCATCTGGCTGCTGGTTGTGTATTGCCCGATCGCTCACATGGTCTGGGGCCCCGGCGGTTTCCTTGGCGCTGCTGGCGTTCTGGACTTCGCTGGCGGCACGGTTGTGCATATCAACTCCGCTGTCGCGGGCCTGGTTGCCGCCATCATGGTTGGCAAGCGCTCCGGCTATGGCCGCGAGAACATGGCGCCTGGCGATCTGGGCCTGACCCTGACCGGTGCGGCTCTGCTGTGGGTTGGCTGGTTCGGCTTCAACGCCGGTTCCGCCCTCACCTCCGGCGGTCTGGCTGGCATGGCGATGATCAACACCCATCTCGCCACCTCCGCCGCCGTCGTTTCCTGGACGCTGGCTGAGTGGATCATGAAGGGCAAGCCGAGCCTGCTGGGTGCCGTTTCCGGCGCCGTTTCCGGCCTGGTTGCCATTACTCCGGCCTGCGGCTTCGTGGGCGTCTCCGGCGCGCTCGTCATCGGCCTTGCCGCTGGCGTGGTCTGCTATTGGGGCGTCACGGGCTTCAAGGGCATGTTCAAATATGACGATGCGCTTGACGTCTGGGGCGTTCACGGCATGGGCGGCATCCTGGGGGCCATGCTCACCGGCGTGTTCGCGCTGAATGAGGTCGGCGGTCATGCCGGCGCCATCGAAGGCAACGTCCACCAGCTGCTGCTCCAGGCTGAGGGCATCGTTGTCACCATCCTGTACAGCGGCATCGGCAGCTTCATCATCCTCAAGCTGATCGACCTGACCATCGGCCTGCGCGTCAGCCAGGACGATGAGATGGAAGGCCTCGACATCGCCCAGCATGGCGAAGTCCTGCAGCACCTGGGTTAACAGCACCTGGGCTAACAGCACCTGGGTTAAAGCCTACAAGCGCGCCGCCCTCGGGCTGGGGGTGGCGCGCAACTCCCCTCCAAACCTCACGTTGCTCCGGGTCCCCTGCCGCCAAGGCATGGGGCTCGTTGCCGTGCCGCGCTCATGCTGATCATGGCACGAAATATGCTTGGACCATGACCGGCGCCGCGCCCCCACCGCGTGCGCGAAAACGCAACACATGGTTGGGACGTTGGAGAGGAAAGAATGACAATTGTACAAGCATTGCCAGGAAACTGGCTGGATACGGGCGACAATGCCTGGCAGCTGACCGCAGCCACCTTTGTCGGAATTATGAGCATTCCGGGCCTGGCCCTGCTGTATGGCGGTGCGGTCAAGAAGAAATGGGCGGTCAACTCCGCCTTCATGGTCTTCTACGCGTTTTCCGCCGTGCTCATGGTGTGGATCCTCTGGGCCTATAACATGTCCTTCGGGAAACCCTGGTTCAACACGCCAAGTTTTCTGCCCTCCGGCGCCTGGATCGGCCATCCGTGCCCCACCACCTCCTCCTATAATATGGAGAAGGAGGCGATCATCCCCTCCGCTGCCGCCGCCATGCCCGCTCTGGGCTACGGCCAGGCGACGATGGTGTATTTCCAGTTCGTGTTCGCGGCCATCACCCCCATCATTCTGCTCGGCGCCATTCTCGGCCGTGTCAGCTTCAAGGCCTGGGTGATCTTCGTGCCGCTCTGGACGACCTTCATCTACTCCGTCGGCGCCTACTCGCTTTGGGGCGGCGGCTGGCTCGGCTCCATGGGCGTGGTCGATTATTCCGGCGGCTACGTCATCCATCTGTCCTCGGCCTTCTCCGGCTTCACCGCGGCCGCCGTCATCGGCCCTCGTCTGGCGCGGGACCGCGAGAGCTTCCAGCCCAACAGCCTGCTCATCACCCTCGCGGGTGCGGGGCTGCTCTGGCTCGGCTGGTCCGGCTTCAACGGCGGCGATCCGTTCACCGCCAATGCCGATGCCGGGGTGGGTGTGCTCAATACCCATACCGCCACGGCCGCGGCACTGCTTACCTGGACTCTGCTGGACGTCATCGCCTACGGCAAACCCTCCATCCTGGGTGCGGTCAACGGCATGATCACGGGGCTCGTCGCCATTACGCCGGCGGCTGGTTACGTTAACGGCACCGGTGCCTTGATCCTGGGCATCGTCGCCGCGACCATCCCCTGGATGACCTGGAACTGGCTCGGCAAAACCAGGCTGTTCCGTAAGGTGGACGACGTGCTCGGCGTCATCCACACGCATGGCGTGGCAGCCCTCGTCGGCGGCATCGGCACGGGTATTCTGGCGGACCCGACCATGGTCGAATGGTACGGCACCAAGGGTGACCAGTTCGCGGTCACCGGCTGGTGGTACGGCAATTTCCACCAGGTCATCCTGCAGCTCGAAGGCGCTGCTTTCATCATTGTATATAATGTGATCGGCACCTTCATCCTGCTCAAGCTTATCGGCCTGTTCGTGGCATTGCGCTTCGATGACGAGACGCTGCTCATAGGCGATGATGCGATCCATGGCGAAGAAGCCTACGCCATCTACGCCGACGGCCAGAAGATCCCCGTTCTGGGCGATTAAGCGGGCTCAAAACACCGGCCCTTAAGGAAACAGCGCCCCTCGGGCGCTGTTTCTGTTTTTGGCGGCAGCTTCGGGCTTGCCATTACGTACAAACGGAAACCCTCCAGATATTTATTAAAAATAAACAAATATGCGCACAAAAACGCCCGGGTGGAACCAGCATGGTCCTGGCATGAAAACTGCTTAATGCGTGTGTATCCGGCAGGCGGAAACGCGCTGGCGGATGAACGCTAAGACGAACCATAAAGACCTACTACCTAAGAACTTACTACCTAAGACTGGGGACGATTTGATGGAGGCCAATCTATGTCAATAGTGCAAGCATTACCGGGCAACTGGCTCGATACGGGCGATAACGCCTGGCAGCTCACCGCTGCCACGCTGGTCGGCATTCAAAGTGTCCCCGGTCTGGCCATCCTTTACGGCGGCGCAGTGAAGAAAAAATGGGCAATTAACTCTGCCTTCATGGTGTTTTATGCCTTCTCGGCGGTCCTCCTCGTCTGGGTGCTGTGGGCTTACAACATGTCCTTCGGTAAGCCCTGGCTGCAGATGCCGGGCGGCATGGGCCCGTTCCTCGGCCATATGGGCCCGGTTACCTCCGCCTACGACATGGAACGCGAAGCCGTCATCCCCTCGGCCGCCGCGGCAATGCCGCATCTCGGCTACGGCATGGCCACGATGGTCTATTTCCAGTTCGTGTTCGCGGCCATCACGCCCATCATTTTGTTCGGCGCCATCCTCGGGCGCGTCAGCTTCAAGGCCTGGGCCGTGTTCGTGCCGCTCTGGACCACATGCGTCTATTCCATCGGCGCATACTCGCTGTGGGGCGGCGGCTGGCTTGGCGCCATGGGCGTGGTCGATTACTCGGGCGGCTTCGTTATCCATCTGTCCTCGGCCGCTTCCGGCTTCACCGCGGCCGCCATCATCGGCCCGCGTACCGCGCGCGACCGTGAAAACTTCCAGCCCAACAACCTGCTCATCACCCTCGCGGGTGCGGGCCTGCTGTGGCTCGGCTGGTCGGGCTTCAACGGCGGCGATCCTTACACCGCCAACGTCGATGCCGGCGTGGGCGTGCTGAACACCCATATCGCCACCGCAACGGCGCTGCTCACCTGGACCTTCCTCGATATCATCGCCTACGGCCGCCCCTCCATTCTAGGCGTGGTCAACGGAATGATCTGCGGCCTCGTCGCCATCACCCCGGCCGCTGGCTACGTCAACGGTATCGGCGCCATCGTGCTCGGCGTCTGTTCCTCGGCCCTGCCGTGGGTTACCTGGAACTGGCTCGGCAAAACCTCGCTCATGCGTAAAGTGGACGACACCATGGGCGTCATCCACACCCATGGTGTGGCAGCCCTCGTCGGCGGCCTGGGCGTCGGCATCCTCGCCGACCCCAAGATGTTCGAATACTTCGGCACCAATGGTGACAGCAACGTCAGCGTCACCGGTGCCTGGTATGGCAACCCGCACCAGTTCGTCCTGCAATGCATCGGTGCCTCGTTCATCATCATCGTCAACGTCATCGGAACATACATTCTGCTCAAATTGATCAGCCTGTTCATCCCGCTGCGTATGGACGCCGAAGCCCTGATGGTTGGCGACGACGCCATCCACGCCGAAGAAGCCTACGCCATCGGCTCCGAAGGCAAAGCAGGCAGCGACTAGAATCAACCCCCAGCCCGGGTTTTGGCCGGGCTGGGGAGTTCTGGGGTAAAAAAGGCCAGGGCTCTGCCCTGGACCCGCTAAGGGTCACAGACCCTTAGGATCCCGCTATCTAAGAATTGAAGAGGGGCCTGCAACCGAGCTGTTTCACAGTGCGGAGGCAGGCCCCTCTTCAATTCTTAGGTAATGGGGGTCTGGGGCCTGTGGCCCCAGCGGGTCCAGGGCAGAGCCCCGCCTTTTTTACCTCAAAAACACCCGGGACCCGGCCAAAACCCCAGCTTGGGTTGATGCCAGCGGCTGCGCGCTTTATGCACGGGCCATTCTGGTGGATGGGCGGACATGGCGAGCATTGGTGATATTTCGGGCAACGAGGCGGCTTTGGCGCGTCAGGCGGCGATTTTGGCGCTTCCGGTGACGGAGGAGCGGATGATGGCGAATGCCATTCGTGCGCTGTCGATTGACGCGGTGGAGGCGGCGAGGGTTGGCCATCCTGGCATGCCGATGGGCATGGCGGATGCGGCGACGGTGCTGTTCCGCAAGTTCCTGAAGTTCGATGCGGCGGATGGCAGGTGGTGGGACCGCGACCGTTTCGTGCTTTCGGCCGGTCATGGCTCGATGCTGCTGTATGCGTTGCTGCACCTCACCGGTTATGAGGGCATGGGCATCGACCAGTTGAAGACTTTCCGCCAGCTGCATTCCCCGGCGGCGGGGCATCCTGAGTATGGCGAGAATCCGGGCATTGAGATGACGACCGGCCCGCTGGGGCAGGGGTTGGCCACGGCTGTGGGCATGGCTTTGGCCGAGCGCATTCTGGCCGCCAAATTCGGCAAGAGCCTGGTGGACCACCGCACCTGGGTAATTGCCGGTGATGGCTGCCTGATGGAGGGTGTGAGCCATGAGGCCGGCGCGCTGGCTGGGCATTTGAAGCTCAACAAGCTGTGCGTGCTGTGGGATGATAATTCCATCTCCATCGACGGCAGCACCGGCTTGGCGACCTCGGAAGACCCGCTGAAGCGTTTTGCCGCCTATGGCTGGGCGGTGAAGCGTGTGGACGGGCATGATTTCGCCCAGGTTGCGGCCGCGCTGGCGTTTGCCCAGAAATCAGGCAAGCCGACCATCATTGCCTGCCGCACGATCATCGGCTTCGGCGCCCCCACCAAGGCCGGCACTTCGGGCGCGCATGGTGCGGCACTCGGCGGGGCGGAGGCTGAGGCGGCAAAAAAGGCGCTGTCCTGGCCTTATCTGCCCTTTACCGTGCCCAATGAGGTCTATGCCAATTGGCACGAGGCCGGCTCGCGGGGGGCAACCACCCGCCGCGCCTGGCTCAAGCGCCTGGCCAAGCACCCGCAGCGCGCCGAGTTCGAACGCGTGATGTCCGGCAAGCTGCCCGAAGGCTGGGCGGAGACCATGGCCGCCTATAAATCGGGGCTGACCGAGTCCAAGCCCAAGCTCGCCACCCGCCAGTCCAGCCAGAAGGCGCTGGAAGTGCTGGTTCCCGCGATCCCGGAACTC
The DNA here is from genome assembly GCA_026224875.1 of Acidocella sp. GTDB lineage: Bacteria > Pseudomonadota > Alphaproteobacteria > Acetobacterales > Acetobacteraceae > Acidocella. Next base: position 38,041 of record JAMFRU010000029.1, read on the forward strand.
ACCGGCGGCTCCGCCGATCTCACCGGCTCCAACCTTACGCTGGTTAAGGGCATGGCCGGCATTGAGCCGGGCAATTTCGCTGGGCGCTACATCTATTATGGTGTGCGCGAGTTCGGCATGGCCGCGGCGATGAACGGTCTCGCGTTGCACGGCGGGCTTATCCCCTACGGCGGCACGTTCTTCGTGTTCTCGGATTATATGCGTCCGGCCATCCGCTTGGCCGCCCTCATGCATACCCGCGTCATCCATGTGCTCACCCACGACTCCATCGGCCTGGGTGAAGACGGGCCGACGCATCAGCCGATCGAACATCTGGCCTCGCTGCGCGCCATGCCCAACGTGCTGGTGCTGCGCCCGGCCGATGCCGTGGAAACCGCCGAAGCCTGGGAGCTGGCGATCAAGAACACCACCGGCCCGAGCCTGCTGGTGCTGTCCCGCCAGGCTGTGCCGGCGCTGCGCGATACAGCCAACGGCAATAAATCCGCCCGAGGCGCCTATGTGCTGGCGGAAGCCGAAGGCCCCCGCGCCGCCACCATCATCGCCACCGGTACGGAAGTGGCCTTGGCGATAGCGGCCCGCAAAACCCTGGCCGCCGAGGGTATCCAGGTCGCGGTTGTCTCCGCCCCGAGCTTCGAATTGTTCGGCCGGCAGGACGCCACCTACCAATCCGAGGTGCTCGGTACGGCCCCCCGCATCGGCGTTGAGGCCGCAACGGGCTTCGGCTGGGAGCGCTGGCTTGGGCCTAACGGCGTTTTCATTGGCATGACCGGCTTTGGTGCTAGCGCGCCAGCCGAGGTGCTGTATGAACATTTCGGCATTACCGAAGCGGCGATCGTTGCCGCTACGAAGCAGTTTTAGATTAGTATGAAACAAGAGAGGAACTAAGCGTGGCTGTCAAAATCGCAATTAACGGGTTCGGCCGCATCGGCCGTCTGGTCCTTCGTGCGCTTATCGAGAGCGGCCGCAACGATGTCGTACCGGTGCTGATCAACGATCTGGGCTCCGTCGAGGACAACGCCCATCTGCTACGCTACGATTCCGTCCACGGCCGTTTCCCCGGCACCGTCGAGGTTGTTGGCGACACCATGGTCATCACCTGCGGCGGCCGCTCCTACGCGCCCATTAAAGTTGTTGCCGAGCGCGACCCGGCCAAACTGCCGCTCACCGGCATCGATGTCGCCATGGAATGCACCGGGCTGTTCACCACGCGTGTATCTGCCGCCGCTTTGCTCACCGCCGGTGCGCGCAAGGTCGTCGTCTCGGCCCCGGCTGATGGCGTGGATGCCACCATCGTGTACGGCGTGAACCACAAGACGCTGACCAAGGAGATGGAGGTTATCTCCAACGCCTCCTGCACCACCAACTGCCTGGTGCCGATGGCGAAAGTCCTGCACGACGCGTTTGGCATCGAGCACGGCTATATGGTCACCATCCACTCCTACACCGGCGACCAGAAGACCGTGGACACGCTGCACAAGGACCGCCACCGCGCCCGTGCTGCTGGCCTTTCCATGATCCCGACCTCCACTGGCGCTGCCAAGGCCGTCGGCCTTGTGCTCCCCGAGTTGGCCGGCAAGCTCGACGGCACCTCCATCCGCGTCCCCACCCCGGACGTGTCGCTCGTCTCCTTGGACGTTGTGCTGAAGAAGCAGGCAACCAAGGAAGAGGTGAACGCCGCCATGAAGGCCGCGGCGGACGGCCCGCTGAAGGGCATTCTGGACTACTCCACCGAAGCCCTGGTCAGCTCCGACTTCATCCACCAGCCTGCTTCCTGCACCTTCGATGCCCCGCAGACCGCGGTGGTGGACAAGGCGCTGGTCCGTGTGCTGGGCTGGTACGACAATGAATGGGGTTTCTCGAACCGCATGTCCGACACCGCCGCTTACTTCGGTGCGCTGTGAGCAACAGCAACACCCTTGATGATGTGAATGTCGCGGGGCAGCGCGTGCTGCTCCGCGCCGACCTCAACGTGCCGATGCATGGTGGTGCGGTCTCCGACACCACCCGCCTGGAACGCCTGGTGCCGACCATCAAGGAGTTGGCCGACAAGGGCGCCAAGGTGGTGGTGCTGAGCCATTTCGACCGCCCCAAGGGCAAGATCGTGCCCGAATTGTCGCTGCGTCCCATCGCCGAGGCGCTGAGCGGCGTGCTCGGCCATAAGGTGAGTTTCGCGGAGGACTGCATCGGCCCGGTTGCCGAAGCCGCCGTGGCGGCATTACAGAACGGCGACGTGCTGGTGCTGGAAAACACCCGTTTCCACGCCGGCGAGGAAGAAAACGACCATGATTTTGCCGTCGCCCTGGCCAAACTGGGCGATCTCTACGTCAACGACGCTTTCTCTGCTGCTCACCGCGCGCATGCTTCCACCGAAGGCGTGGCCCGCCATCTGCCGTCCTTCGCCGGGCGGTTGATGCAGGCCGAGTTATTCGCGCTGGAAAAGGCCCTTGGCCACCCGGCCCGCCCGGTTGCCGCCATCGTCGCCGGCTCCAAGGTTTCCACCAAGCTCGACTTGCTGACCAATCTGGTCAGCAAGGTGGACATCCTCGTCATCGGCGGCGCCATGGCCAATACGTTTTTGGCAGCGCAAGGGCATAATGTCGGCAAGTCGCTGCAGGAGCGCGATCTGCACGACACCGCGCGCGAAATCATGCGTACCGCCGCCGCCAAGGGCTGCGAAATTCTGCTGCCGCAGGATTTGGTGGTCGCCGAGGTTTTTGCCGCCAACCCGCATACCCAGGTGGTCAAAATCGACGCCATCCCGTCCAACATGATGGCCCTCGATGTCGGCCCCGCGACGGTGCAGGCTTTTATCGCCCGCCTGCCGCACATTAAAACCATCATCTGGAACGGCCCGCTCGGCGCGTTCGAGACCAAGCCGTTCGATGCTTCCACCAACGCTCTGGCGGATGCCATAGGCAAAGCCACCAAAGAGGGTAAAATCATCTCCGTCGGCGGTGGTGGTGACACAGTTTCCGCCTTGAAACTGGCCGGGGTGCAGGACGACCTGACCTATCTCTCGTCAGCCGGCGGCGCCTTCCTGGAATGGATGGAAGGTAAAATCCTCCCGGGCGTGATTGCGCTCAGCAAGGATCTGTCCAACCTCGGTTAGAAAGCGGGCTAGAACCCGCGCGGTGAAAGCGGCCAGGGGGGTGCTATGCCCCCTCACGGCTATCGCATTTGACCGAGGACCGAGCGTGCGAATTCGTCTGACGAGCCTGCGCGCTTTCGTTTACGTCTGACAGAGATGTCTGGTCGTGCGGACTGCAGGACGTTGAGGGCGAGTTTGC
>JAMFRU010000030.1 GCA_026224875.1 Acidocella sp.
CCAACCCAAACCATAAACTATCACCCAACCTTCTCTCGAAGATCAGAACCAAACCCCAGCCAAAACCAAGATCCAGCAGAAACGCCACCAGCGTATCCCTTCCCAAACTATGCAATTGTCAAAGAACATTGCCTCTAAACTGAAGCCAACAAAAAAGGCGCCGTTTCCGGTACCTTTGTTCTAGCCGCCGCTCGAAGCGTGACCGGGTTCTACTCTCGGCGGACCCTGACTGTCAACGCACCGTCACATAGTTTTTTCCCACATGATTTTTGAGGGTTTTACTCGGTTTTTCCCACAAAGCCCCCAAGCCAGTCCTTAACAAACCCAGGTAGCCCCTCAGTTTTTGCATCCAAGCGACCCCATCATGCGCTTAACACATGGCTTCCAAATAGGCTTCAGCGTCGAAAATCCGAGCAAACCCGCCAGCCAGCGTCAGACTTACCACGCGCCGAATGTCCTCCTGGCGGTAATCATCAGCCAAATCCGGTGCCCCAGTGGCATCTGCGATGAAATCCACGAAGTAATCCCGATCATGTGCGACACGTGCCGTGGTCTCGCAGCAGAAGTTGGTCATATAGCCGCACACCGCCACGGTATTCACATTCAGGCTGCGCAGAATCGCTTCCAGTTCCGTGCCCTCGAAGCAGGAATAGCGGCGCTTGGTGATGTGCAGTGCGCCGGGCACGACCTCCAACCCCGGAACATATTCTACACCAACCGAGCCCTCAACGAAGTCAATTTCCTCGGCCGAGCCTGTAAAATCGAACATCCGTCCGGCATCGCGCCCACCCGCCCGGTGCGCATGGCGCACGTAGATGACGGGCCGGCCCGCCGCAGCAAACCCACGGGCAAGCTGGTTTATCCGCCCCAAAGATTCATCAAAATCCCGCACAAACAGCGGCGATTGCGGGTCGGCATAGATATTCTGCACGTCGATCACGAGCAGCGCGGTCTGGTCCATAAAAAACTCCCCGGGTTATTCACCCGAGGAGCATAGGCGTCAGGCCGCTTCAGCCAAATGACCGCCGATCACCAATCCGCCCTCCGAACCCACAACAGGCACGGTTTCGCCGTCCTTGATCACCCCTTCCAGGATCAACCCGGCCAACGGGTTTTGCAGATTGCGCTGGATCACCCGTTTCAGCGGCCGCGCCCCGTAAACCGGGTCATACCCCGCATCCGCCAACCAATCCCGCGCGCTCTGGTCCAGCGCCAGATGGATATTCCGGGCCGCCAGCAGCCGGTCCAGATGTTTCATCTGGATCGTCACAATGCTCGCCATATCCACCCGCTGCAGCCGGCTGAACAGCACGATCTCATCCAGCCGGTTGAGGAATTCCGGCCTAAAATGCTCGCGCACCCGTGCCATCACCCCTGCCTCGGCCATGCGCACATCCTCGCCCTCGTGCTGGGCGGCCAGAATGTCACTCCCCAGATTGGAGGTGAGCACGATGATGGTGTTGCGGAAATCCACCGTACGCCCCTGCCCGTCCGTCAGCCGCCCGTCATCGAGTACCTGGAGCAGGATGTTGAACACATCCTCATGCGCCTTCTCAACCTCATCGAAGAGGATCACCTGATACGGGCGGCGCCGCACCGCCTCGGTCAGCACGCCGCCCTCATCATACCCCACATAGCCCGGCGGTGCGCCGATCAGCCGGGAAACAGCGTGCTTCTCCATGAACTCGCTCATATCGATGCGCACCATCGCCCGCTCATCATCGAACAGGAATTCTGCGAGTGCCTTCGTCAGCTCGGTCTTGCCCACGCCCGTCGGGCCCAGGAACAAAAAGCTGCCGATCGGCCGTCCCGGGTCCTGCAACCCAGCCCGCGCCCGCCGCACGGCGTTGGACACAGCCACAAGTGCCGCCTGCTGCCCCACAACGCGGTTGCGCAAATTATCCTCCATCTGCAGCAATTTGGCGCGCTCACCCTCAAGCATCTTCTCCACCGGCACACCGGTCCAGCGCGAAACAACACCTGCGATGGCCTCTTCCGTCACCGCGTCATTCACCAAACGGCCCTCACTTTGCGCCGCCAACTGCTTCTCCAAATCCGGAATGCGGCCATACAGCAGCTCGGAGGCACGGGCGAGATTACCACCGCGCTGCGCCACCTCCACCTCATTGCGGGCCTGGCCCAGCTGCTCCTTCACCTTCTGCGTCTCGCTCAATTGCGCCTTCTCGGCGCGCCATTTCGTGGTCAGCTCGCCGGATTTTTCCTCCAGCGCCGCCAGCTCATGCTCAAGCTTGTCCAGCCGGTCGCGCGAGGCCGCATCGGTTTCCTTGCGCAAAGCCTCACGTTCGATTTTCAGCTGCATCAGCCGGCGGTCCAGCTCATCCAGCTCCTCGGGCTTACTGTCCACCTGCATCCGCAACCGGCTCGCTGCCTCATCCATCAAATCGATCGCTTTATCGGGCAAGAAACGATCCGTGATGTAGCGATTCGAGAGCGTGGCCGCCGCCACGAGTGCAGCATCGGCAATACGCACACCATGGTGCAGCTCGTATTTCTCCTTAATCCCGCGCAGGATCGAGATCGTATCCTCCACGCTCGGCTCTTCCACGAACACGGGCTGGAAGCGCCGCGCCAGTGCCGCATCCTTCTCCACATGCTTGCGGTATTCATCGAGCGTGGTTGCACCCACGCAATGCAGCGCACCGCGTGCCAGCTCGGGCTTCAGCAGATTGGAGGCATCCATCGCCCCATCAGCCTTGCCGGCACCCACCAGCGTATGCATCTCATCGATGAACAGAATGATCTCGCCCTCAGCAGACTCAATCTCCTTGAGCACGGCCTTCAGCCGCTCCTCGAACTCGCCCCGGTATTTGGCCCCAGCCACCATGGCGCCAAGGTCGAGTGCCAGCACGCGCTTATTGCGCAGGCTCTCCGGCACATCGCCATTCACAATCCGCAACGCCAGCCCTTCGACGATGGCGGTCTTACCCACACCAGGCTCGCCGATAAGCACCGGATTGTTCTTGGTGCGCCGCGCCAGCACCTGAATAGTACGGCGGATTTCCTCATCACGCCCGATCACCGGGTCAAGCTTCTGCTCCCGCGCCAATTGCGTCACATCGCGCGCGTATTTGTTCAACGCATCGAACTGCTGCTCAGCCGTGGCGCTATCCACTTTCCGGCCCTTGCGCAGCTCATTCACTGCGCGCTCCAGCGTCTGCGCCGAAACCCCGGCATTCTGCAGCACTTTGCCCACAGCCGTCCCGCTGGCCGCCAAGGCAATCAGCAATCGGTCCTGGGCCACAAACGCATCCCCGGCCTTGGTCGCGGCCTGCTGTGCGGCATCCAGCACCCGGACCAAATCCGGCGTAATGCCCGGCTGCCCAGCGCCCGCTCCCTGCACTTTCGGTATTTTCTGCACAGCCTCGTCGACCGCCTTCTTGGCCGCGGCCGGATCGCCGCCCGCCATGCGGATCAACCCGCTGGCCGCCCCTTCCTCGTCATCAAGGAAGGCTTTCAGCAGATGTTCCGGCGTGATCTGCTGGTTATATTCACGCATCGCAATCGTCTGCGCGGCCTGTACAAAGCCACGAGCACGCTCGGTGAATTTCTCAAAATCCATATTTTCGCTCCTTATTCGTCCCTGAATAGGCGACGTCCAACTTTTATCCGCAGCAGATCTTCGTCCCTCAATAGGCAACAAAGACCTTGCCAGCCCAATATGGGCGGGGCCATGATTTGCCTCAAGTGGTTCGCGAAGACTGAAGGCAAACTAATGAAAATAGAATCTCTCTACCGCTATCCCGTGAAAGGCCTAACCCCGGAACGCCTCAGCGCCGCCAGCCTCTCGCCCGGAAACTGCATCCCCTTCGACCGCGCCTTTGCCCTGGCCCAGGGCGATGCCAGCCTGGACACCGAACACCCGGCCTGGATTTCAAAGGTGAACTTCCTTTGCCTCGCCAAAAACCCGGCCGCCGCGCGGCTGCGCACCAATTTCGACGAGACCACCAGCCTGCTCACCATCCACGACCCGCAAGGCGAAGACCTCATCGCCTCCCCGTTCACCCCGGAAGGCGGCGCCGCCCTCACCACCTATCTCACTGCATTTCTAGGCCCCGAGGCCCGCTATGGCACGGATGGCCAGCGGCCAAACTTCCACCACTTCCCCAAACATAGTTTTTGCGACCACAAAACACAGGTCATCAGCCTGATCGGCCATGGCTCCCTCGCGGCACTTGAGCAAGCCGTAGGTGAGCCGCGCGACAAGCTGCGGTTCCGCGCCAACATATATATAGAGGGTGCCGCGCCCTGGGCGGAATTCGAGCTGCTGGGCAAAACCCTGGCCATCGGTGAGGTCCGCATGATCGTGCAGGAGCGCATCGACCGCTGCCCCGCCACAATGGTGAACCCCGACACAGCCGTAAAAGACGCCAACCCGGTCAAAGAGCTGCGCCAGCATTTTGGCCATATCGACATGGGCGTCTTCGCCGAGGTGCTTTGCGCCGGCGAGATAAAACCGGGGGATGAAATTACCGTTGTTGGGTAGAAGCTGGAAATCATAAGAGAAATCTATTAAAAAGGGAGAAAAGATATGAGCGGCTAGAGGGCAAGCGCGCGTTGATCGCCGGTGCCGGCGGCGGCATCGATGTGGTGCCGTTCTCCAGCCAGCCAGCCCAACCCAATCTCGGCGATTTACTCAGCACGACGGAATAGGATTGGCGCGATCAGCAGAATTCCATCGCCTGGGGCCCATTGCGCATCATGCGCCGGCTGGCACCCAGGATAATCACGGCGGGGGCGGGGCAAGCATCATCACCCTGACCTCCTCCACCGGCGACGAGCCTGTGCCGGGTTAGGGCGCCTACGGCATCGCCAAAGCCACGCTCTGGGCGATGACGCTCTATATGGCGGCGGAATGGGGCAAATTCGGCATCCGCGCCAATGCGTTACAGCCAGGTTCGATCGCCACGGGCGACAATGCGGCGGAACTGGAGGAAGCATTGTGCAAGGCCGGGGCGCTGAAAAATACCGCTCTGGGCCGGATGGGGCGCAACCATGAGTACCTCGGGGCGGCGATTTACCTCGCTTCGGACGAGTCCCGTTATACCTCCGGCCAACGCATCAAGGTGAATGGCGGGCGGTTGTAACCCTACGGTTGGCCGGCGGGTAGAAGCGCAGAATGACCAGCAGCAGCGCAATGCCTGGCAAAGCGGCGCAGGCTGCGGTAATGAAAAACGGCAGAAAACCGATTTTAGCCGCCACAAACCCGCTGGCGCCCGCCACCGTATGCAGTGCCAGCGGGGCCAGCGAGGAGAGCAGCGCGTATTGCGTGGCGGTGTGCTCGGGGTGGCATAGGCCCGACATATAAGAGAGAAAGGCGGTGTCCGAGAACGCGTCGGTAAACGATTCCACCGCCGATATGATGATCAATATATGCGGCAGATGCGGGAACAGCCCCAGCACCGGATACAGGCACAAAGCCGCCACCTGCAGCAAAGCGGTGACGAGCAATGCCCGCCCCACACCGATTCGTGCCACAAGGACTGCCCCCAGAGCCGTGCCGGCAAGCCCGCAGACGAGCGAAATGGGGCCGCTTGCCACCGCGATCGCTGCACGGTTGAAACCGAGAGAGATGTAGAAGGGGCCGAGCATCGTGGCGCCCAGCGCGCCGCCGAGGCGAAACAGCAGGATGAAGGCGATTGCGACCGCGGCACCGCGGCGCGATAAAAATTCCGCCAGCGGCTCCCGTACCGCCATGGCGAAGCGGGATTTTGCCCCTGCCAGTTTCTCGCGCACTACCTCTGGCTCCGGCGCCAGAAATGTGGCGATGGGCCCGAGCAGGGCCAACAGCGCCATCAGCCCAAACGCCACATGCCAGCCGGTTTTAATGGAAAGTGCGATAACGCCGGCGTTGGATACCAGGAAGGCGACGCGCCAGCCCCAGACCTCGCCGGCCAAAGCCGCCCCTCGCAAACGGGGGGCGAAACTTTCGATGCGCCAGGCATCGATGATGATGTCCTGGCTAGCGGAACAGAAGGCCACCAACGCGCCGAGGGCCAAAGTGAGGCTTACATTGCGCGCGGGGTCGCTGCAGGCCTCGGCCAGAATGGCCAGGGCCAGGGCCAGCTGCACCGGGATGAGCCAGCCGCGGCGGCGCCCGAGAAATGGCGGCTTGACCTCATCAAACACCGCGGCCCAGACGAATTTGAGCAGATAGGCCAGGCCGATATTGGCAGTGAGACCGATGACGCCGTAGCCGACATGGTCCGAGGCCATCCATAGCCGCAGCGTGGGACCCGAGAGGGCCCAGGGCAGGCCGGAGGAAAACCCCAACGCCGCCATAACGCCCAGATTTTTGACCTCTCCCCTGGTAAGCGGGGAGCGGGCGGGCCCGGTTTTCGCAGAGCTACTGATTATAGGAATCGTTAATGTTGTCGGCTTTGACGAAGGCGCCACCGGCGATGTTGCCTTCGTCCCCCGGCACCATGCCGGACAGGCAGTTGCCCTGCCATTGCAGCTGCGAGGTCACGATCATCTGCCCCTGCGCACTATGGTAGATCGCCTTCAGCTGCAGCGCCTGAGCACCGGCATAGGTCAGATCCATGTGGATTTGCAGATTCTGCCCCTGGCCATTGCAGGTGCCGCTGATGCTGTATTTGTTGCCGCTACCGGACACGGTAAGGCTAGTGCAGGCGCTCTGGTTGCTCATGAAAAACTTCTGGTCGTTCAGCGCATCGACGCAGCTGACCGTGACCACATCCACCTCATGTGCGACCGGCTTGCCGTTGGGCCCGAGCACGGTGCTGGTGCTCTGCCACAGGCCGGGGGTGCGCGCCGGCAGGTCCGCCATGGCCGGTGCCGCGATGAGAATGCCAAGAAGAGCAGGGACAATGCGTTTCATCATACTCTATTCGTAAGCCGAACGGCCGATTCCAGGCAATCGTTCCCTGTTGAATTTTGGGCGTCACAAATCGGTGAGCTTCCCGCGCCAGCCGCGGTGCCTTAAGCTTCCCCTACCATCGCGGGGATATTGCCATGTTGAGAAAAATCGGCGCCGGGATCGCCATTCTGCTTATCCTCGCCGTGGGTTACGGCTATTATTATGCCGCCAACCTTGCCTCCAGCATCGAGGCCTCGCTTGAGACTGATGGCAGTGCCGCGACGCAGACCACGGTCCGTGCCGGCGGCGTCAACCTGTCGCTCCTGCCGGGGTACGGTTCCATCTCGTCCCTGCATGTCGCCAACCCGCCCGGCTACAGCACGCGCACCGCTTTGGCGCTGGACCGCGTTGATATTCAGCTTGATATTCTCACGCTGCCCGGCAATGGGACCGTTGTCGCCAAACACGTGAACATCGTCCGGCCGCACATTGCCTACGAGGTGAAGCTGCCGGGGCTGCAGAGTAATCTGCAGGTCATCCAGAGTAACATCGCGGCCTATGCGGGCGGTGCCAGCGCGCCGGGCGGGCTCGGGGCGCGCAAGGAGGTCATTCGCGACCTCACCATTACTGGCGGCAAGGTGACCGTGATCGCACCGATGCTGAGCGGCAAGATTTTGGTCGTAGACCTCCCGCCTCTGCATTTTACGGACCTCGGCGGCAGCACCGGCGCCACCCCGGCGCAGCTGGCAGCCCAGGTGGTGGATGTGATGACCCGCCAGGCGATTATTACCGGCGCCGCAGCGATCGCCAAACAGGGTATCAGCATTCCGGCCGAGGCCGGGGGCGTGCTGAAGAGTCTGCTCGGTAACTAAGAGGCTGGTTGATTTGTGGGCGCCCGGCGGCCTTGTTTTCAGCATTTGGTGAAATTTTGGCGCCCGCCCGGCGGATGTGGATCGCGGAACCCCGCGCGAACTCCCACAAGGCGAATTGGCACGGGTTTTGCTCGTGGTTTGATAGGCAGCTAGGGTTCCGGCCGGCGTAATTCGCTGGTGCTGGTCCGAGAGCGGCGGTCTTGCGGGAGACATCCGCAATGATGCACGGCGGGATAAAAGCCCGGGAGAGCATGGATGCGTGGGTACGCGTCGGCTCTCCATTGTACCCTCGTATCGATAAAGAATCATTGTCACGACGGGGGTCCTGAATGCCGAAGCGCGATCGTTTTACGCCGCAATTACCACACGGCACCGTGCTGGATGGCCCGCATTCGCACGCCACCGCCAAGCCCCAATCCTATCCAGTCTAGGGAGTTCTGTAATGCTCGATTTGGATAAACTCACCCCTGAACAATACCGCGCCCGCTACATGGCGCTGCAGGAGGCCGCCCGGGCACGAGCGGCCACACCGGCGGTGATTCCCGAGATTGCACCGCTGCATTCTGTGTACAAGACGGAGGCGATTCCGCCCGGCTGTTATGTGGCGCTGCGCCTGAAACGTTTTGATGTAATACGGATTACCAATATATCCGGCACACCAGGCGCTGCGTTGTTTCTGTGGAATGCGGATGATGTTTCGGAGCGTTATAACGCGGGCGATACCGTAAAGCTGCAATGGACCACGAACCTCACCACGGGGCGCGTGCTGTTCTCCGATATGGGGCGGGTACTGGCCTCGATTACCGCGGATACAGGGGCCGGGCACGACAGCATCATCGGGCCGAATACACCTGCTCAAACGGGGGCCGGGCGCAATGGGCGCGATAATCTGCGCCTTGCGGCTGCTAAGTTCGGAATGACACGGCGGGATGTGGGGCCGGCGTTGAGCCTGTTCTCAAAAATCGGCACGGATGACGCGGGGCGTTTTTGCGCCCATGGCGCGCCGCCGGCGGGGGCGATGGTAGAGCTGCGGGCCGAGCAGAATTTGCTGGTGGCCTTGTCCAATACGCCGCATGCATTGAGCCCGGTGACGGAAGCAACAGGGCCGATCGAAATTGCCATCGCGCATATGCCGCCGGGGGCGGATGATCTGTGCCGGCATTTTACCGCCGAGGCCGAGCGCGGTTTTATCAATACCGATGAGGGGTTTGCGATATGAGTGTTGTATCGGATGTTATTGTGCCGGCGCGCGCTCCCTATTCCGCGACGCTGCACAAGGGGCAGGTGATGCGCATTGTGGATTTGGAAAGCCAACAAGCGGTGGATGCGCTTTTCTATAACGTGGAAGACGTCTCCGAGCGTTATTCGGCGCAGGATACGCTGGCATCGCAGGCGGCCACGGGCGGAAAATTTTATCTGGAAACCGGCTCGGTACTGCGCTCCAACGAGGGGCGGGCAATGGCCACACTTGTGGCCGATACCTGCGGATTTCACGATACCAATGCCGGGGCCTGTTCCTGCGAAGCAAACACCGTGCGGTTCGGGCATGAAACACGGTTCATGCATGCATGCCGCGAGAATTTTCTCACCGAGCTGGGCAAATACGGCATGGGCAAGCGCGATCTTGTCTCCAACGTGAATTTTTTCATGAACGTTCCGATCCGCCCCAACGGCGAGCTAACGGTGGATGATGGTGTGTCCACACCCGGCGGCTATGTGGAATTGCGGGCGGAGATGGATGTGCTGGTGCTGATTTCCAACTGCCCGCAGGTGAACAACCCATGCAACGGGTTCACACCGACGCCGATCCGTATCATTATCTCCGAGGGTTGAGCTGCATGTTTACGAAGGTCCTCATCGCCAACCGGGGCGAGATTCTGGTTCGTATCTGCAAAACGCTGAAAGCGATGAATATCGCCTCGGTGGCGGTGTATTCCGATGCGGACCGGTTTGCGCCAGGCGTACTGGCGGCGGATGAGGCGGTGCATATCGGGCCCGCGGCGGCGGCACGGAGTTATCTCGATATCGAGGCGATTATTGCGGCGTGCAAACAGACGGGCGCGCAGGCGGTGCATCCGGGATACGGGTTTTTGTCTGAACGCGTGGAGTTTTCGCGCAGGCTGGCTGATGAGGGAATTGTTTTTATTGGGCCGGGCGAGGTGCATTTACGCGATTTTGGGCTGAAGCATACGGCGCGGGCATTAGCGGCACAGGCCGGTGTGCCGATGCTGCCAGGCTCGGGGCTAATCGGCGGCTTGCAAGAGGCGTTGGCTGAGGCTGAGCGCATTACGTATCCGGTGATGCTGAAGAGTTCGGCGGGCGGTGGCGGGATCGGCATGGTATTGTGCCCTGATAGAGCAGAGCTGACGGAAAAGTTCGAGAGCATCGGGCGGCTGGCGGCCAATAACTTCGGCAATGCAGCGCTGTTTCTGGAAAAATACGTGGCGCGGGCGCGGCACATCGAAGTGCAGATTTTTGGTGATGGGCGCGGAAATGTGGTGGCTCTGGGAACGCGGGATTGCTCGCTGCAGCGGCGTAACCAGAAGGTGATTGAAGAAGCGCCGGCGCCAAATGTTGCCAGCGAAATGCTTGCACAGTTTCAATCGGCGGCTGTGGCGCTCGCATCTTCGGTGGCTTATGAATCCGCTGGTACAGTGGAATTTGTGTATGATGCCGAGGCGGCGAAATTCTATTTTTTGGAGGTGAACACGCGGTTGCAGGTGGAGCATGGCGTTACGGAAGCCGTGTTCGGGGTAGACCTGGTGGAGTGGATGATCCGCCAGGCCGCGGGGCAATTTACGCTGCCCGCACAAGGCGCACTTACCGCCACGGGAGTCGCCATTGAGGCGCGGATATATGCTGAAATTCCAGCTGAGGATTTCAGGCCGGCGAGTGGCGTGATTACGAATTTTACGCAACCCCCGGGGTTGCGGGTGGATACATGGGTGGAGACGGGCACCGCGGTTTCGCCGTTCTATGATCCGATGATCGCGAAATTTATCGCCACTGGCGCGACCCGCGAGGCGGCGATCGCAAATTTGCGGGCGGGGTTGCTGGCGGCGGACATCAGCGGGATTGAAACCAATGCAGATTATTGCCGCGAGATTTTAAACCTCCCGGTGTTTCACGCAGGATCGATGACGACCCGTACATTGACTGGGTTTGCCTATCAGCCGCAAAGCGTCGCGGTGCTGGATGGCGGGGCACTGTCTTCCCTGCAGAGCCTGCCGGGAAGATTGGGGTTTTGGGAGGTAGGAATTCCGCCCTCCGGCCCCATGGATGACCGGAGTTTCACCGCAGCCAATGCGCTACTGGGCAACGCGCCAGGTACCACCGCGCTGGAGCTTACGCTCACCGGGCCAACACTGAAATTTTATACCGCCACCACCATAGCACTGACCGGTGCGGTGATGGAGGCGCTGCTTGATGATGTGCCAGTGCCGCATAATGCCGCTGTTACCGTGCAGTCGGGGCAAATCCTCAGCCTCGGGGCGATTACCGGACAGGGTCAACGGTGCTATCTCTCCGTGGCCGGCGGCTTTGCGGCGCCGGATTATCTTGGCAGCACCGCGACCTTTACCCTCGGCGGGTTCGGCGGGCATAACGGCGGAGCGTTGAAGGCCGGAGATACTTTGCGCCTGGCGCATGCGCCCACCAGTACACAAGCCGCGCCGGATTTTGTCGCATTGACCCATGATTGGGAGATAGATGTGCGCTACGGCCCACACGGCGCGCCTGATTTTTTCCAAGGCAGCGACATCGAAATGATCTTCTCTGCAACCTACGAGGTACACCATAACTCCGCCCGCACCGGCATAAGACTTATCGGCCCCAAACCCGCTTGGGCGCGGGCGGATGGCGGCGAGGCGGGGCTGCATCCCTCCAACATCCACGACAATGCCTATGCCGTCGGCGCCATCGATTTTACTGGCGATATGCCGATTTTACTGGGGCCGGACGGCCCCTCGCTCGGCGGGTTCGTCTGCCCCGCGGTGATTGCCAAATACGATCTTTGGAAAATGGGACAGCTGAAACCCGGTGATCGCGTCAAATTCACGCGCGCCGATGACAAGCCCGCGATCCTTGCCCACGAAGGCGATATCACCATCCGCCGCGCGGGGGACGAGGACATCCTCATAGAATTCGGCGAGATGGTGCTGGATTTTGAATTGCGCTTACGCGTGCAGGCGTTGCGCGATGCCCTGGCGGCGCAAAAAATTCCGGGCGTGATCGATCTCACCCCAGGTATACGCTCGCTGCAAATTCATTTTGACTCCGCCGTCATTCAGCTGGATGCCGTGTTCGTGGCATTGCGCGCCACACTGCCAACCCTGCCGGCGCCAGAGGATATGCTGGTAGAGAGCCGCACGCTGTATCTGCCGCTGTCCTGGAACGATCCGCAAATCCAACTGGCCATGCGCAAGTATCAAGAAACCACGCGGCCAGATGCACCCTGGTGCCCCGACAACATCGAGTTCATCCGCCGCATCAACGGGCTGCCGGATATTGCCGCGGTAAAGCGGATTATTTTCGATGCCGCTTACGTCGTGCTGGGCCTGGGCGATGTGTATCTGGGAGCACCCGTGGCAACCCCTTACGATCCACGGCACCGGCTGGTAACGACCAAATACAACCCAGCCCGGCCGTGGACGCCGCAGAATGCTGTGGGCATCGGCGGCGCCTATATGTGCATCTATGGCATGGAGGGGCCCGGCGGTTATCAGCTGTTTGGGCGCACCATTCAGGTTTGGAACACGCATGGCGAGACACCGCCATTTGAGCCGGGCCATCCGTGGCTGCTGCGGCATTTTGACCAGATCCGGTTTTTCGAAGTTACCAACGAGGAGCTTGAAGAGGCGCGCGCGGGATTCTTGCACGGCAAATATCCGTTACGGATCGAGACACAGCAATTCTCGCTGGGCGAGTACAAGGCGTTTTGCGCCGCCAATGCGGAGTCGATTGCCAGTTTTCAAACCACGCAACGCGCCGCCTTCGCCGCCGAGCGGGAGGACTGGGCGGCCAAAGGCCTCAACACATTCGAGGAGATCGAAGCAGCACCCCCGCCCGAAGAAGCGCCGCTCGCGCCGGGCGAGCGCGGCATTGCCTCGCCTGTGCCGGGCAGCATCTGGCAGGTGCTTGTGCAGCCCGGCGACAAAGTAACCGCGGGCGATCCGGTGATGATCATCGAATCCATGAAAATGGAGGTGCAGGTGCGCAGCCCAGCCTCCGGTATTTTGCAAACCATCTCCGGCGCCAAGGGTCAACTTGTTCGCGCCGGCCAACGTCTAGGAATAATCACACCATGATCCCTGAATTACTTGAAATCGCAACCATTCGTGCAGCGTATCGCGCTGGCACACTTACACCCGTGCAGCTGGTCACCGCATTGTTGGCACGCATCGCCGTATATCCCGACAAGGCCGTGTTCATTTCGCGGCCGGAGAGCGCGGAAATCATCGCCCAAGCGGCAGCTCTGGATCTCGCGGATATGGAGCAGCTGCCATTGTTCGGTATTCCTTTCGTGGTGAAGGATAATATCGACGTGGCCGACATGCCGACCACCGCCGCCTGCCCGGAATTCGCTTTCACACCGGACGCGGATGCCACAGTTGTCGCCAGGCTGCGCGCGGCCGGTGCAATTCTGCTGGGCAAAGCCAACCTCGACCAGTTTGCCACCGGGCTGAACGGCACACGCTCGCCTTACGGCGCGCCGCGTTCGGTGTTCAATGCGGATTATATTTCCGGCGGCTCGTCCTCGGGCTCGGCCGTTTCCGTGGGCGCAGGGCTGGCTGTGTTTTCGCTCGGTACGGATACGGCCGGTTCGGGCCGCGTGCCGGCTGGCATCAATAATATCATCGGGCTCAAACCCAGCATCGGCCGCATCCCCACAACCGGCGTGTTGCCCGCGTGCCAGAGCCTGGATTGCGTGAGCATTTTTGCCAACAGCGCGGCCGATGCCATGGCCGTGCTGCACGCCGCCGAGGGTTTCGATTCGGCCGACGCCTACTCCCGCCAAGTGCGTAATGTGCCGCTCCCCGCCAAACCGCGCGCCGGCATTCTGGCGCCGGCGGAGCGGGAGTTTTTTGGCAATGCGGAAGCCGCCACGATTTACGAAGCAGCGCTGGCACTAGCCTCTGCATTGGGCTGGGAGCTGGTGGAAATCGCCTATGCCCCATTCCGCGAAATCGCCGGCATGCTCTACGGCAGCGCTTTCGCCGCCGAGCGGCTAACCGGCATTCGAAAATTTTTCGAGGCATCGCCCCAAGCCATCGACCCCACGGTACGGAGCATATTGGAAGGTGGCGAAAAATTCTCGGCGGCCGATCTGTTCGCGGATATGCATCGGCTGGCAGCGCTCAAAGCCTTGGCGGGCGCCGAGATGGCAAAAATCGATGTGCTGCTCTTACCCACCGCCCCCACCAGTTTTACGGTGGCGGAGATGCTGGCGGACCCGCTGGGCGCCAATGCCAAGCTCGGGCTCTACACCAATTTCGTGAACTTCATGGACCTTGCCGCCATTGCCCTGCCAGCCGGGTTTGGCGCCAGCGGCTTGCCAGCCGGGGTTACCCTTATCGGCCCGGTATTTGCTGAAGCAGCCCTCGCCGCCCAGGCCGATGCTTTGCACCACGCGCTGGGCGCCGGGGCGGGTAGGCGCAAAACCCAGCCGCAAACACGGCTCGGGCCGCCGGCGCCGGAGACCACGCTTGTGGTGGCGGGCGCGCATCTCTCCGGCATGGTGCTCAACCACGAGCTGCTCAGCCTTAACGCCAGGCTGGTCGAGGCAACCAAAACCGCGCCGGGCTACAGATTGTTTGCTTTGCCCACTACCCCGCCCAAACCAGGGCTTGCGCACGCACCGGGCTTTACCGGCGAGGGTATCGCGGTGGAGCTTTGGTCCCTTACAGCGGAAAATTTCGGGAAATTCGTGGCCGCCCTGCCCGCCCCCATGGGCATCGGCAAGGTCACTTTGGCCGATGGCAGCACCCACCCCGGGTTTCTGTGCGAGGCTTATGCGCTGGAAACTGCCGAGGACATCACCGCTTATGGCGGCTGGCGGGCGTACCGGGCCGTGCTGACGGCAAAATAACCCACCCCACCCATCGGTTTTACCGATGTACCGCTTCCGAAGATACCGTATTTTCGGCAAGCACCGGCAGAGCTATGCCTTGTCCATGCTTCCGGGCGATCCGTCAGGGTCATGAGGCTGGCCGCGATCAGCGGCCCCTCGTCGCCCGAGTGTTTGCCTTGACGGATGAAGCAGGCCGCGCTAAAAACCAAGCGCTTGCTACGATCTTCATGCGGTAGAACCGGCGTAACGCCGAAACGTGATGAGAGTGGGGAAAGTTCAATGAGCACAACAATTTTGGCCCCGCCGAAAGCGCAAACGGCACTCAAAGTGATCGATGCGGATACGCATTACACCGAGCCGCATGATCTATGGACCAGCCGCGCACCCGCCAAATGGCGCGACCGTGTGCCACAGGTGAAGATGCATGACGGGCAGATGAGCTGGGTGATCGATGGCGATAAATCGATCGGCACCGGCGCGCATCCCAACAGCGCGATCCTGAAGGACGGCAGCAAGGTGCGGGTGCTGGACAAGTTCCTGGGCCTAAAGTTTGCCGATGTGCATCTGGGCTCGTCCAACGTGAAGGAGCGCCTCCAAATAATGGATGAGACCGGCGTATATGCGCAGATCGTCTATCCCAATATTCTCGGTTTTGGCGGCCAGGCTTCGGCCAAGGTCGATGTCGAGCTGCGCCAGATCTGCGTCGAGATTTACAACGACGCGATGGCCGAATTGCAGCAAAGCTCCAACCAGCGCCTGTTCCCCATGGCCCTGCTGCCGTGGTGGGATGTGAAGGCGGCGGTGAAGGAGACCGAGCGTTGCGCCAAAATGGGGCTACGCGGCATCAACATCAATTCAGACCCGCATCTGCAGAAGGATGACAAGGGTGGCTACATCCCCGACCTCGGCAAGCCGCATGGCATCGGTTGCCTGTCGCGCGAGCTGGTGCAGTTTGACCTGCATAATGGCCGGTTATGTGAGCTCGACGTGACGGATTTCAGTTTTACCCGCGTTCTCAGCCTGGCCCGGCCCAAGAACATCCGCCGCAGCCGGCTGACCACCGCGTTTGACGAGTTCTTACTTGAGCGCAGCGATGAGTTTGATCTTTAACCTTTCGGTTTTACCGATGAGGGACATATTATAATCGGCCGTATTCCGAAGATTACGTCTGCCATAGAGTAGAAATTCATAAAAACGCGCGCCCGGCGGCCCGGCGCGCGCGAAGAGAGGAAATAAGGAATGTCCGTGAGCGGTGAAACACTGCTGCCCCCACCCAAAACCCCCGCGGGCCATGCGCCGCCGCGCCGGCCGGGTTCGGTGCGGCGGACCTCCAGCATCGATGTGGACTGGCCCGAGGGACGGGCCGGGGCGATGCATCTGGTAGGGCGCGCACGTGATATTTTTACGCCGGCCGACGCCAGGCACATCGAGGTTTTTGGCGAGGGGGCGTTCGAGGCACGGATCGATCCCGAGCGCCGCCTGCTGTCGCTCAACGCCACACCTTCCCCGGCGGGGCTGCAAAGCCTGGTCGGCGAGCGGGCCGGCGGGCATCTGCGCGGTGCGATCGACCAGGTCCTGCCCGAAGAGCGCCGCCGCGGCACGCCGCTGCACCTAATCCTCGATGACATCGCCGGCTCCAGCCTGATCGCGCCCTGGGCATGGTCGCGCTGGGACCCGGAATGGCTGGCGGATATGCTGAAGCGCAAATCCGACCCTAAATTCGCCGCAGCCTTCAACCGCGAGAATATCTGCTCCGGGCTTCGCACCGGCTCCAGCGGGCTCAATATGGGTGCCGATGGCATCGACGCCGGTATTCTGCGCGACCCTGCGGACCCGGAAGGCTGGCATGGATTTCCCGCCACCACCGGGGCGGCGATGCGCCGGGCCCGGCGCATCGATGTCTGGCGCGATGATTTGATCCGCATCGACGCGCATTTTCAGGACAGTGCCACGACGCCTGAAGGCCCGCGCTCGGCGCTGCATGAGTACCGCATCCGCGCCACGGCCCACCCCGTTTCGCTCGTGCTGCTCTCGGTGGAAGCCGAGCCGCGCGTGCTGCCCTTTGCCGAATGCCCGGCGGCCGCGGCGAATGCACCGCGCATGGTGGGCAAGAGCCTGACGGAATTGCGCGAGGCGGTGCTTAACGAACTACGCGGCGTGGCGGGCTGCACCCATCTCAACGACGCGCTGCGGGCTTTGGCCGATGTGCCTGTGCTGCTGCGCCATCTCGAACCCACGGCAACAGCCGCTGCATAAATGGAGAACGCCATGTGTGACGCATCATGAATTTTGTATTCAGTGCCGACGGACATCTGGTCGAACCGTCCGATTTGTTCAGCGAAGGCCTGCCGCCATCGCTGCGCCCCTTGGGCCTGCGCAGCGAGAAGCGCGACGATTATATTTTTTCGCTCGCCGGCGACAAGGTTTTAAACAAGACCCGCATCAATACCGGCCCGCCACGGCTGGGGCCGGATGGCGAGCCGTTTGGCCGGCCGGACAGGCGCGGTAACCGCGAGATCGACTTCCGGCTGAAGGATATGGCGCTGGATGGCGTAGATGCGGAAATCGTTTTCTCCAGTCTGGGCCTTACGGCTTTCCTGATAGAGCACCCCGAAGCCGAGCTTGCCTCGGCCCAGGTGTACAACGGCTGGTGCCACGGGCTGCTTAAAGACCATACCGATGCGTTCGTGCGTTGCGGCATTCTACCGGTGCGCGATTTTCGTAATACCGTGGCGGAGATGGAACGGCTGGCCAAACTCGGCTTCACCGCCGGCATGCTGCCAAGCGTCATCGAGCCGGATTCCGGCATTCCCTCCTATCAGAGCGATGCCTGGGACCCGGTGTTCGCCGCAGCCGAGCGGCTGGGGTTTGTGTTCGTGCTGCATACCGGCACGGGGCGGAATGATGTGCGCAGTTTCCGTGGCGCCGGCGGGGCGGTGGCCAATTACACTGTGCAGGCCTGCGACGGTTTCATCACCATCATGCTCATGGTGGCGAGCGGGCTGCTGGATCGCTTTCCCGGGGCAAAAGTCTGCGTCATCGAGGGCGGTGCGAGCTGGATGGCGGCCTTGGCCGAGCGGATGGACGAGATTTACGACGCGCATGAAGCCTTTGTGCGGCCGAAACTTTCGATCCTGCCCAGCGAGATCATCGCCCGCCAGGTGGCATGTTCGTTCCAGTACGACCGCGCCTGCATCATGTCGCGTTCGATAACCGGCGCGCGGGCTTTGATGTGGGGGGCAGACTATCCGCATCACGAGGGCACATTCCCGCGTTCGAAAGACGTGCTGGCGCATCTTTTCGACGGCATCGAGATCAGTGAGAGCGACCAGGCCGGGATTATCGGCGGCAATGCCGCACGGCTGTTCCGGTTGAACCGCCCTGAATTTGTGGGCGGCTGAGCCATGTCTCAGATGAGCAGCGCCTGGATTCCCGCGAGTGCGGAAGGCAAACGCGCTTTGGCCGAAGCCCGTTCGCGCATATTGTGGCAGGCAATTTCGGATGCAGCCGCGTTCGACCCCGCGCGGATTGCGCTGGTGGCGGCGGATGATGCCGGCGCGGTGCAGCGCCTGAGCTACGGCGCGCTGCTGGAACGGGTTCGCCATCTTTCCGCCGGTCTTGCCAGCATCGGCGTGCAGCGTGGCGACCGCGTTGTGCTGTGGATGACAAACCGGCTGGAATGGGTGATCTCGGCCTTTGCCGCGGCCAGGCTTGGTGCTGCCGTGGTGCCGATCAATACGTTTTTGAAACCGCCTGAAGTTAAATACTGCATCGCCCAGTCCGGGGCGCGGCATCTGATCATGCTCGACCGCTTTCGCGCGCTCGACATGCCAAACATGCTTGCCGAGATTTGCCCGGCTTTCGGCCAGGCGGAAGAACCCGGTACGTTGTTCTCTCCTGAACTACCGGATTTGCGCAACGTCGTGATGTTTGCACGCCAGGATTCCACGCATCCCGGCACCTATGATTGGGCTGCGTTGGAAGCCACCGGCGTGCAATGGCTGGAGATAGCCGACCGCATGGCCGAAATCGTTACACCAGATGATCTGATCATGATCAAGTATACCTCCGGCAGCACCGGCTTTCCCAAAGGGGTGATGCTACAGCAAGGTGGTTTCGTGGCCGATGGTATTCTGCACGGCAGGCGCACCGGCATGCGGCGCGAGGATATCTATTTTTCGATGATGCCGTTTTTCCATGCAGGGGGCAGCATCTATGGCCAGATGAGCATGCTGCCCATCGGCGGCACCTTGGTGTTTACCGAGGCGTTCAATACCAGGCTCGCGGTACAGCTGATCCTCGACGAACAGCCCACCATCTTCGTGAGCGTGCTCGGCAAGGAGGTGGTTATGGAGGCCTATGAGCAGGGCATCGTATTCCCTTCGATACGACTGGCGCACCAGCATAATGAGGCGGCGAAAATCGTGATGCCCAACGCCGGCTACGCCTTCATGCCCTTTGGCCTGACTGAAACCTACGGCCCCGCCGCCATCACCAGCCCGCTTGATCCGGCGGAAAAACGCATGACCACCGGCGGTCGCCCGCTCGATGGCAATGAGATCCGCGTCGTCGATCCGCGGACCGGGCTGGATGTTGGGCCGGGCGAAGTCGGTGAAGCCTGGGTGCGCGGCAATGTGATGCTCGGCTATTGGAACAAACCCGAGGTGTCAACGGCGGCGGAAAAATGTGCCAGATGGCGGCGCAATAGTGTACCAGTCGGGTTGATTAAAAAGGGCATGGCCGCCCCTGTTGATCGATCCGCGGTGTGAGCCGCACGGAGCGTAGCGGAG
>JAMFRU010000031.1 GCA_026224875.1 Acidocella sp.
GAAAAGCTCTTCGCCAAAATCAAACACCATTTGCGAGAGGCACAAGCCAGAACCAAGGATGCCGTTTCACAGGCCATCGCAAGCGCCCTCGAAACCATCAAACCAGAAGAATGCAAAAACTACTTCACCAGCGCAGGATACGAGCGAATTTAAAATCATACCGCTCTAAGGGCCACAGGCCCTTAGGATCCCGCTACCTAAGACTTAAAAAAGAGGCCTGCCTCCATGCTGTTTCAACAGTTAGGTGGCAGGCCTCTTTTTTAAGTCTTAAAGTAATGGGGGTCTGGGGCCTGTGGCCCCAGCGGGGTCCAGGGGCAGAGCCCCTGGCCTTTTTTACGCAACCGCGACCTTGCTGAGCCCGAGGCGGCGGCAGATCGTCTGCGGCACTTGGCGCGTTGCTTTGGCGCGCGGCAGATCCATTTCGGTGATCGGCGCGGCCGGGGCAACGCGGTCGTCCCAGTTGTGGAAATGCATGCGGTCCACGTTATCGACGAAGCTTTCGGCCTCCACACCTTCGGCGAACAGCAGCTCATGGCTGTCGAGCTCGACATGGTAGTAAGAGAACTGCTCCGGCACATCATATTCGCGGATAATGCTGCTGCCGTTCACCAATGCGCTTGCCTGCACCAGTATCCCGTCGATGGCGATGGCATGGTCCGGCGAGAGCAGCAGGTCGCGCAGCGGCAGGCCATCCCCCAGCGCACCCTGGCGGATGCGGATGGGCAGCGAGCGCAGCGGATCGGCAAAGCCGGTGTGGATATGGCTCTGACCAATCCAGCGCACCGGCATCGCGCCGTTGCTGGTCATCAGCATATCGCCCTTCTGCAGGTCTTCCACCTTGATCTCGCCCGTTGCCGTTGCCAGCGCCGTGCCAGGGTAGAAGCAGAGGGTGATCTCCAGCTGGCCGCTGGCATCGCTCGCATGCAGGTTGCTGGCGAGGTCGCCCGCCGTCAGGCCCACATCGATCGTCACGGTCGAGTGATTGGTGACGTCGGTGACCGTCAGTATGCCATTTGTGCTGTCGTAGCTCTTGGTCAGCACGTCGCTGCTGCTGTTCAGGGCAAAATTCGCCGTGCCCAGGACGATTTCGTCGCCATAGCCAAGGTTGATGATGCCCGTGGCCAGCGTGTGGTTGGAGACATTGGCGCCGGTGAAATCAACCACCGTGCCGGCACCATTGCCGTGCAGATCGACAACCCCGCCGAAGCTGCCCGCCAGATCGAGCGTCCCGGCATCGAGCACCGAGGCGATCGAGGAGCCGGAGGCCAGCGTCGCGGTGAAGCCTGCATCAACGGTCAGCGTACCCGCACCGGTGATTGCCTGGCTATCGGCGAAGTTGCCGCTCAGCACCACTTGTGCGCCGGAGGCGAGGCTGATCGCCACCGCATCACTGCCGCTCAAGGTCAGCGCACCGGCATCGGTGATGCTGGCGAGCGTGGTGGCACCGGTGAGCGTGGCGCTGCCGCCCGAAGCAATGGCGAGCGTGCCGCTGCCGGTCAGCGAACCGGCATCGATAAAGCCGGTGCCCGAAGCCACCGAGATCAGCCCGTTATCGGTCACACCGCTGTTGGTTACCGAGGCCGTGCCGGCGATCACCGCCACGGTCATATTGCTGGTCAGCGTATCGCCAGGTGCGGCGCCGCCCACGTAGTTGGTATAATTCTCGAAACTGCCCGTGCTGGTGACGGAGAAATCGTAAGTCGTCGAGGTGGTCGGTGCCAGCTCGATATCCAAGCCCTTGGCGGTTTCCAGCGCGATGAACGAACCGGCCGAGAGGTTGTTGCTGGCCGTACCCGAGACGGTGATATTGTCACTGCTCAGTGAGTGGCCGCTGCTATCGGTCTCGGTGACGGTCAGCACGCCGCTATTGTAGCTCAGCACCAGCCCATCGCCAGCGCCCGGTGCGGGCAGAGCGCTGCCACCGATGATGATGTCGTCGCCCGTGCCGAAGTTGATCAGCGGGGTGGTGCTGGTGGGGCCGGTGAAATCAACCACCGAGCCTGCACCATTGCCGATCATATCGATCGGGGAGGTAACCCCGCCGGATACGTCGATCGTACCGTGATCGAGGATCGAGCCGAGGCTGGTGCCGGCGGCGAGGGTCGCTGTGACACCTGAACCGACAGTCAGCGTACCGGCACCTGTGATCGGCGCGCTATCGGCGAAATTGCCCGAGAGTGTGACCTGCGCGCCGGCGCCGGCCGTGATCGGGGCTGAGAAGCTGCCCGCCAAAGTGAGGGTACCGTTGTCGATGATGCTGCCGAGCGAACCGCCATCCGTGAGGGTGGCGCTGCCGCCCACAACCAGTGTGCCGGTGCCGGAGAGCGAGGCGCCGTCGATAAAGGCAGCGCCGCTGTTGACCGCGATGGTGCCGTTATCGGTGATCCCGCCGGTTGAGACCGAGGCCGTGCCGGAGGCGATGGTGACGCTCTCATTGGCCGGGATGTAGTCGCCGGGCGCGATGCCGCCGGTATAATCGGCGTAGTTTTCAAAGGCGCCGGTGCCGTTGAAGGTGAAGCTGGTGGCAGCGGTTGCTGCCGGTGCCAGTTCGATGACGACGCCCGCGGCACTCTGCAGTTCGATGAACGAGCCGGAGGAGAGTGCCGCATCGCCGGCAACACCGGAGACGCTGATGCTGCCCAGGGAGACCGAGCCGCTGGCGGAGGTTTCGGTGCCGGTGAGCACGCCGTTGCTGTAGCTCAGTACCAGAGCGTCGCCGGCCGGGACCTGCAGGCCGTTGAGGATGATCTCGTCCGTGGTGCCGAAATTGGTCAGCACCGGAACGTTGGTGCCGCTGGAGATTTCCACCGCGCTGTGCGCGTTATCGCCTTCCATGTTGATGGCGCTGACGGCGCTGCCCGTCAGGTTGATGGTGCCGTGGTTGAGAATGGCGGCGGCGGAGACACTGCCGAGCGTGGCGGTGACGCCGGTGTTCACGGTGATTGTACCCGTGCCGGTGATCGCGGCGCTGTCCGAGAAATTGCTGGCGATGGTGGCCTGGCCTGTGGAGGCGAGGCTGATCGCCACTGCATCGGCACCGCCCAAAATCAGCGTGCCGCTATCGGTGATGCCGCCGCCCAGCGTGGTGCTGCCGGTGAGGGCGGCGGTGCCGGTCACGTTCAGCGAACCCGTGCCGGTAACGGCGCCGGTATCGGTGAAGGAGCCCGAGACGGTGAGCGTGCCCGCATCGGCGAGTTTGCCGATGCTGTCAGTACCCGAGAGCGTCGCGGATGTGTTCGCAGCGACCGCCAGCGTACCGGCGCCGGAGATGTTGCTGGAGACGGAGCCCGCAACAGTCAGCGAACCGCTATCGGTGATGGAGACCCCAGAAGCGCCGCCGGTGAGGGTGGCGTTGCCGGTGATGGCGAGGGCGCCGGTGCCGGTGAGGGAGCCGGTATCAATCAGCGTACCGGCCACGGAGGCCGAACCGTTGATGGTAACGGGGCCGGAGACGGTGCCGCCCAGGGCCAGCGAGCCGTTATCGGTGATACCGCCGGTGAGGCTGGTGTTGCCGGTGAGGCTGGCGGTGCCGGAAACGACCAGCGAACCCGTGCCGCTCAGCGAGCCGGCATCGATGAAGCCGGTGCCGCTGTTGACCGTGATCGCGCCGTTATCGGTGATGCCGCTGGAGGCAACCGTGGCGGTGCCGGCAGCGATGGTGACGCTCTCGAGGGGTGCCAGCAGGTCGCCAGGCGCTGTGCCGCCGGTGAAATTGGTGGAGGTTTCGAAGGCGCCGGTGCTGGAGGAGGAGAACACGTAGCTGGTGGCCGTGGTCGGGGCCAGTTCGATGTTGATGCCCGCGGCCGATTCCAGCGCGATGAAGGAGCCGGTGGACAGGCCGCCGACGCCGGTGGTGGTGCCGGAGATGGTGATGTTATCGGTGGTGATGGTGGTGCCGTTGGTCTCGGTGACCGTCAGCACGCCGTTGTTGTAGCTGAGCCCGATATTGCTGCTGGCCGGCGGGGTTGCCAGCGCGGGGGCGGTGAGGATGACATCATCGGTGGTGCCGAAATTGGTCAGCGTGACGGCGGCGTTGGCGGCGTTGAAGTCAACCACGCTATGCGCGCCATTGCCTTCCATGTTGATGGAACCGCCCATGCCGCCGGCCAGCTTGATGGTGCCGAAATCGGCCACCGAGCCGATGGAGGAGCCGGCCGCCAGGCTGGCGGTGATGCCAGTATTGACGGTGAGGCTGCCCGGGCCGGTGATGGCGGAGGTGTCGGAGAAATTGCCGGCGATGATCGCCTGCGCGCCGGTGGCAATGCTGACCGCCACCGCATCGGTGCCGCCCAGCGTAAGGGTGCCGTTATCGGTGATGCCGCCGCCCAGCGTGGTGTTGCCGGTGAGGCTGGCGGTGCCGGAAACGATCAGCGAACCCGCGCCGCTCAGCGAGCCGGCATCGATGAAGCCGGTGCCGCTGTTGACCGTGATCGCGCCGTTATCGGTGATGCCGCTGGAGGCAACCGAAGCGGTGCCGGCGGCGATGGTGACGCTCTCATTGGCCGAAAGCAGATCGCCAGGTGCCGTGCCGCCGGTGAAGTTTGCCGGGGTCTCGAAGGCGCCGGTGGTGGCGACCGAGAAGGCGTAGCCCGTTGCCGTGGTCGGGGCCAGTTCGATATTGAGGCCCTTGGCCGATTCCAGCGCCACGAAGGAGCTGGTGGAGAGCGCGCCGGCCGCGGTGCCGCTGATGGTGATGGTGTCAGTGACGATCGTGGTGCCGTTGGTCTCGGTGACCGTCAGTACACCGCTGCCAGTGTTGTAGCTGAGGCCAATGTTGGCGGTCGCCGGAACGGCGGCGAAGGAGCCGTAGCTGAGGATCACGTCATCGGTGGTGCCGAAGCTGGTCAGGGCCACGATGTCGTTGGAGGTGTTGAAGTCAACCACGCTATGCGCGCCATTGCCTTCCATGTTGATGGAACCGCCCATGCCGCCGGCCAGGTTGATGGTGCCGAAATCGGCTACCGAGCCGATGGAGGAGCCGGACGCCAGGCCGGCGGTGATGCCGGCGTTGATGGTGAGGTTGCCCGCGCCGGTGATGGCGGAGGTGTCCGAAAAATTGCTGCCAATGATCGCCTGCGCGCCGGAGGCAATGCTGACCGCCACCGCATCGGTGCCGCCCAGCGTAAGGGTGCCGGTATCGGTGATGCCGCCGGTGAGCGAGGTGTTGCCGGTAAGGGCAGCTGTGCCGGTCACGATCAGCGAACCCGTGCCGGTGATGGCGGCGGCGTCGGTGAGGGAGCCGGAGATTGTCAGCGTACCTGCATCGGCCAGCACACCGGTGACGGTGTCATTGCCGGAGAGGGTGGCGGACGTACCCGTCGCAACCGCCAGCGTACCAGCAGCGGTGATACTGCTGGAAACAGCGCCCGCGACAGTCAGTGAGCCGGTGTCGGTGATGGTGGTGACAGAGGAACCGCCGGTCAGTGTGGCGGCGGCGCCGGAGCCGATTGTGAGCGTGCCGGTGCCGGAGAGCGCGCCGCTCTCCACCAGCGTACCGATCACGGAGGCCGCACCGGTGACGGTAACGGGGCCCGAGACGGTGCCGCCCAGAACCAGCGTGCCGGTATCGGTGATGGAGGCCAGGCTGGTGTTGCCTGTAAGGGTGGCGCGGCCGGCGACGGCCAGCGAACCGGTGCCGGAGAGTGTGCCGGCATCGGTGAAGACGGCGCCGGAGGCCACCGTGATGAAGGCATTATCGATGAGGGTGGCGCCGGTGACGGAGGCCGTGCCGGAAGCGATGGCCACGTTGAGGCCGTTGGCCAGGGAATCGCCGGGAGCGCCGGTGCCGTTCAGATAATTGGTGCCCGTTTCGAAACTGCCGAGACCGGTGTTCGAGAAGGTGTAGTTGGTGATCGGGTTGAACTCGATGTTCAGCCCGGCGGTGGTCTCGACCGCGACAAAATTGGCGGTCGAGAGGCTGGTGCCGGTGATATGGAGGGTGCTGGTGCCGACCACGGAGCCGTTGGCGGCGGTCTCGGTGACCGTCAGCACGCTCGCTGCACTGTTGTAGCTAAGAACTTCGCCTTCGCCCGTGACGCTCAGGGGCAAAACGCTGCCGCCGAGGACGATGTCGTCGCCGGTGCCGAAGCCGGTGATCGTGCCGCCGAAACCGAGCGTATTATCGTTGAGCAGCAGCGTGTTGAGGGCGGCGGTGGTGCCGTGCGTACCGAAAATGATCGTCTGGGTGGCATCGTTACCGGCCGGGTTGGCAAGGGCCAGCGTGGCGCCGTTATCGATGAAGAATGTGCCGCCGGTGCCGGTGACGCTGGAGGCCACGACCAGATCCGTACCCGCACCGGTGACGGTGACAGTGCCGGTATTAAACAAAGTTCCGGTCGGGCTGGAGATGGTGTTGGTGCCGCCGCCATAGGTGGTGGTGCTGGATAATGAGCTGCCGCCGCCGGTGATGGTTTCCTGACCGTTGGCAAAAGTGGTGGTGATATTCGAGCCGATCGTGCCGGTCAGCGTAATGGTGGTCAGCACGGAGCCGTTGGTGGTCACCAGCTCGGTCACGCCGCCTACCGTGGTGATGGTGGCATTCGAGGTGGAGGTGAAGCCATTGACGATGATGGTGTCGCCGCCACCGAAATTATTCACCGTGCCGGAGAACAGCGTACCGGCCGTTATCTGCAGCGTGTTGGCGGCAGTGTCGGTAAAATCGACCTGCTCCTGCTTGCCGACCGTGCCGGCCAGGATCACATTGCCGCCGGCGCCGATTTCGATATAGCCGTCCACGCCCGAAGCGGTGGAAGCGGTGTTGGCGCCGTCCAGAACCGAGGAGGAGATGGAGAGCGTGCCGCCGTCAACGATGATCCAGCCGGCATTGTAGAAATTGGAGTAGGTGCCGCCACTGGCGGCGGCGGCGGTGATGTTGAGGTCGCCGCCGGCGGCCACGGTGATCAGCCCGTAATTGATCAGCCCGTGCAGCGCCTGCGCGTTGGCGCCATTGCCGTAGGTATTGTTAATGGTCAGCGTATCGCCGTTGCCGATGCTGATCAGGCCGAAATTCTCGTTGATCGCCTCGATGCTCAGTGTGTCGGCGGTCCCGGTGGCGATGATCTCCATATGGGAGTCGTAGCTGGCAACCGTGGATTGCGCGCCATATAGCCCGGTGATGGTGCCGCCGGCTGCGGTGATGGTGTCAACATTGCCGTAGAAGATGCCCAGCGCATCGCCCTGGATGCTCAGATTGGCGCCGTTGTTCAGGGTGATGTTTTCACCGCCGATCTGCGTCTCGGTCAGGCTGGCATAGGTGGTGCCGGAGGTGATCACCGTCTCGTTAACGGTGATTTCGTTCGTGGTCGCCGGGATGATCGGCTGGTTGCCACCGCCGTTGATGAGGACCGATTCGTTGCCGGTGGCCGAGATGGTCGGCCCCACATGCAAGGTGCTCGTGTTGGTAGTAGTGTGGTGGTTAGCCACAGTGGTCGTGGTTACTATCGAGGTATTGGACCAGTTGTTTAAGGTGCCGGTTTCGAACCATGCAGTTGACGACGTACCAGTCCAAGTATCCGACATAAGCGTAAAACCCCCCAACAACGACTGCGGATGTGAAATTAAAGTCCGCGTAACCTTTTGGGAACGCCGTAACTTCGTTTCCTTACCGAATGCGCCGGTGCTATCTGCTTTTAATACAAATAAAACTACACATTTTTGAGAGGCTGCATTGCGAAATGGATAAAAACGTCCAAAAAACGAGTGTTTTGGCTAAAATAACAAATAATAACAAAATCGTGAACGAGACAGGAGCAATGACCTTACGGATAAATAACGATTACATTACACTGTGATAACCCATGGCTAAACGTTTGTTTAGAATCGGCCCGTCCGGCCTTGCCACATTTCACCCTTGCCTTTTCGGGGGGTACTCCGCCCGCTGTCCCCAAGCTACATCCGGTGCATGGTCCGCCCTGTCACCAAAAACCTGCCAGCGCTTCTGGGTTTCCTCATCGCCATCGGGCCGGTCTCCACAGACATGTACCTGCCGGCCTTCCCCGACATCGCGCGTGATCTGGGTAGTGCCGCGGCACCTCAATATTCGCTGGCCGCCTATTTCACGGGACTCGCCATCGGCCAGATGACGATGGGCGCGCTGTCCGACCGGCTGGGCCGGCGTGGCCCGCTATTGGCCGGGCTCCTTATATATACACTGGCCACCATCGGCTGCCTGGTGAGTTGGGACATGCGCTCGCTGGTCGTCTTCCGCTTCCTCTCGGCTCTGGGGGCCGCGGCCGGCACGATTTTGCCGCGCGCCATGGTGCGAGACCTGGCCGATGGCCCGGCGGCGGCCAAACTCCTCTCCAAGCTCATGCTGGTCATGGGGGTGGCGCCGATTACCGCGCCGATGCTGGGTGCGATCGTGGTCAGTTTCGCGTCCTGGCGTATGATTTTCGGCATTTGCGCGCTCTATGGCCTCATCGCGCTGGTGCTCACCTGGTTTTATCTGCCGGATACGCTGCCTTTGGCCCGGCGCACGCGACTCGGCATGGGCGCGGTGCTGGTGCGTTATGCCGGGATTGCGCGCGAGCGCGCCTTTATCACCCATGCTACGGTCGGCATGTTCAACGCCGCCGCTTTGTTCGCCTATCTCGCCGCCACGCCGCAGATATTCATTAACCTCTATGGCTGGCATGTTGTGGGTTATGCGCTGCTGTTTGGGTTCAACTCCATTGCCTATATAGGGTTCAGCCAGATCAACCCCTGGCTGGCGTCACGCTACGGCATCGCCCCGGTTATCAATATGGCCGTGCTGTCTCTGTTGGGGGCCTGTGCGCTGCTGGCGGTTCTGGCCCTGCACCCGCTCGGGGCCCTTCCCATCGCGGGCGGGCTGCTGCTGTGCGAGGCTGGGTTCGGCCTGCTCACCCCCAATGCCCTGGTGGGCGCCATGTCCCGCCACCAGGCCCATGCCGGCAGTGCCTCGGCGCTGTTCGGCACGCTGCAATATACCGGCGGCGCGCTGGCCGGGCTGCTGGTAGGCGTGCTGGCCGACGGTACCGCCAAACCCATGGCCTTCGTGATGCTCGCCTGCGCCCTTGGGGCGCTGCTGGCGGCACGCGCCCGGCCGTCTCTTGTTTTTGCCCCCGCGGAGTAAAGTTCATGTCCAAACCCACACTTATCGGTATTCCGGCCTGCACCAAGCTCATCGCGGGCTATGTCCAGCATGCCACCCCGGCGCGCTACGGCGCGGCCCTCATCGCGGCTGCCAACGGCATCCCCATCCTCATCCCGCCCGAGGGCGATGCCATGCTGCCGCTGCTCGACCGTATCGACGGCATCATGTTCAACGGCTCGCCCTCCAACGTCGCCCCTTTGCGCTACGGCGCCGATTTCGATGCGACCCCCAACGACCACGACCCGGAGCGCGACGCCACCACGCTGCCGCTGATCCGCGCCGCATTGGAGCGCGGCATTCCCATCCTCTGCATCTGCCGCGGCCTGCAGGAGCTTAACGTGGCACTCGGCGGCACTTTGTTTCAGGAAGTGCATAAACAGCCCGGCCGCATGGACCATCGCGCCGGCGAGGGTGAGCTGCGCTTTGCCATAAAACACGAGGTGACCCTCACCGGCGAGCTGGCCCGCATTATCGGTGCCACCACCATCGCCGTGAACTCGCTGCACGGCCAGGCCATCGACCAGCTCGCCCCCAGGTTGGTGGTCGAGGCCACGGCACCCGACGGCACCATCGAGGCCGTGCGGGTGAAGGACGCGCCCGGTTTCAACATCGCCGTGCAATGGCATCCCGAATGGGAAGTGCTGAATTTCCCGGACCGCAAGAGACTGTTCGAGGCATTCGGCGAGGCCTGTGCAACGTATCGCAACAACAGGGGCTAAATCCCGCCGCATTCACCCCATATGATCTTCCACAATCAGGAGGGTAATCATGGATATCCAGACGATCGACAACCAATACGCCCAGCTGCAGACGCAAGCCCAGCAAACGGTGGGCGAACTGCAAACCCTGGCGCAAAAACTGCAAGCCGCGTCGCAGGCTGGCAATCAGGATGCGCGGGAATGGTTTCTCGACCTGAAAAGCATCGCCCTCGCCATCCAGGCGGAGCAGAATCAGGTCTCGAACCTGCTCGGCGCGCTGCATAATTTTGCGGCTTCCCAAATTCAGCAGGCACCGCAGCAGCTACCACAATCCGTGCCGCAAGCCGGCTGGGGCAGCCAGCCGCAATACCCGCAACAGCAACCCTACCCGCAGCAGGGCTATTACCCGCAACACGGTGGTGGCGGGCTGCTGGGTGAGATATTCAATTCAGGCTTTGGCCGCGCGATTGTTACGGGCGCGGGATTCGGCATTGGCGATGATCTGAACAATAAAATCTTTTAAGGAAAAAGCAGCGGCTTTTTAAAAAAAGCTGCGCAAAAACTTTTGGCCCTGTGGGTGTTTACACCCACAGGGCCAAAAGTTTTTTGGCTACTTTTTTACAAAAAAGTAGCTGCTTTTGCTTACGCTGCCTGAGGGGCGCAACGTGCCAGCAGCCGGGCCAGCGTGGCCGCCGGTATCTGGCGCGCGGATTTGGCGCGGGGCAGGTCCATCTCGGTAATCGTGCCGTGGTCGGGATGCGTGTCCCAATTGTCGAAATGCGCGCGGCCGGCGTTATCAACGAAGGTTTCCGCCGGCGCATTTTCAGCCAAAATCAGATCATGGCTGGCCAGCTCGACGTGGTAATAGGTGAAAATCTCCGGCATGTGTGTCTCGCGCCGCACGGAATGGCCGTTTACCAGCGCGCCGGCCTGGATGAGAATATCGTCCACCAGCAGCGCATGCGCGTCGGTTACCAGCAGGTCACGCGCCGGCACGCCATCGGCCAGGGCCCCGGCGGTGATGCGCACGGGGTAGGCGCGCAGCGGATCGGCGAAGCGGGAATGCACGCTCCGTTTTCCAATCCAGCGCACGGGCGCGGCATTGCCGGCGGTGGTCATCACCAGCGCGCCGGGCTGCAAACTCTCGATGGTGGCACTGCCGTCCGGCACGGCAATCATCGTGCCTTCCAGGAAGCAGAGGTACGAATCACTGACGGTATCAAAGGGGATAATCTGGTGTACGCCAGATCCTGAAGTTAGATCTTCATCGGAAATGATCTGGTCGGCGTAGCTGACATCGGTGAACTCGAACCCGCCCGAGCTGCTGGAGGCGACGACCGAGGTATAGCCCCCCGCGATATTGATGCTGACGAAGTAATTGCCTTCCGACGTGGCGCCGTAGGGGCTGGCGAACAGATCGCTTGAAGTGATGACGGCCGCCACGGTGGTGCCGTTATAAAAGGTGAGCGTATTGCCGCCGTTCATCGAGCCCCAAAGTATGCCGAAAAATATCTGCGGGCCACCAAAAGTCATGGTGAGGTCATAGCCGCCCGTTGCCGCCAGATAATCGTTGGTAACAGCGATCTGGTTGTTCTGGTTGGTGGGCGAGGGTGCCCAGGAGTAGCCGGTTTGCCCCTGGTACACGGCGGAATTGCCCGTGAAGGTAATGCTGCCGCCGCTGCCGCCGCTGCCGAAGGTCAGATCGTCAGCTGTTACCTCAGCGTCCGTTATACCGCCATAATTACCGAAGGTCAGCTGCGAAATCTGACTGTCTTTGGCGATGGTGGTGCCGTCGAGCAGGCTCAGCGTGTAGGTTTCGGACACAGGCATGACTTTCGGTGGATGGTTAATATTTTTTAACCTAACCACCGCCTGCGCGCCGTAGCAATCATTTTTTTGTTAAACTTGTCGTGACTTAATCATATTTTGGTTTATGTTTTATATATTTATATAATGTATATTTAAATAGACAAAATAAAGTCGTTCAGTGGGCAAGTTAACATGTTTCAGTTTTGGGTGTATTAAAATTCTGTAAACTATATTGGCCGTCTGCAAATCTTCACTGTTAGGCAACTTGGCCGCTTGGCCTGTGCCGTAAAGCGCCTAGGCACAATCGGCCTGCATGTTCATGCCGCATATGGCGATACACCAGCCGCGCACTATGGGGGGTTTAAAATCCCTTTATAAATCCATGGCTGTTATAAAGCAGATGTTATAAACCGGCGGTAATTTCCGGGTGTTCTGGAAAGCGGGCATTCCGGAAAACCATTCGTTTCAATTGGCACACACGCCGTAAGCGCGTCCCTCAGGTCAGCACAGGCTCCAGATCGACACCCACTTTGAGCGAGTGCCGGCCGCCGCCCAGAATAATCCCGCGCAAGGGCGAGACATCGGTAAAATCGCGGCCCCAGGCGAGCGTCACATGCTCATCGGACACCAGCAGATTATTCGTGGGATCAAAATCCACCCAGCCGACATCGGGCCCAAGCCAGGAGGACACCCAGGCATGGCTCTGGTCCGCACCCCGCCTACGCACCTGGCCGGGCAGCGGCAGTGTGCGCAAATAGCCCGACACATAACGCCCCGGCAGCCCCAGAGCGCGCAGGCAGGCGATCATGAGATGCGCATAATCCTGGCACACGCCGGTGCGGGTAACCACGATCTGCGCCGCGGTGGTGGAGTTGTTCGTAACGCCGCCCTTGTAATTCATTTCGGAATAGATGCGCTGGTTCAGCTCCAGCAATGCCACGAGCATTTTCCGCCCGGGGAGAAAACTTAAAGCAGCATAATCGGCAATCTCATTCTGCGGCGTGGCCAGCGGCGAGGGCAGGCAATATTCCGCAACGTCCGGGTCGAGCAGGCCCTTGGCCGCAATCGCCTCCCAGCGCAATGTTTCCTCAGGCGGCGGCGGGGCTGGCTGCTCCACCTCCACCGTGGCACTCAGTGAGACGGCAAACTGCTTATGCGCGCCGGTGAGTGCCACCGTGGTCGTACGGTTACCGAAATGGTCTATCTCGTCGCGCCGCGTTTCCGGCGTGGGCGAAATATCCAGCTGCGCCTCGCGGATGATCTGGCCCGGCCTTGTGCGCGGCAGCAGATGCATGAAATGCGTGCCCAGGACGACAGGGTTGGCATAGTCGTATACTGTGGAATGATGCAGGCGGTATAAAGCCATAACTATAAAGCCATAACTACTGGGCAGCTTCCAGTATTTCGTCATCTTCCAGCGTGTGCGCTTCCGGCAGCAAGGTGAAGAAGCGGCGGTGTACGCGGTCTGACAGCATGCGCAATTTGGCCGCGATGGCGACGAGCGAAACGCGCATGCCTGTGACTGAGCCTGCAAGGTTGACGACATCGAGCTGCAGCAGCCGTGCCGCCTCGGCATCGTCATCGGCCCCCAGCCGCTCCAGGCAGATGCGCAGAGCGGTGCATTGATATGCCAGCGCGCGAGGGTTGGCGGCATCGGCCAGCAGCATGGCGAATACCGGCGCGGGGGAGAGAATGCCGGCATGGCGCAGATCATAGCTCAACACCGAATCGGCAAGCTCTATACCCAAAGCCAGCCCCGGCTCCAGCCGCTCCACCGGTGCGTCGAGCAATATCGCCAGGCTTTCGGCGAGTGTCTCGCCGCGTTCCAGCCGGCGGCCCATTTCCAGGAATAGCCAGCCGCCGTCGCGCACCATGTTCTCGGCGGCAATGCCGGCGAAGGTGGCGGCAAAACTCAGCATGGTCGGCAGCGAGGCTTCTTCGTTTGGCAGCGCCTCGACCGCCTGGTGCAGAGCAAAGCGCACGGTCGCCAGCATGGAGGGGGAAAGCCGCTCGGAAGAGGCATTCACCAGCCGCCCGACCTCTTTGAGCAACCCTGCAACCGGGCGGCGGCGCACGAGCGTCTGGCGCAGAAACCGGCCGGAAACGGTGGTGCCGGCAAGCTCGGCCGGCAGCAGCCCGGCCTGGGCCAGGCATTTGGTCAGCAGCCCGCGCTCGGCAATGTCGCGCGGGAGCGAAGTGCCGGATTCCAGGCGCGGCAGGGCCAGCATCAGCAACCGGCAGGCCGCCTCCAGCCGTTCCACCGAGCGGCCGAGCCAGAACAGATTATCGGCCAGGCGCGAAGGCAGATGGGCCGCGGCCAGAAATTTCACATGCTCCGGCGGTTCGGCCACGGCGGGCGCGCCGGTAAAATTGCGCGGCTCGTCGGAATCCAGAACCCACAGATCTTTCAGCCCCAGAGCCGGACCTTGCGCCGGCGCTGCCAGCGGCACGCCGAGCCCGCCGGGCACCACCTGCCAGTTCGCGCCATCATGCCAGGCGAACAGCCGGAAGCTGATCGGCTCCGGGCTGTAGCCGGAACCGTTGATGAACGGCGCCTTGGAGGCCTGGGCAACCGCATCTTCCTCAGCCGGGGGCAGTAGCGGCTCCTCGCCCAGAAGCTGCCAGAATAATCCATCGATATAACGGCGCAGGGCAGGGGCCTGGGCCAGCGCGCTGCCGGGGGCGTTCAGCATGGTCAGCACGCTTGCGCGGATCGCCCCGAAAGCGCCGGGAATGCCGTGCCCCGGCCGTCCGCCCTGTTCCAGCGGGTCCAGGTCTATGCCAGAAACACCGCGAATGAGGGTGGAGATATTGAGAAGCCCGCTCAGCGTCTTCATATGCAGCCCGCCATTGCGCGTGGCGAGGTCGCCGGGCTCGATCAGCAGCACGCCCAGAGCACGCGCCAGCAGCGCATCATCGGCCAAATCCGCCGCCGCGGACGGGCCATTGGCACCGCCGGAGAGCACGGCCACGAGCCCGCCCTCGGCCTCGCGCCGCACATGGTCCACCAGCATTTCGCGGGCCGGGCGCAGGGAGCGTATGCCGCCGGCACGAAACAGCTCCGGCAGCGTGCCGGCGGCCAGGCGGCGCAGGCTCAGAGCATGGCCCAGGCCGGGGATGATGCCGGTATGGTCGCGCAGCACGCTGAAATTACCGTCCGGCCCGCGCACGATATCGACCGCATACAACCCCAAACGCGGCGCCTGCAGCGGCGCCTGCGTATGCATGGGGCGCAGAAAATGCGGCTCGCCGAGCACCAGAGCCGGCGGAATGGAACCATCCCGCAACAGGGTTTGCGGCCCGTATAAATCCTCCAGCACCGCGTTCAGCAATGCCGCGCGCTGCTTTATGCCGGCTTCCAGGAACGAAAATTCTGAGCTGGTCAG
This sequence comes from Acidocella sp., assembly GCA_026224875.1. Classification (GTDB taxonomy): domain Bacteria; phylum Pseudomonadota; class Alphaproteobacteria; order Acetobacterales; family Acetobacteraceae; genus Acidocella. The sequence continues at coordinate 15,006 of JAMFRU010000031.1, forward strand.
CAGCACCGGCAACGGATCGTAAAACCGCCTGGGGGCGGTGCCCATCGGGGCCGCCAGCCCCATCTGCCGGTTGAGTGATGCCGCCCGCCGGTCCAGCTCTTCCGGCCCAACCTCGCGCACAGCGGCCATGATCGGGGACCAGGGCGCGCGTATCCGTCCATTCCGGTCGATCATTTCGTCGCAGGCAGAGGCAATCCTGTGCATTGCAGCAGGCTTAACAGACAGATGCGCAAGTGCCTACCGCGAAATCTTTATTCTCCACCGCAAATATTGTTGATCGCCCGGCTGCTCCGCTAGCTGGTCTGGCGGCTGGTCCGGCGCTTGCATGGCCAGTTGCAGGGGCCATCGTGAGAGGGCTTGCAGCGTAACCCGTTTTGGGGGCAGCTTGAGGGGGCGACATGACGAATCGGTGCCATAGAATGGGTCATGAAATGGGTCATGCTTGATGAAGAGCTTTCATAGCAGCTTGGTGAGAAGCTCCGCGATGCGCGCGCCAATGGCGCCGATTTCAGCACTTTCACGGCATGCAAGCCTGTCATTTCAGCGCATCACGCACGCAACGCCTGCAATCATGCACACAAAAACTTACCCGGAGGCTGTGCTGTGAGCGAAATTTTTAAAAGCCTCTGGCCGGATTATGACCCCGGGCGTTTTTTCTGCGAGCTGACCGCCAACCGGCCCGATGCCGGACCGGTGCCCCGCCTGCTGGCCGAACGCCTGGGGCGCATCGGCCTGCCGGACCTGCGGGCCCGTGCCGCCGCGGCGGAAACCGATCTCATCGACCTGGGCATCACCTTCACGGTCTATTCGGATGCCACCGCCATCGACCGTATTTTGCCGTTCGACTGTATCCCGCGCGTGCTCACCGCCTCGGAATGGGATTTGCTTGAGCGCGCCTGCAAACAGCGCGTTGCCGCCCTTAATCTGTTCCTGGGCGATATCTACGGCAAGCATCAGATCATCAAGGACGGCATCATCCCCGCGGACCTGGTCTTCAACAATCCCAACTACCGGCCGGAGATGCAGGATTTCCCGGTGCCGCACGGCACCTACGCGCATATTTGCGGTATCGATATCATCCGCGACGAAGCCGGCGATTTCCGCGTGCTCGAAGACAATGCCCGCACCCCCTCGGGCGTCTCCTACGTCATCGAGAACCGGCATCTCATGCTGCGCACCTTTCCGGACCTTATGTCCGGCATCAAGCTGCTGCCGGTGGATGATTACGGCCGCCGCCTGCGAGGCGCCATGGCGGAGGTTGCACCAGGCGGGCATGGCGACCCGCAGGTCGTGCTGCTCTCGCCCGGCATCTATAACTCCGCCTATTTCGAACATGTGTTTCTGGCGCGCGAAATGGGTGTGCCGCTGGTCGTCGGCGCCGATCTCATCGTCGAGAACGACCGCGTGTTCATGCGCACCACCGCGGGCTTGAAGCCGGTCCACACCATCTACCGCCGCCTTAACGATGACTTCCTGGACCCCGAGGTGTTCCGCCCGGAATCCATGCTCGGCGTGAAGGGGCTGATCCGCGCCTGGAAGGCCGGCAACGTGGCGATCGCCAATGCCGTCGGCACCGGTGTGGCCGATGACAAGGCGGTCTATGCCTATATGCCGCGCATCATCAAATATTATCTGGGTGAGGAAGCGCTTATCAAAAACGTCGATACGCATATATGCGGCGAGCCCGAGGGGCTGAAATACACGCTGGATAATCTCGACAAGCTCGTTACCAAGCCGGTCGGCGAATCCGGTGGTTACGGCATCACCATCGGCCCGCGCGCCAGCAAGGAAGAGCTGGAAGCCTCGCGCGCCGCCATTCTGGCCGCCCCCAGCAACTGGATCAGCCAGCCGATGATCGGCCTCTCGGTCGGGCCCACGCTGGCCGAGGAAGGCATCGGTCCTCGTCACTTGGATTTGCGGCCCTTCATCGTCACCGGCAAGGACAGCTGGGTGTTGCCCGGCGGCCTCAGCCGCGTCGCCATGACGCGCGGTTCGCTGATCGTGAATTCCTCCCAGGGCGGCGGCTCGAAAGACACCTGGGTGCTGGCCGATGATTTTGCCCCCAATTCTGTTGCGGCAGCCAATTCTGTTGCAGCAGAGGGGGGCGCGAAATGAGCACCTATATGCGCGAACCCGGCCTGCTGGCGCGCGACGCCGAAGGCCTGTTCTGGATGGCCCGCTATCTCGAACGCGTCGAAAATCTCGCCCGCCTCATCGATGTGACCCAGAGCTTCGAATCCCCCGGTTTCGAGACAGACGCCTGGTGGGGGTTGATCAAAATCAACGCCGATGAAAAACGCTTCGAGGAGCGCGGCTTCTCGGCCGATGCCACGCATATAAAACGCTTCTATCTGCTCGATGCCGGCAACCCCAGTTCCGTGCCCGGCAGCCTGGAAGATGCCCGCACCAATGCCCGCACCCTGCGCCCGCTGATGAGCACCGAGATGTGGCGCCAGATCAACGTGTTCCACCGCTTCGTCGGCCGCATCGGTCCCGCGGATCTGGAAGGCGACGCGCTCTCGCGCCTGTGTACCAAGCTGAAAGACGGCGTGCAGGCGCATACCGGCATCACCGAAGGCACGTTGTACCGCGACCAGGGCTGGTATTTCTACGAGCTCGGCCGGCTGGTGGAGCGCGCCGACCAGACCACGCGCCTGTTGGACATTAAATACACCGCTTTGCAGCCGCGCGGCGGGCGCGAGGAAAAGCGCATGGCCGAGCTGACGCAATGGAACGCGGTACTGCGCGGGGCCGCCGGCTACCACGCCTTCAAACGCCGTGCCCGGGCCGAATTCTCGCCCGAGGATGTGGTGCATTTCCTGCTGCGCGATGCCTCATCCCCGCGCTCGGTGCTGCTCTGCATCCGCCGCATCGAATCGCATCTCGACGACCTGCGCCGCATGTACGGCCTCTCCGCCGCCGGCGAGGCGGTTGAGCTGGCGGAGATGTTACGCGAATTTCTTGTCGAAAAACCGCTCAGCCATATTCTAAACACAGGTCTGCATGACTATCTGGATATCGTGCAGATTCAATTACAAAACCTAGCCGGCTGTATAGGCCGTGGCTTTTTCCGGGACTGGCGCCCGGAACCCGCGTCAGAGCAGACGCAGGTGCAGTCGCAGGCGTGACTCAGGCTAGGCTAAAAGTAGCAATCAGGCGGCTGGAATGGCCTTTCCTGGTGTTTTTACTGGCACTTCTCCCACGTTTGGCCGGGCTCGGTGCCCGGCCTTTCTGGCTGGACGAGGTTTTTACCCTGCAGCGCGTCTCGCTGAAGCCCGGCGCTTTGGTGATGGACTCCTTCTATAACCACCACATGCCCAGCTTCTTCCTGCTGCTGTGGCCCCTGGCTGGATTGAGCCATCCCGAATTCTGGCTGCGCCTGCCCTCCGCCATCTTCGGCGCCCTCGCCGTCACGCTGGTCTTCCTCATCACCCGGCAAATCGCCGGCCGGTTGGCGGCCTGCCTCGCCGCTCTGGTCATCGGCCTCTCACCCACCGTGCTCGCCTTCAGCCAGGAGGCGCGCTCCTACACCATGGTGATGACGCTGATCCTGGTCGGGCTCTACGGTCTGGTCAGGCTGGCGCAAAACCTGCCAGCCGCCAGCCTGAAGCTGCGCAACCCGGATGCCCGCACGGGGTGGGTCTGCTTCATCCTCGGCACCACCGCGGCACTGGACGTTCTGGCCGACGGCCTGCCCTGGCTCATCACCGCCAACCTCATCGCCATCGTGCTCACTTGCATGGGTAAGGGCAGGGGCGGCTTCATGCGCAATATATTGAAGGCCGACCTCATCATCCTGGCCCTCGCGGCACCACTGTATTTGCTGCTGGAAATCTACCAGGAGAAAGCCTTCATCCAGACCCTGGTGTGGATTCCGCCGCTCAACGGCACCAGGCTATGGTACGCCGTCGGCTCGGTGTACCTGATGCACTTGGCCGATTCCGTGACCTTCCACGTGCTCGATCAGCCCGGCGCCATCCTCGTCTGGGTCATCGACCTCGCCCTCGCCGTCACCGTGGCTGCCGCCATCTGGCGCCTGCGCGTCCGCCCCTCGATGCTGGCCATACTCGGCATCTCCGTGGTCTTCCTGCCCGCACTCCTCATCGCCATCTCGCTCTGGCAGCCGATATTACTGCCACGCTACATCCTATGGAGTGCCGCCCCCTTCGCCATCCTCGTCGGCATAGGTGCCGCCAGCCTGCTGGAGCCCCTGGCCCGCCGCACGCAAATAATGGCCACAGCGGCCATCGCAGCCCTATTGCTGGCCAACATGCTCCCCTACTACCAATCCGAAACCAAACCGCGCTGGGATATCGCCGCGCAAATGCTGGCCCAGGACGTTGAGCCCGGCGATATCGTCTACCTGCATGATTTCTACGCCGGCAAACTCCTGCAAATCTACCTGCCCACAGACAAACAAGCCCTGGTTCTGAACGACAACGACGCCGACCTGAACCGCGCCGCGCAAGCCATAACCCAAGGCAAACGCGTATGGGCCGTCTACGGCCTGGCCGGCCAAGGCAGCGGCAAAACCGAAGTCCAGGACTACGAGCAAAACCAGAAACAATTCGGCCAACCCAAGCTCGTCCAACAAGCCGGCAACCGCATCGTAATTGCCCTCTTCGGGCAATAAGCCCATGGGGCTGGGGAGTTGGGACGGAAAAGGCGGGGCTCCGCCCTCGACCCGCTGGGGCCTGAGGCCCCAGACCCCCATTAACTTTAGAATTGAAGAGGGCCTGCCTCCATGCTGTCGAAACAGCTAGGTGGCAGGCCCTCTTCAATTCTAAAGTTCCGGGATCCTAAGGGCCTGTGGCCCTTAGCGGGTCCAGGGCAGAGCCCTGGCCTTTTTCCCCGTGAAACGCCCCAGTCCTATGGCCCTCGGCGCAGAAAGGCCGGGATTTCGAGGCCGACTTCGTCGATTTGCGCAGGGCGCACGGCGGGGCGGGCTTCGGGTTGTGCTTCGGCCTGGATGGCGGGTTCCTGGCGGTGGTGTTGGTGGGCGGGCGCTGCGGGCTTGTTGGCGCCGCCGAATCCGAACACGGATTTAAAGATGCTGCTGCCGGTTTTGGGTGTTTCCGGCACGCGCACCGGGGTTGGTGCTACGGAGTGGGCCGGCTGGCGGGGCGGCATCGGGCGGGCGGGGGCAGCAGCCGGGGCGAGCTGGGCGACCAGATCGGCGGTTGCCGCCACGGTGGAGGGGGATTCATGCGCGCCGAGGGCGATTTCATGCCCGCGATCCACAAAGGCTTTGGAGATGAGCGGCGTTGCCGGGGGCTCGGGCACATAGCCGCCCTGGCGCGAGACCGGTGCGCTGCCCTGCTGGTTTACGGCCTGGTTGGACACGGCGGAGGGGAAGTTCACCGGCTCGGCGCCATTGACCACTTTCAGGCTCGGCATAACCTGCTGCGGCGTGGAATCGATACCCGTGGCGACCACGGACACGCGCAGGCGGCCGCACATGGTGTCGTCCATCGACATGCCGAACATGATGTTGGCATCGGAGTCGACTTCTTCCTTCACGCGGTTGGCGGCCTGGTCGATTTCGAACAAGGTAATGTCGGAGCCGCCGGTGATGTTGATGAGTAGGCCGCGCGCGCCCTTCATGTTGGTATCTTCGAGCAGCGGGTTGGAGATTGCGGCTTCGGCGGCGCGGATGGCGCGGTCTTCGCCTTCGGCCTCGCCGGTGCCCATCATCGCCTTGCCCATTTCACGCATTACGCTGCGCACGTCTGCAAAGTCGAGATTGACCATGCCGGGCATGACCATGAGGTCGGTAACGCCACGTACGCCCATATAGAGCACGTTATCGGCCATCTCGAAGGCTTCTTTCCAGCCGGTACGCTCGTTCGCAACCTTGAAGAGGTTCTGGTTGGGAATGACGATCAGCGTATCGACATAGGCCTGCATCTCGATGATGCCTTCCTCGGCGGCGCGCATGCGGCGCTTGCCTTCGAATGCGAACGGCTTGGTGACGACGCCAACGGTGAGGATATCCCGCTCGCGCGCCATGCGGGCGATGACGGGGGCGGCACCGGTACCGGTGCCACCGCCCATGCCGGCAGTGATGAACACCATATGCGTGTTCTCTAAATGCCGGGCGAGGTCTTCCGACGCTTCATCGGCCGAGAGTTTTCCCACATCCGGCCGCCCGCCGGCGCCATTGCCTTGTGTTAAGTGCGGCCCGAGCTGAATGCGCTTTTCAGCGAGCGAGCGCTGCAGCTGCTGCGCATCCGTGTTAGCCACAACAAAGTCCACACCCGGTAGATTGAGCGCGATCATATTGTTGACGGCATTGCAACCGCCACCGCCTACACCGAACACCGTAATGCGCGGGGTGAAGTCCGTGTGGGTCGGTTTGTCTATCGACAGATGCAAAACCATTTTTTTCTCTCCTCAGGCGAATAGCGGTAAAGAACGCTTCGATTTCATGTCAAACATGTTTTTTTTGAAATCCCCGTTTTTCAGGAATCGGGTCAGACACGGTTTTTCAGGAAGTCCACGATTTTGCCGAACCAGCTGCTGCCGCGTTCGGCGTCGAAATCAATATCGTGCATCGTTTGGCCGTCGCCGGTGGCGAAGGCCAGTAGTCCGATCAGTGTGGCAAAGCCCGGCCCGCTGGCGGAATCCGGCAGGCCGATGACCGGGCCCGGCCGCCCTAAGCGCACCTGGCGCTCCAGAATATGAGAGGCAAGCTCGCGCACGCCGCCCAGTTGCGAGGCACCGCCCGTGAGCACCACGCGCGAGGCCGCTTCCCGGCCAAGACCAGCTGACTCCAGCCGCTCTTTAACCATTTCGAACACTTCCTCCAGCCGCGGACGGATGCAGCCTATGAGATGCGAGCGCGGCATCTGCGCGATCTGATGTTCGGCCTCGCCGACGAGTGGGACCGGCAGCAGCTCGCGCTGGTCATCCGGGCTCAAATGGCAATTGCCGTACAGCGCCTTCAGCCGCTCGGCATGAGCGATGGAGGTGGACAGGCCCTTCGCGATATCGGTGGTGACGTGATGCCCGCCGATCGGCAGCTGGGAGGTGTATAAAATTTGGCCCTCGGAAAACACCGCCATGGTGGTGGTGCCGCCGCCCATGTCGATGAGGGTGGCACCCAATTCGCGCTCATCGGCCGCCAAAGTGGCCAGGCCCGAGGCCATAGGGGCCGAGACGAGTGCCGCGATATCCAGCTCGCAACGGGCGAGACAGGCGGCGAGCGTACGCAAAGCCGTGCTGCCGGCATCCACCACATGCAGCTGCGCGGTCAGAATATCGCAGAACAACCCGCGCGGGTCGGTGACACCGGAGGTTTCATCGGTGGCAAAGCTCAAGGGCAGCGCATGGATCACGGCGCGGCCATCGGAATTGGCGCGGTGGCGGGCTTCGCGCACCACGCGGCGGATGTCATCGGCCACCACGGCGCGGCCATCCACCGGCCATTGCACATTGAACAAACGCGATTCCGGGCCGCCGCAGGAGAGGTTTACCAACACGGATTTCAGGCGTGTATCGGCCTGGTCCTCAGCCGCGCCCACAGCGGCGCGGATCGCCTTTTCCGCCTCTTCGATATCCACGATCCCACCGGATTTGATGCCCCGGCTCTTCTGCCAGCCAAACCCTAGGCAGCGCAGCCGCCCATCGGCTTCGCCGCGCCCGATCATGCAGGTGATTTTCGAGGAACCGATATCCAGCACGCCAAACGGGCCGGAGCGGATGGTGCGGTTACGTACCGGTTCATCCGCCCTGGTGATGGCATCCAGTCCGGGCGGGCGGCGCGTCATGCTATTCATGGGCTGACTCCGTCTTTTTTCCGTTCACCGTCTTCGTGTCCGTGGCTGGAGGAGCGGGCGGCGCGTAAGGGCGCACCACCAGCCTGCCCGGCTGGCGCAAATCCACAACCTCCACCGGCCGGTCGAGCAGTTGCATGGAAGCCTGCAGTGCCGCCAGCTGGCCGATGGCCGCGGCCTCGTTCTCACTCGGCAGTTTCACCACTGTCTGGTCCTTCAGGATCAAATTCCAGCGCAAGCCGTCCACGCGCTGCGCTGCCGACACATGCGCCAGCACCACCGGCACCGTTTTAAGTTCTTCCAACAATACAGCGGCAAATTGCGGTGCATCGGGTCCGGAGAGCAGCAGCAGCCCGGGCTCGCGCCGCTTGGCCGCCAACGCATCCTGGTTGTCGATCACCGCACCCTGCCCGTCGATAAGCACGAATTGCGGCTGGCCGTTGCTGATTGTTTGCCAGATCGCCAATGGATCACGTGCCGTAACGTTCACAATCAGCGTGTCCGGCAAAATCCGCTCCACCGTAACGCTTTGCACCGGGCCCAATTGCGCCACGCGGGCCTGCACATTGGCCAGCGAGAAGCCCAAAGCCGGGTCGCCCGGCTGCACGCCGATGGCAGCATTGAGCGAGGCCGGGTCAAGACTATCGGCACCGCTCACCTGCACATGCTCGATTCGCAATCCCATATCCGCCGCAAGCGAAGCCAGCCCGAAGCGGTGGTGATGCACCGGTGCCGGCGTGGCAGCCGGTGCGGCCGTGGGGATGACGGCCGGCAGAGTACGGAACAATTCCGAACCAATGACGACGATCGCACCAAACCCCAGAAGCCACAGCCCCGGCCTCAGGCTTTTTCGCACACGGCGGAAAAACAGCGCGCGCTGCGTCAACCGGTCCTGGCGCGGCGCCGGTTTGCGGTTCCGCGCATTGCGGCGTGGCGGTGCGCCCCCCATCGGGCTAATGGTATCTACACGCGGCATTGCGCCCTCTCCACCATCCAGGCGCAGAGGGCGGGAAAATCCATGCCCTCATGCGCGGCTTGTTCCGGCAGCAACGAAGTCGATGTCATACCCGGCTGGGTATTCACCTCCAGCAGCACCAAACGCCCCGTTACCTCATCGTATCGCAAATCCGAACGGCTCGCCCCGCGGCAACCAAGCGCCCGGTGTGCTGCAACCGCAATGTTCTTGGCCGCCTGTGTAATCTCGTCGGGAATTTCCGCCGGCAGCACATGGTGCGAACCACCCGCTGCATATTTTGCGGTATAATCATAGAATTTTTCACGCGCGATGATCTCTGTCACTACCAAAGCGCGGTCTTCCAGCACGCCCACGGTCAGTTCGCGGCCGGGAATATATTGCTCCACCATGGCCGGGCCAAAATGCCAGTTCGCTACAATCTCAGCCCCCCGGTTATCACCAGGATGCACGATGTACACGCCAACCGAAGACCCCTCATTCACCGGCTTCACCACGTAAGGCGGCGGCAGCGGATCATGGTCGGCAAGCTCGGCGATATCGATGATGCGATGGGGTGCCACCGGAAGCCCTGCGGCGGCAAACACGGCTTTGGCCGCGGCCTTGTCCATTGCCATGGCCGAGGCACGCACGCCCGAATGTGTATAGGGAATACCAAGATAATCCAGAATGCCCTGGATCGTGCCATCCTCGCCGAAGCGCCCGTGCAACGCATTGAACACGGCATCCGGTTTGGGTGTAAGGGCGGTAATCAACGCACCCAGATCGTCCCCCACCACCACGGGCACAACCTCAAACCCGGCCACGCGCAGCGCATCCATCACCTGCGCGCCGGAGCGGAGTGAAACCTCCCGTTCGGCGGACATCCCGCCATGCAATACCGCGACGCGCATCAGGCCTTCACTCCAATTCTCTTAATTTCCCAACGCAGTTCCACGCCGGATTGTTGGGCCACACGCCGTCTCGCCTCGTCTCCGAGCGCTTCAAGCTCCGCAGCGGTCGCATCACCCAAATTCAGCAGGAAATTGCAGTGTAATTCAGAAATCTGCGCCTGGCCCATGGTCAAGCCGCGGCACCCGGCTGCATCGATCAGCTCCCAGGCTTTCTGCCCGTCCGGATTGGCGAAGGTCGAACCGCCTGTACGGGCGCGCACCGGCTGCGTACTCTCGCGCTTGGCTTTTATCTCCGCCATGCGCGCGCCGATCATCGCCGCCTCGCCCGCCCGCGCTTGCAAACGCGCGCGCACCACAACCGCATCCGTGGGAAGGTTCGCATGGCGATAGGAAAGCCCCAGATCCACCGCCGGCACGCGCAGCAATTCGCCTGCCCGCGTCACGATCTCTACCCAATCGAGCACGCCAGCAATATCGCCGCCATAGGCACCGGCATTCATTGCCACAGCACCACCTATCGTGCCGGGAATGCCCGATAAAAACTCCAGCCCCGCCAGCCCGGCCTCGGCTGCGTACTCTGAAACCGTAACATCAACCGCAGCCGCCCCGGCAATCACGCCATCGGCCTCGACCACCACATCGCCAAAACCGCGCGCGAGCTTGATGACGACGCCGTTGATCCCGCCATCGCGCACGATGAGGTTGGATGCCGCCCCGATCACCGTAATCGGCATTTCCAGCGGCAGTTCGCGCATGAACGCACACAGATCATCCACATCGGCCGGGCGCAACAAAAACTCCGCCGGACCGCCGACGCGGAACCAGGTGAGCGGCGCCAACGCGACGCCTTCCTGCAACCTTCCGCGCACGGTGGGGATAATTGCTGCCATCATCACCGCCGGCCTTTCGAGGCGCTCTGCAATTCGGCCAGCTGGGCCGGCAAAATCGCCGCCCACTGGGTGATGTTGCCAGCCCCAAGACAAATAACAAAATCGCCATGCCGCGCAATCGCATGCACCATCTCGGCCAGATGCGACGGATCGGAGAGCGGCACCACCTGCCGGTGCCCGCGCTCGCGCAGCCCCTCGACCAGCGCATCCTTGTCGATCCCCTCGATTGGCTGTTCGCCGGCGGCATACACATCGGCCACGATCACCGTGCCGGCATCATTCATGCAGGTGCAAAATTCTTCAAACAGGCTCTGCAACCTTGAGAAACGATGCGGCTGTACCACGGCAATAACATCGCGCGCACCCGCCTGGCGCGCCGCCTTCAGCACGGCGGCAATTTCCACCGGATGGTGCCCGTAATCATCGATCACGGTAATGCCGCCCGTCTCGCCCGTTTTGGTAAAGCGCCGCTTCACGCCCGCAAACGCGGCAAGTGCTACTTTAATTTGTTGCTCGTCAATCTCCATCTCGGTTGCCACCGCAATCGCCGCCAGCGCATTTTGCACGTTGTGGTTACCCAGCATCGGCAGCTTGAACGGACCGATCCGCCGCGCCCGGCCCGAGATGCGATCCGAGAGCCTTACCTCGAAACTCGCGCCATCTTTCGAGGAAATGATCCGCTCAGCCCGCACATCCGCCTGCGGCGAAAAACCGTAGGTAATCACGCGATGATCGGAAAGCACGGGCAACATCTGCTGCACCGCCGGATGATCGATGCACAGCACCGCAAAACCATAGAAAGGTATGTTCGATACAAACTGCCGGTACCCGGCCTCCATCGACTCTTTGGTGCCCCAATGGTCGAGATGTTCCGGATCCATATTGGTCACGATGGTGATTACGGCGGGCAGCCGCAGAAAACTGCCATCGGATTCATCGGCTTCCACCACCATCCATTCGCCGGCACCCAGCCGCGTGTTGGAATTATAGGCGTTGATGATGCCGCCATTGATCACGGTTGGGTCCAGCCCCGCCCCTTCCAGCACCGCCGCCACGAGCGAGGTTGTCGTCGTCTTGCCATGCGTGCCGCCAATGGCGATCGCCCATTTCAACCGCATCAGTTCGGCCAGCATTTCCGCCCGCCGCACCACGGGGATAAGCTTCTTGCGCGCCGCCATCACTTCGGGATTATCCTTGGGCACAGCGGTGGAAATCACCACCACCTGCGCAGCCCCCAGGTTCTTCGCATCATGCCCGATGGCCACGGGAACGCCAGCCGCGCGCAGCCGCAAAACATTGGCATTCTCGGATAAATCGGAGCCCTGCACCTCGTAACCTAGCTCATGCAGCACCTCGGCAATGCCCGACATGCCGATGCCGCCAATACCGACAAAATGCAGCGGCCCGATGGTAAGTGGCAGCGCCCTCATGCCGGCACTCCTTCCAGCACTAAATCCGCAAGCTTCGCCGCCGCATCCACACGCCCATACGCCGCCGAAGCCGCCACCATTTTCGTCAAAAGCCCAGAATCCATCAACAATGTCTCAATCTTTTCAGCCAATAATTCAGGCGTAAGCCCGGCTTGGTCCAGACGTAAAGCCGCCCCTGTTGCCGCCAGCGCATCGGCGTTGGCGCGCTGATGGTCGTCAATGGCGTTGGGGAGCGGAATAAAAATCGCGGGGCGGCCTGCGGCGGCGATTTCCGCGACGCTGGAGGCACCGGCACGCGCCACTACCAGCTGCGCCTTGGCCAGAAGCGAAGCCACATCCGTGAAAAAAGGCGAGAGTTCCACCGCGATGCCTGCGGCCTCAAAAACCTGCCGGGCCTGCTCAATCTCTTCCTTGCGGCATTGCTGCGTCACATTCAACCTTATCCGCAGCGCCGCCGGCAGCAGCGCGAGCGCCTCTGGTACCAGCGTACCAAACACTTTTGCGCCCAGCGAGCCGCCTAATACCAGCAGCTCAATCCGCTCGCCCGGGGCTGTAAAAACCTGCCCATGCAGTGCGGCAATCGCCGGGCGCACCGGGTTGCCTACCACCTGCACCGCAACGCCCTTAGGCACAGCCAATGTCCCCGGAAAATTCAAAGCCAGCAGATCCGCATAACGCGACAAAAACCGGTTCGCACGGCCCAGCACTGCATTCTGCTCATGCAGGATCACGCGCGGCTTTTTGCCAAACAGCATCGCCGTCGCCAGCACCGGCGGCACCGAAGGATAGCCGCCAAATGCCACCACCACCGAGGGCCGCACATCACGCAAAATCCGCCGCGCCTCGAACACGCCACGCGCCAGCGCCAATGCCCCCTGCACGGCACGCTTCACGCCACGGCCGGACAGGCCCGCGCCCGAAACCACATGCCGCTCCGCTTGCGCAAACACCGGCGAGGCCAGCCCGCCGGACCGTGCATCGGTTAGCAACACCACGCGCTCGCCACGGAGCAGTAATTCAGCCGCCAGCGCCTCGGCCGGGAAAAAATGCCCGCCCGTGCCGCCGGCCGCAATCACCACCGGGCTGTGGACCAGCGCCTTCATGACATCTCTGCCTTGGGGCGCCGGCGCGTGAGTGCCAGCAAAAATCCCATTTGAATCGAAATCGCGAGCGCTGAACTGCCGCCATAGGAGATGAACGGCAGGGTCATGCCCTTGGTGGGGATCAGCGATAGCGACGACGCCATATTCACAAACGCCTGCAACCCAAAGGCGATAATCAACCCGCCCGCCGCCAACACGACAAACAAATTCGACTCACCCAGCAGCCGCACCAGCGCCCGCAGCACAATCGCAGCGAATACCAGAATGATGAAAGCGCAGAAAAACAGCCCAAACTCCTCGCCCGCGACGGCAAACACGAAATCCGCGCGCGCGTCTGGGAGCCAATGTTTTACCTGCCCCTCGCCTGGCCCCAAGCCCCACACGCCGCCATTGCCGAAAGCTTCCAGCGCCGTTTGTGCCTGGCTGCCGGAGGGTGGGTTCACAAACATCATCACGCGCGTATGGACATGGGCGATGAAGAAGAACGCGTAGACCAGCGCCAGCAGCACGGTAATGGCGGCAACGCCGATCCATTTCATGTCCATGCCGTCGAGGTAAAACTGCGCCAGCACGACCATGGTGAACAGAAAGGTCATGCCGATATCAGGCTGCATTTTCAGTAGCAGTGCCGTGAGCAGATACACACCCACAGCCGCGCGCTTGCCCGGAAAGCCCGGTGTGCGCCTGGCCTCGGCAATGCACCAGCCAGAGATGATGATGAAAGCCGGGCGCAAAAATTCCGAGGGCTGAACAGTGAATCCCGGCAACGCGAGCCAGCGGTTGGCGCCATCCACCTCGGTACCATGCACCAGCGTAAAGCCCGTAAGCAGAAAGAAGCTAATGCCCAGGCCGAGTGCTGTAAGCTTCACCTGGCGCAGCGAGAGCATCGACATACCCAGCATCACTCCGCCGCCCATGGCGAGGAACAGTATCTGCTTGAGCATCGCCACCGTATGCGGGTCCGACAGATGTGCCGTGAACCCCGGCATCGCCGCCAGCGCCAGCACATAACCGATGCCCAGCAGCACGGCGAGGCCAAGCATGGTGACGCGATCGACGCTCCACCACCATTTGCCGATGAATGAGTTATCCGCGCGAGACAGAGGCGGCATTATTCCCCCCCCGCCAAAGCGGCAAAACGCTCGCCGCGCGCTTCAAAATTCGGAAATTGATCGAAACTCGCCGCGGCAGGCGAGAACAGCACCACGCCACAGGCCGCCGCAGCCGCAAAAGCTTCGGGCACGGCGCGGTCCAACGTCTCGACATTCTCATGCGCCACACCGGCCTCGCCCAGGCGCCATGCAAACGCCGGCCCATCCTGGCCGATCAGAAACGCTTTTTCGATACGCGGAAAAAACGGTGCCAGATCGTCGATCCCGCCTGCTTTCGCCACGCCGCCAGCGATCCACACAAAGCGCTCGTAGCAACCCATGGCGCGGCTTGCCGCATCGGCATTGGTCGCCTTGCTGTCGTTGATAAAGCGCACGCCGCCGCGCAAAGCTACCTCCTGCTGCCGGTGCGGCAGGCCTGGGAAGCTTGCAATTCCTTGCGCAATCGCGCCCCAGTCCACACCCAAGGCGCGGGCCATCGCCGTGGCGGCGGAGGCGTTTTGCGCATTATGCTTGCCGGGCAGCGACTTCACCTTCAGCTCGGCAATATCATCGCCGGAAATTTCCACCACGCGCGCCGGGCCGTTCCGCAGCCATGCCGCCATCTCGCGCGACTCGGCATCGTCAATGCCGATCACCGCCGTGCAGCCCTCATCCTGGCGCGCAAAAATCTCCCGTTTGGCGGCGGCATAGCCGGCCATGTCCCCGTGCCGTTCCAAATGATCGGGCGAGAGATTGAGCATCACCGCAACATCGAAGCGCAGTGTCGCGATTCGTTCCAACATATAGCTGGACATTTCCAGCACATACACGCCGTTATCCGGCAGAATCGGCAGGCTTAACGCGGCTGGGCCGAGATTTGCCCCCGCGGCATTGGGTATACCGGCCACATCGAGAATATGCGCCAGCAAAGCGGTGGTGGTGGATTTGCCATTGGTGCCGGTAATGCCGGCAAAACGCGCCTGGCTGCCTAACCCGCGCACGGCCTGGTACAACAATTCCGCATCGGTCAGTACCGGCACGCCCTGCGCTAAAGCCCATTCGGCTTCGGGGTGCGGCTGCGGCAATTTATGCGGAATCCCAGGCGAGAGCACGACAGCATCGAGATGCCCTTCAACCTCCGAAGGCCGGGCAACAATAAACGCGGAGGCCGCCTCACGCGAAGCCTCAGAATCATCCCACACGAACACGTCCGCGCCCAGCTCGCGCAGCCGCTCGGCCGCCGGCATCCCTGCCCGCCCCAGCCCTACAACCACAAAACGCGAGCCTGCAAAAATACTCATCGGATTTTCAACGTGGCGAGCCCCACCAGCCCCAAAATCATCGAGATGATCCAGAAACGGATCACGATCGTCGGCTCCGCCCAGCCCTTCTTCTCGAAATGATGGTGCAACGGCGCCATCAGAAACACGCGCCGCCCCGTGCGCTTGTACCAGAACACCTGCACGATGACCGAGATGGTTTCGACCACGAACAGCCCGCCGACAATCGCCAGCACGATCTCATTCTTGGTCGCCACCGCAACCGCGCCCAAAGCCCCACCGAGCGAGAGCGAACCGGTATCT
This sequence comes from Acidocella sp., assembly GCA_026224875.1. Lineage (GTDB taxonomy): Bacteria > Pseudomonadota > Alphaproteobacteria > Acetobacterales > Acetobacteraceae > Acidocella. The sequence continues at coordinate 30,744 of JAMFRU010000031.1, forward strand.
CCCATGAACACGGCGGCCGGCGGCGCGTTGAACCATAAAAACCCAAGCCCCGCGCCAATGAGTGCGGAGAGGAACACAGCCAGCTCGCCCACACCGGGCACGAAATGCAGCTCCAGATAGCCCGAAAAAATCTTGTTCCCCACGAGATACGCGATCAGCGAGAACACCGCCGCGGCAACCATCGTCGGCACCGTGGCGAGCCCATCCAGACCATCGGTAAAATTCACCGAATTGGCCGCGCCCATCATCACGAACAACGCCACGAAAGGGAATAAAAACCCAAACGGGATCAGCAAATTCTTGAACAATGGCAAAGCCAGATCGGTGGCGATGCCCGGCGGCATCAAGTAGACCATCCACACAGCGGCAATCAGCCCGACCACGCTTTCGCCCAGCAGCCGCACCCGGCCGGAAACACCCTTGGTATTGCGCCGCGTCAGCTTCAAATAATCATCCGCAAAGCCAATGGCGCCGTAGCCGAAGGTAACGAACATCGTCGCCCATACGAAACCGTTGCTGAGATCGCCCCACAGCAACACCGAGAATCCCAGCGCCAGCAAAATCAGCACACCGCCCATGGTCGGCGTGCCTTTTTTCTCCACCAGATGCCGCTCCGGCCCATCGGAGCGGATCGGCTGGCCATGCCGCTGCACGGATTTCAAATAGCGGATCAGGCGCGGCCCGAGCCAGAAGCTGATCACCAGCGCTGTAAGACACGCCCCACCGGCACGAAAGGTGATGTACCGGAACAGGTTGAAGAAATGCACATACCCAGCCAGAGGCAAGAGGATCCAATAAAACATCAGCCGGGACTTTCCAGAGCAGAGATCACGTCACGCATCCGGCTGCCGTAGCTGCCTTTGACCAAAACGATGTCGCCATCCGCAAGGGCGGATTTCATCACAGGGGCCAGGGCAGCGGCTGTTTGCGCATGCGCCCCCTGTTTGGCGGGGGGCAGCGAGTCGAACAAAACCTTGGTCCAGGGCCCGCAGGTGAAAACGACATCGGCGCCGTCCTCCAATGCGGGGCGCAGCGCCAGATGCTCGGCTTGAGCGAAATCGCCCAGCTCCAGCATGTCGCCCAGCACGGCCACGCGGCGCCCGCGCTGCAATTTCAGCACGGCAAAGGCCGCGCGCATCGAGGCGCCGGACGCGTTGTAGCTTTCATCCAGCAGCAGAATTTTGCGGCCGCCGGGCAATGTCAGCGCCTGCCGCTCGCCACGGCCTTTGTAGGGGGTGAACCCGTGCAATGCCGCGGCGGCCTGCGCTAAATCCAGCCCCAAGGCTACGGCGGCGCTGAGTACGGCGAGCCCGTTCATCGCCATATGCAACCCCGGCGTGGCAAGGCCGAACGTGACTTTTGCGCCGGCAATATTGGCGGTGATTTCAGAGCCTTCAGCCCACATCATGCGTTTTTCGATATATGCATCGGCTGGTGCCTCTTCGCCTAACACCAGAGCACGGCCGCCTGCGGGCACCGCAGCGCGCAGCAGCGACAAAAAATCCGTGCCGCCGGGGATAACCGCCGTGCCGCCAAGCACCAGTGCCGCAAAAATACTGGCTTTTTCCCGCGCAATCGCCTCAACGGAGCCCATCAACCCCAGATGCGCCCGGTCCACGCAGGTGATGATCGCCACATCAGGCCGCACCAGCGCCGCCAGCGGCGCGATCTCGCCGGGGTGGTTCATGCCGATCTCGAACACGCCGAACGCAGCATCCCGCGGCATCCGGGCGAGGGTGAGCGGCACGCCGATATGGTTGTTGAAACTAGCCTCGGCCGCATGCACCTCGCCGAAGCCAGAGAGCATTCGCCGCAGCATCTCCTTGGCTGTGGTCTTGCCCACGCTCCCGGTTACCGCCACGATTTTCGCCGCCGACCGCGCTCGCGCCGCAGCGCCCAGACGCTCCAGCGCCTTCAGTGTATCGGGCACCACAATCACATTGCCCGGCATCGACCTGGACACCAGTGCCGCCGCCGCACCCTTGGCAAAAGCCGCCGCGACAAAATCATGCCCATCGCGCTCGCCTTGCAGGGCCACGAACAGATCGCCCGGCTGTAAGATACGCGTATCGATGCTGATGCCGGAAACATCCCAACCACGCGCCACGCCCAGCGCCGCAGCCAGTTCAGCCGCCGCCCAAAGCGCGCTCATGCCGCACCGCCGAGATCGCGGATCACCGAGGCGTCATCGAAGGGAATTACCTCGCCCTGCACAATCTGCCCCTGCTCATGGCCCTTACCGGCCACCACCAGCACGTCACCCGCCTGTAAATCCGCTAGTGCCGCCGCAATCGCGGTACGCCGGTCGCCGATTTCACGCGCGCCCGGGCAGGCTGCCATAATCGCCGCACGGATTAGCCCTGGGTTTTCGCTGCGCGGGTTGTCATCGGTAACGATACAAAAATCCGCGCCCTGCGCTGCCGCGGCACCCATAAGCGGACGCTTGCCGGCATCGCGGTCACCACCGGCGCCGAACACGATATGCAGCCGCCCGGTCGCATGCGGGCGAAGTGCTGACAGCACGCGCGCAATCGCATCGGGCGTATGCGCGTAATCGACATAGGCGGCCGCACCATTGGGCAGCACCAAAGCCCGCTCCAACCGCCCGCGTACGCCGGTAAGCTGGGGCAAATATCCAAACGCGCCAGTCACACCGCAGGCTTCAGCCAGCGAAGCCGCCAGCACGGCGTTATCGGCCTGGAACCGGCCCGGCAGATGCAATTCCACCGTCTTCCCGCCGCTCACAACCAACTGCCCATCCGGGCGCGGCTCTACCCGCTCCAGCGTCACGGCCTCAAAATCCAGCCCCTGCAACGCTGCAATCGCCTTGGCCCGGAGCAAAATACTTGGCGCGATATCCGCCATCACCCGCACCGCACCGCCACGCTGCATCAGCCGCGTGAACAGCTCCAATTTGGCCTCGCCATAGGCCTCCATGCTGCCGTGATAATCCAGATGATCGCGGGTAAAATTGGTAAATCCGGCGGCGGTAAACCGCAGCCCGTCCAGCCGGTGCTGCTCCAAGCCGTGGCTGGATGCCTCCATGGCCACATCGTTCACGCCATCGCGCGCCAGTTCGGCAAGCGTTTGCGCGAGGGTTACGGGATCCGGCGTGGTCAGGCTTTCCGTTACCGCCCGCCCAGGCGCCACCACCCCGAGGGTGCCGATGGAAGCCGCGCGCCGCCCAGCCAGCGCAAAAATCTGGCGCAAAAAATCGACCGTGCTGGTCTTGCCATTGGTCCCGGTTACCGCCGCCAGACGCTCCGGCAACCGCCCCGCCAGCTCCACCGCCAACTCAGCCAGTTTGGCCCGTGGTTCGGGCGAAAAAATTAGCTTGCGCGGCGGCACACCTGGCGGCCATTGCGTACCCTCGGGCGCCAGCACCGCCGCCGCGCCGCGCGCCACGGCCTCGGCAATAAACGCACGCCCATCCGCCTTCACGCCAGGGAGTGCCGCAAACAAAAACCCAGGCCGCACCGCCCGGCTATCCGCCGTTATGCCTGTAATGCCCAGCATCTCAGGAGACACCATCGCCCATCTCCCGTTCCGTTACATGGCTTCCCAGCATCGGCGAGACCGGCGCCATCACCCCGTCATGCTTGCGATGCGCATGCGCCGCCGCGGGCTGTGCCGCCGCACCACCAACCGCATTGGGCACAGCCGCCCCGGTCCTGCTCGTGGCAAGTGCTGCCGGCGGGGTGGCGCCCATCAGCATATAGGCAAACGGGTTCGCGCCCGGCGGCAACGGATTGCCCGGCCCAAGCCCGCGCTGGCCCGGCGGCGTGCCCGGCGTCAGCGAAACTGTTAAACGTTGGTCAAGTGCTGCCAGCTGCTCGCCATCAGCCGGCATAATCCCCAGCATCGGCCCAATGCGCGCGATAATCCGCCCCACGCCAGGTGCGGCAATATAACCGCCGGTGGTAAACCCGTAGGTCGTGGCATCGGGCTTGGGCTGCAGCACCAGCACGTATACAACGTATTGCGGGTTCTCCATCGGGAAGGCCGCCATGAACGAAGCGTTGTTGATGTGCTTCAAATATCCGCCATGCGGCCCCACCACCTGCGCCGTGCCGGTCTTGCCGCCCACCACATAGCCCGGCACCGCCGCGTTCTTGCCGGTACCGAACAGCACCACATTGGTCATCAGCTTGCACATCATGTCGCTGGTGCTCTGCTGCATAATGCGCACACCAGCCGGCTGCGGCCCGTTCTGGTCCACCGCCAGCAAGGTCGGCTGGTAGCGTATGCCGCCATTCACAATCGGCAACACGGCAGTCACCAGCTGCAACGGCGAAATCGCGATGCCCGCGCCGAACGATACCGTCATCGTCGCCGCCAGACCCCAGTTATTGAACGATGGAAACTGCGGTTTCGGCGGACCGGGGAGCTGAATATTCAGCGGCTGGAAAAACTGCTGCCGCGTATACCAATCCTGCTCGATCTTCGGCCCCAAAATAGTGGCAATGCGCGACGCCCCAATATTGGACGATACGTTGAGAATCTCCGGCACCGACATCCAGCTGTTGGCCGGCTCGAAATCGGTAATATGGAAGCGCCCGACTTTTAACGGATGCGTGGTATCAAAATAATCCCAATAATGCACCATGCCGCTATCCAGCGCCATGGCGACGGTCTGGAGTTTGAACACCGAACCCGGCTCATAGGTGCCATTGACGCATTTGTTGAACTGGTCATTCGGCACAGCCGAGCCGTAACTGTTCACATCATAATCCGGCAGGCTGACCATCGCCAGAATCTCGCCAGTATGCGCATTCATCACGATAGCGCAACCGCCCGGCGCCTGAAACTCCTTCACCGCCGACGCCAGCTCGTCATGCACGATGCTCTGAATGCCCGCATCGATGGACAAAGCCAGCGGCGCCGGATCATTGGTCAGCCGCTTGTTGAAAAACTGCTCAACACCGGCAACGCCATCGCTATCCACCTTCACCCCGCCCAGAATATGCGCGGCGAGATCGCCATCCGGGTAATGGCGCTTCTCATTATTCTCGAAATACACGCCCGGAATGCCGAGCGAGTTCACCGCCAGCTCTTCCTGCGGCGTCAGCTTGCGGTCGAGATAAACAAACTCCTTGCGCTTGGGCACCGGCACGCCATCGCCCAGTTTCACGGCCATGGCGGCGGCATCTATCCCCGGCATCGCATTTGCCAGCAGGGTCGCGGCGGCGGCCGGGTCCGGCACCTGCTGCGGGTCGGCAAAAAGTGCCGCACCGGGCAGGGAAACCGCCAATATGGTGCCGTTGCGGTCGGTAATATCGGCACGGCTGGGCGGCGGCGGGGCCACACTCAAAGTCGGCTGCATCGCCGCAATCTGCGCGGCCGAGGGCAGTTTCGGGTCAACCACGGTGGACCAGGTGAGTTTCAGCCCCAACACAAAGTACAGTCCGATGAACAGACAGGCGGCGATGAGGATACGCTTGCGCGCCCTATCCAGCGCCACGCGCGTATCCAGCTCCGGGCTGGTCACGCGCACATGTTCCATCAGCGGCGTGGCGCCGCCGCGCGACGGCGCACCCTTGCGCTTCTCCAGAGCCTTCCGGGGCGGCCTATCGCCCGGCGTCAGCGTCAAGGTCACTGACTGCCGCCTTGCGCCATGCCGAGCAGCGAGCCGCTATCCTCTTCATCAACCGGGGCGGGGCGGGCCACGGCGCGTACCGGCACCAGCTGCGCGCCCATCGGCATGGCATGCACCGGCGCGGGGCCGGAGGCCGCGGCCAGATACACGGAAGAGCCCATCTCGCGCCGCGGTGCGGGCACGTGATGCTCGACATCGGCCGCGCGGGCCACACGCTCGGGCGCCACATGATGATGCGGCACCACCGGAGCAGCCGGTGCGATCTCGGATTCGGATACGGACGCCACATGCACCGGGGCCTGCCGGGCCACCGGCGCGGCTGCTTGTGTAGCAACGGCGGACGGCACAATGGCAGCCGTCTGCACGGCTGCTTGTACTGCCGCAGTCTGCACCGGCGGGGGCGCTACGGCAGGCGCCGCCGGAGCGGGTGCTGCGGCCGCCAGTTGTGGCAAGGCCGGCACGGGGTCCTCGGGATTGCTGCCCGGCGGCTTGGCGCCCGGCGCCGGCAGGCTGGTGCCCAAAGCCGCCATCGTCATCAGCTGCCCCGGCTTCATCGGCTGCAGCCCGGTAAATTGCGTGGCGAGCGAGGCCAGCCGCGATGGATCCGCCTCCAACGCCCATTGCGCCTGCAACACGCGAATCCCCTGCACATCCTGCGTCGTCGCCTGGTTGATGTCCGAAACCTGCGAATCCAGCGCCTGGCTCTGGTGCTTGACCACGAACATCATGGCACCCGAGAGCACGAACATCATGCCGGAAACAATCGTGAAGGGCCGGATGATCATCATGCCGCCAGCTCCCCGCCAAGTTTCTCCCCAAGTTTCTCCATCGCCCGTAATTTGGCACTGCGCGCCCGCGGGTTGGCGCGCATCTCAGCGTCGCTCGCCACCACGGCCGATTTCGTCAGCAGCCGGAAATCCGCCGCCACAGGCTTGGCAAAACCCGCCGGGTCATGGCGCGAGGCACCAGGCGCCCGCCCGCAGGCCTGGCCGAAGAATTTCTTCACAATCCGGTCTTCCAGCGAATGAAAGCTCACGACCACCAGCCGCCCGCCCGGGCGCAGCATCGCCGCCGCCTGCACAAGTGCCGCCTCGATATCGGACAGTTCCTCGTTCACCGCGATGCGCAGCGCCTGAAAACTTCTGGTCGCCGGGTCGATGCCCGATTTATCCGGTCGCACAACACTCCGTATCACGCCGGCTAGATCCGACGTCGTCTCGAACTTTTGGACTTTCCGCCGCTCGACGATCACTTTCGCAATCCGCCGCGAGGCTTTCTCGTCGCCATATTCGTATAAAATATCTGCAAGTTCGGATTCGGGGCAAAGATTAACAATCTGCGCCGCATCGCGCCCGCTGCTGCCCATTTGCATGTTCAAAGGCCCGTTATTGCGAAATGAGAAACCCCGCGCGGGGTCATCGATCTGATACGATGAGACACCGAGATCAAACACCGCGCCATCGAGCGCGGTCACATCGCGCGATTCCAGAATCTCCTTAAGATTGCTGATCCGGCCTTCACAAATTACAAATCGGCCAGCATACTCAACGCAAAAATCCTGCGCCCGCGCAACCGCCGCGGGGTCGCGATCAATCGCAATCAGTGTGCAGGCCGCCGAGTCGAGAATCGCACGCGCATAGCCGCCGCCGCCAAAAGTGCCATCAAGATATACCGCGCCATCACGCGTGGCGAGCATGTCCACCGCTTCATTTCGCAGCACGGGCGTGTGTGAATAATTCGTCATAGTGCATCTTTCGGCGCAGCTTGTGGCACCGGTGCGCCAAAAGTAAGGCGCGGCGCCAAAGCGCGCGTGGCCTCCAGAAATGCCTTCGCCGCCTCGGGCGCCCAGATATGGAAATGTGTGCCCCGGCCGAGGAAACACGCCGTCTCGCCCAATTGCGCTTCGGCGACCAGATGGTCCGGCAGCATGATCCGCCCCTGCCCGTCCAGCTCCAGTTCCACCGCATCGGAGTAAATCTTGGTGGCAAACCCCTGCCGGTCCGGGTCGGTTTCAGCCATGGCGGCCAACTCGGCCTCGTATTTGGCGTAGTTCGGCAGCGGCCAGCCCTCGATGCAGCCGGCGATCAGCGATGGGCGCAGGATCAGCGTCATCTCGGCATCGCTCTTATCAGCATCACCCTTCCACGCATTGCGAAACGCGGCCGGCACGGATACCCGCCCCTTCCCGTCCAGCCTGTTCTCATGCGTGCCAAAGAGCTGTTTCATCGGGGGCCGTGAGGCGTCTACTTTCACCATTTTATGGGAAATCGTGGATTTCTTCCCCATTACCATGTGCTGGCGTGCCGCGTCAAAGAGAATCGGCCCCAAACCGCCCCCGAATCGATGTGCGAATCGCTGCACGACTCGCCAGCATCTTCGAGGCAAATCCCGCTATATCAGTGGACTGTGTTGCCGTTTTGTTCCGCCACCATTCCCGATGGCAGAAAATCCAGACGGTCTGTAAGCCGGGTTCTGTCCACACCCCCCTCACTGAAGCGAGCGGGCGCTGGACGGCCATTCCTCTGGGACGGATGTTACCACCCGCCTCAAGCAACCAACCCGGGCGGCGAGCCGGAAAACCTCCGCGTTCGTATACTTGGGAGACTGATTCACGCCCTCCATTGTCGCGCAAGCGGCGCTAAATGTCGGACGATCAGGCTCCAGCACACAACGCCGGCCGCCCCTATTCGGTCTTGCTCCCGGTGGGGTTTACCCTGCCCTCTCTGTTACCAAAGAGGCGGTGCGCTCTTACCGCACCGTTTCACCCTTACCTTGGCGGACCAAGGCGGTTTGTTTTCTGTGGCACTATCCCTGGGGTCACCCCCGCCGGACGTTATCCGGCACCGTTTTTCCGTGGAGCCCGGACTTTCCTCCAGCAGGATTTTGCACCTGCCAGCGGCCGTCCAACCGTCTGGAGGTTGCCTCCTACCCGCGCGCCCAAGGCGGGTCAACCAAGGCCCGTATCGCCGCCGCGCGCCGCATTGTCGGCCCATCTTCCTCACCGCTCAAATGCTCGGGCAGAAAATGCCGCTGAAACGCGCGGATGACATCCGCCGGCGCCAGGCTCACATCATAGCCGATCGCCGATAGATCGCCCCAGAAATCTTTGGATTCGCTAAATAAATTGTTCCAGCAGCCAATCCCCGCCTCCGCCAGCCGCCGCCAGTCGAACAACTCCCCGGGGTCCTGCTTGCGGTTCGGCGCGATATCCGAATGTGCCACGACATCGCGCGGATGGATGGGATGCCTCCGCATAATCCCCGCAGCCAAAGCCTCCACCGCCGCCATCTGCACGTCGGGAAACGCCCGGTAACCCCATTCATGCCCTGGATTAACGATCTCTATCCCTATGGAGGCATCGTTGAGCAGCCTGCGCCCGCGCCAGTACGAAATCCCGGCATGCCAAGCCCGTTTTTCCTCCGGCACCAGACAATAAACCGTGCCGTCCTCATCCACGACGTAGTGCGCCGAGACCTTGGCGGCGGGCGAGCACAGCAGATCAATGGCCGACTGCGCATCCGGCATGCCGGTGTAATGCATCACCAGGAACTCTACCGGGCCTTCGCGCTCGTCGATGTTGGGTGACGGGGCAAAGATCATGGACTTGGGCGCGAGAAGGTTTGCCGCTTTTTGTGAACAAAAACTGGCACCAAAAAAACTTTATGACTCATAGGCGCCGGTCTCGCTTTATCGCGTCATACGCCGCGTTGATCTTCGCCACCTTATCCGAGGCTATTTTCACCCGTGCCGCCGATGCCCCCTGGGACGCCAACACATCCGGATGATGCTCACGCACCAACTGCTTCCAGCGCGCCCTTATCTCATCCGCCGTCGCACCGCGCTTCAGCCCAAGTGCTACATACGAATCCTCAGCCGGCGGTCCCGCCACGGCACCGCCCGAAGCCCGGCGCATCGCCGCCTCATCCAGCCGGAAAGCGGCTGCCACGCGCGACAGAAATTCCGCCTCGGCGAGATTAACCGGCCCATCCGACCGGGCGATCTGGTACAGCCCGCCCAGCACCTGCTCGAGAATCCCGCGCTCGTCCGAGAATGTCTGACCCAGCTGCGTGGCATAGCTCTCAAACCCATCGGTACTATCCCGCGCCTGGTCGAACAGCCGCGCTACCGTCGCCACATTGCCCTCGGGGATGGAAAAACTGGAGCGGAACGCCTGGATCTCGATCCGGCTCACCGGCCCGTCGCACTTGGCCAGTTTAGCCGCCAGCACGGTCACGCTGATGGCAAACACCTGGTCCCGCCGCCCCAGCATTCCCGCCAGATGCGCCGGGTCGAACGGCAAGGCCCGCCCGGCAAAACTGGCGACACCCTGAAACTTGCCCTGATCGGCGGCATGGCCCATCGCCATACCGAATAAAGCACCGACCGGCCCACCCATGGCGAAGCCCGCCATGCCCCCGATAAACTTGCCCCAATAGCTCATGTATCCAACCTAACATGCTCCCGCCCTTGAACCCAACCCAAACATCGGACATCAAACAGCGCAAGAATCCTGGATGTGAATATGGACTGGCAGTTCTGGATCGACCGTGGCGGCACGTTCACCGATATCGTTGCACGCGATCCGGAAGGGCGTCTGTCCACCAAAAAGCTGCTCTCGGAAAACCCCGAGCGCTATGACGATGCCGCCATCGCCGGCATACGGGAATTTCTGGGCCTGGGCGCTGCCGAGCCCATCCCTCCCGGCGTCATCGGCAGCGTAAAGATGGGCACGACGGTAGCCACCAACGCGCTGCTGGAGCGCAAAGGTGCGCCCACGCTGCTGCTCGTCAACAAGGGTTTTGGCGACCTTCTGCGCATCGGCAACCAGGCCAGGCCGCGCCTGTTCGACCTCGATATCCGCCTGCCCTCAATGCTCTACGCGCAGGTGGCCGAGGTGGCCGGGCGCGTCGCCATTAACGGCGAGGTGATCGAGCCTCTCGATGAGCCGGCGGCGCTCGCGTTGCTGCGCCAGGCACGGAAAGACGGCATCGAATCCGTGGCGATTGCCCTGATCCACGCCTGGAAGCACCCCGCTCTGGAGCAGCGCCTCGGCCTGCTCGCGGCCGAGGCCGGATTTGTTCAGATCTCTCTCTCGCATGTCGCCAGCCCTTTGCTGCGCCTGGTGCCCCGGGCAGATACCACCGTCGCCGATGCCTATCTTTCACCCGTGCTGACAAAATACATCGCCCAGGTTTCCGCCGGATTGAGCAGTTCTGACAAATCGGAGGGGGAGGCAAACCAACCCCCGCCTTTGTACTTCATGCAGTCGCACGGCGGCCTGACCCGCGCCGACCATTTTACGGGCAAGGACGCGATCCTCTCCGGCCCGGCCGGCGGTATTGTGGGCGCGGTGCGCACAGCGGCGGCGGCGGGTTTTTCGTCCGTCATCGGCTTCGATATGGGCGGGACCAGCACGGATGTTGCTCTGTATGACGGCGCCTACCAGCGCACATTGGAGACCGAGATTGCGGGCGTACGGCTACGCGCGCCGATGCTCGCCATCAACACCGTGGCGGCCGGCGGTGGCTCCATCCTCAGCTTCGACGGCGCCAGGCTACGCGCTGGGCCGGAGAGTGCGGGCGCAAATCCGGGCCCGGCCTGCTACCGCAAGGGCGGCCCGCTTACGGTGACGGACGCGAACCTGCTGCTCGGCAAAATTCTGCCCGCGCATTTCCCCGCAATCTTTGGCCCCAATGGCGATCTGCCATTGGATGCGGATGTGGTGCGCGAGAAATTTGACGCCCTGGCGGCGGAGGTAGGACAGGCCACCGGCACGGCGCAGACCCCCGAACGCTTGGCAGAGGGGTTTTTGGCCATCGCCAATGCCAATATGGCGCAGGCCATCCGCCAGATTTCGGTGCAGAAGGGCTTGAACCCAGCTGATTTTACACTGGTCTGCTTCGGCGGGGCGGGCGGGCAGCATGCCTGCGCCGTCGCCGACGAGCTTGGCATGGAACGAGTGTTTCTGCACCCGCTCGCCGGGGTGCTATCCGCCTACGGCATCGGCCTGTCCGATTTTCTCATATTACGTGAACAAGGTGTTGAAATTCCTTTTGTCCCGGAGGCCAAAGAGGAGCTTGCCGCCATTGCCGCCCGGCTAGCCACTGAGGCCAAAGCGGCTTTATTGGCGCAAAACCCGGATGCCGCGGTCAGCCATACCACCACGATCCTGCTTCGCTACGCCGGTACCGACACGGCGCTGCCGATAAAATTATGTAGTTTCAAAAAGATGTCTGAGGCATTCACCATCGAACATCAACGCCTATTCGGCTTCACCACGCCGGAAAAAACCCTGGTCGTGGACACGGTGCTGGTGGAAGCGTCCGCGCCCGGCGAGCCCCTCGTCGAACCCGAGATCGCCGCCGGGCCTTTGCCCGACCCCCTAGCGATATCGCGCCTCACCTCCGGCGGGCAGACACATGACGCGCCGGTGTATGACCGAGCCGCGCTGGGCGCAGGCAGCAAAATCTCCGGGCCGGCGGTGTTGCAGGAGGCAATTGCCACCATCATTGTGGAACCGGGTTGGGAAGCGGAGATAACCACCCAAAATCATTGTATTTTGACCCGCATTGCGGCGCGCGAAAACGCCGTAATCGCGGATTCGGCCAAAGCCGATCCCGTATTTCTGGAACTTTTCGCCAATCTCTTCATGGCCATCGCCGAGCAGGCCGGGGCGGTGCTGCGCAACACAGCGCAGAGCGTCAACATCAAGGAGCGGCTGGATTTCTCCTGCGCGATTTTCGACGCGGACGGCAATCTCGTCGCCAACGCCCCGCATGTGCCGGTGCATCTAGGCGCCATGGGTGCTTCCGTCCGCCACGTCCTGAACCTGCGCGGCGATACCTTGCGCCCTGGCGATGCGGTCGCGCTAAACAACCCCTACGCCGGTGGCACGCATCTACCTGATATTACAGTCATTACCCCCGTATTTGATGAGGCCGGCGCGAAAATCCGCTTCTTCACGGCCTGCCGCGGGCATCATGCCGATATCGGCGGTCTCACCCCCGGCTCTACCCCGCCGTTCTCAAAAATCCTGGAAGAAGAAGGGGTTGTGATTGATAACCTCCTGCTTCTTTCGGCCGGTGTATTTCAGGAGCAGGCATTCCGCGATGTGCTGGCCGGCGCAAAATACCCGGCGCGCAATCCGGAGCAGAATGTCGCGGATATCAAGGCGCAGATCGCCTCCAACGCCACGGCCACCCAGGCTTTATCCGCAATAACAAAGCGTTATGGCTGGAAGGTGGTCCAGGCCTATATGGGCCATGTGATGGACAACGCCGAAGCCGCGACCCGTGCGGCGATTCTGCGCCTGACCGATGCCAGCTTCGATTACACCATGGACGACGGCTCACCGCTAAAAATATCGTTGAAAATCAACCATGACGACGCCAGCGCCGTAGTAGACTTCACCGGCACCGGTGCCGCCGGCCCCAATAATTTTAACGCCCCCCGGGCCGTAACCACCGCCGCCGTGCTCTACGCCTTCCGCTGTCTGGCCGGCACGGAACTGCCGCTCAACGAGGGTTGCCTGAAACCGCTTACCATCATCATCCCCGAGGGCAGCTTCCTCTCCCCGCCACCCGGTTCGGCCGTGGTCGCGGGCAATACCGAGGTGTCCCAGGCTGTCACCGTGGCACTGCTCGGCGCCATGGGAGTCTGCGCCTCCGCCCAGGCCACCATGAACAACTTCCTCTTCGGCAACGCCAAGCACCAGTATTACGAGACCATCTGCGGCGGCGCCGGGGCTGGCCCGGGCTTCAACGGCTGCTCGGCCGTACACACGCATATGACCAACACCCGCATCACCGATCCCGAGGTCATGGAGCTGCGCCATCCGGTGCGGGTAGAAGCGTTTTCCATCCGCCGCGGCTCAGGCGGGCCAGGAAAATTTCACGGTGGGGATGGCGTTGTCCGCAAAATCAGGTTTCTAGAGCCCATGACAGCCACCATCACCGCGTCGCGCCGTACCATCCCGCCTTTCGGGTTAGCGGGCGGCATGCCCGGAGCGTGCGGCGCGCAATTCGTCGAGCGCGCGGATGGAACGCTAACCGCCCTCCCCGGCCGTGCCGAAGCAGAACTGGCGGCGGGTGATGCCATCATCATCGAAACGCCCGGCGGCGGCGGGTATGGTTCGTTTGAGTAAAAAACTCCTCTGGTTCGTGCCGGCCGTCATCGCGGCCGTCGGCCTAGGCACGCTGCTGGCGCTGCCGGGCTTCGTTGCGTCACAAAGCCACCGCCCGGCCATGGAGCGCTTTGCCTCGGCCCTCACCGGGCGTGAGGTGCATATCGAGGGCAAACTCACTCTGGAGCTTCTGCCGCGTCCCCGGCTGACCGCGACACGCATCACCATCGCCGGGCCGGACAATGAGGTGATCAGCGCCAAAGCTTTGGCACTGGATATCGCGCTGCCCGCTTTGCTGCGCGGCCAGCTGGCGGTGCAGACATTGAACCTCGACAGCCCGGTGATAAAATTCCCCTGGCCTCTGCCGGGCGGCCCGCGCGCCGTGGCACCGCCGCCCTGGCTGGCGGCCCTGCATGCGCATTTCACCAACGCCAGCATCAGCCTTGGCGGCCAGTCCTTCACCAAAGTAAGCGCGGATCTGTTCACCGGGCCCGATGGGGCGGTGAGTGTTTCCGGCAACGGCAATCTGCTGGGCCAGATGGTAACGCTGAGCGTCGCGTTGGGCCGCACCGGGCTGGATGGCGCGGCACCTTTGGCGGTTCAGGCCAGTGTTGCACAGGCCAGTAATGGCAAGACCAGTAATGGAAACACCAGCACCACGCCGGTAAGCGCCGATTTCACCGGCGCGCTGAGCGATGCCAGCGTGATCAACGGGCAACTTACCGCCAACCTCCCGGGCAAAATCACCGCCAGCACCGATCTCAGTGCCAATGCCATGCAGCTCTCCCTCGGCAGGCTGGCTTTGGCGCAGGGGAATGAAACCCTCTCGGGCAGTGCCGTCTTCAGCCTGGTGAAGCCGGCTTTGACCGCCGATTTGATGGGTCAAAACATGAATTTTGACCAATGGGCCACGCTGCCTGCCCCGCTGCTGTCCTGGGCCGCATCCGTTCCCGCCGACATCACCCTGAATGCCAGCGCCGTAACCCTGCTGGGGCAGAATTTCCCGGCGCTGAATGTTACAATCAGCACCGGGCCAAGCGGCACCAGCGTCAAGGCGCTGAATGTGAGCCTGCCGGGCGGCGGTACGCTGGCCGGGTCCGGGGCAATCGCGGGCGGCGGCCAGCTCTCGGGCCAGCTCAGCCTGACAGTGCCTGATGATACCGCCTTGCTGGCCGCCTATCATCTGCCGCCTTTGCCCAACTGGCCGGCAGCCCATTTTACCGCCACGCTGGCCGGCACCACGGCGCAACCGGTATTGCAGGGGCTTACCGGAACACTCGGCGCCGACCATTTAACCGGCAATGTGGTGCTGACACAGCACCACATGGCGGGGCAGCTGAAATTCGACCATCTGGCAGTTGGCCCCCTTACCGCCTGGGCCGGGCAGCCGGCGCCAGGGGCGTTTACCGCCGAGCTTGAGATTACAGCGGCAAAAGCCGAAGCCGGGCCGGTAAAACTCACCGATTTCGCCGTGGATGCGGCGCTGGACGGCACGCTGAATGTCCGGCGTGTTTCAGCCAATTTATATGGCGGGCTGGCGGCGGGGAGCTTTGCGCTCGACGCCGATGGCAGGGTTAACGCGGCACAGGGTTTTATCGACCTCCCCTCCGCCACGCCTCTGGCCGGGTTGATCCCCGCAACCTACGCACCGCCGGCGGCAATGCTCTCCCCGCGCCTCAGCGTGCTGTTCGCCGCGCGCGGGCCGGCGAACGCGCTTTCCGCCAGTGCCGTGGCGCGGCTGGGGGAGTTCACCTTTACGGTCTCGCCGGTCATCGACCTGGTGCATGGGAGTGCCACGGGCGCGCTCTCGGTCCAGCACCCCGAGGCGCGGCTGGTTGCGCGGCTGTTCGGCTGGGACCAGGCGCTGGTGTTCCCGGGTGCGGGCTCAGCCTCGCTGCGGGCGCGGTTTACCGCCTCGGCGGACCAATACGGGCTCAATGATTTCGTGCTCTCCTTCGGCGCGCTGAATGCCAGCGGCCAGGTGATGGCGAATAAGGGGGTCTTTACGGGGCAGATCAGCGCCCAGAACGTCGCGATCCCACCCATGACTATCGGGATGCAGTTCCCCACCAGCCTGCCGCTGCAGGGCAAGCTCACGTTCAGCACCCAGCAGGTCATCTATGCCGGCAATCCACTACTGGGGCCGAGTGCCGCCACATTCAGCTGGTCCAACAGCGGGGCAACGCTGGATGTGGCGCAGGCGCAATATGGCGGCGGCAATTTTTCGGGCAGCCTGGGCATGACGTTGAGTGCGACCGCCGCACCCGCCTTCACGGCCAAGCTCATGGCGCAAAATATCGACACCAGCAGCCTGGCTCTGCCAATCGCCTTCCCCTACCCCATCCCCACCGGCAAGCTCGATGCCAGTGCCACGCTGACAGCCAGCGGCTATGGGCTTAAAAGCGTGGTGGCAACCTTGGGCGGCACGGCCACGCTGAACGCCAAACAAGGCGTGCTGCACGGGTTCAATCTGCAAGCTTTCGGCGACGCGCTGGGCACGCCGGATGCCGTGCATACGCTCTACAAGGCGCTGGTGAGCGGCTCCACCAAATTCACCAGCCTCAACCTGGCTATGACCCTCGCCAACGGCAATTGCACCTTAACCTCCGCCAGCCTGGACGGGCCCTCTGGCCATGTGGATGGCAGCGGCGGTATCGATCTGTACGACAACGCCCAGGCTTTGCGCCTCACGTTTACACCGGCCCAGGTGCAGCCGCCGGTGAGCGCGACCTTGCTGGTGCTGGGCACCTGGGCCGCACCCAAGCATATCGCGCATATGAAACCGGCCTTGGCGTGGAAGCCCCCCCCGGCGGCGGCGGCGGCAGAAACGACGCCGGCTCACTGAAATCCCGGCTCACTGAAATTGCCTCATTAAAAAACCCGGCCTGAGCCGGGTTTTTTATCATGCCAAAATTAAATCTTAACGTTCGTCGTCATTGCCTTCCGCCGGTACCTCGATATCGGCGTCGATCACATCGGCGCCATCATCGAGACTGTCGTCATCGTCGAGAATATCCTCGTCGTCATCGGCATCCGGCACTTCGACGTCGAGATCATCGCCATCCAGCACGGGTTTGACGACTTTCTTCGTCTCTTCCGGCAGAGGAGAGGCGCGCTTTAGGCGCGGCAGCTCGGCCGGTTGCTCGGTGCTGCATTTGGGGCAGACAGCAGGCTGCTTGCTAAGGTCGAAAAACCGCGTGCCGCAGGACACGCAGGTATGTTTTTCGCCAAGTTCCGGTTTCGCCATGTTCACCCTCGGGTCTGATCTAAGTACAGCTTAAGGGCGGCGCGATGCCATGCCCAACACGCTATGTCAAACCGTGCAGCCCGTGCTAAGCGCGCGCCATGGAGTCCTTAACGCAGTCCACCACGCCCCGGCCGCACCAGGCCGCCCGCCCCGCCCAGCCGCTTACCGGCAGTATTGCCGTACCCGGCGATAAATCGATCAGCCATCGCGCCTTGATGTTCGGCGCGCTGGCGGTGGGGCGGACGCGTATTTCCGGGCTGCTGGAGGGCGAGGACGTGCTGCGCACCGCCACCGCCATGCGGGCTCTGGGTGCCGAGATTGTGCGTGATGGGGCAGACTGGATCGTCTCGGGTCGCGGCATCGGCGGGCTAACGGAGCCGGCGGATGTGCTGGATATGGGCAATTCGGGCACGGCGGCGCGGCTGCTGGCGGGGATTCTGGCCACGCATGATTTTTATTCGGTGATGACCGGGGATGCTTCGCTCCGTAAACGCCCGATGCTCCGGGTGATCGAGCCTTTGCGGGCCACGGGTGCAGAGTTTTATGCGCGCCAGGGCGGGCGGCTGCCGCTGACGATTCGCGGCGCGCGCGATGCCTTGCCCGTAAACTACCGCCTGCCGGTGGCCTCGGCGCAGGTTAAATCGGCTATTTTACTGGCCGGGCTGAATGCGCCGGGGATTACCATTGTCGAGGAGCCGGAACCCACACGCGACCATTCCGAGAACATGCTGAAGCATTTCGGCGCGACCATCGAGGTGACAGCCGCAGGGCCCGCTTCCAGCCAGGGCCGGGTGATCCGCCTGACTGGCCAACCCGAACTGCGCGGGGCGGATGTAACGGTGCCGGGCGACCCCTCCTCAGCCGCGTTTCCGCTGGCGGCAGCTCTGCTGGTGCCGGGCTCATGCGTAACCGTGACCGGCGTGGGGCTGAACCCACTGCGCACCGGGTTGTTCACCACGTTGCGCGAAATGGGGGCAGAGCTGGCTGTGAGCAACGAGCGCATCGAGGGTGGTGAGCCGGTGGGCGATATCACCGCAACCTATACCGGGTTTTTGCGCGCGGTGGATGTGCCGGCACGGCGCGCGCCCAGCATGATCGATGAATATCCGATTCTCGCCGTGCTCTCCGCCGCGGCGCAAGGCACCTCGCGGCTGCGCGGCCTGCATGAGCTGCGGGTAAAGGAAAGCGACAGGCTGGCCGCCACCGCCGCAATGCTGCGTGTGAATGGCGTGCATGTGGAAATCGAGGATGACGACCTGATCATCCATGGCGGCGGCAACCTGCCCGGCGGCGCATTGGTGGAGACACATATGGACCACCGGCTGGCGATGAGCGCGCTGGTGCTGGGCCAGGTGACGGGGCGGCCGGTGCAGATCGACGATGCACGGTTTATCGACACCTCCTTCCCCGGATTTTTGCGCCTGATGCGCGGGCTGGGCGCGAAGATGGAGGCGGCGTGAGTATCGTGCACGGACCAACGTCATGATCATCGCCATCGATGGGCCGGCGGCGGCCGGCAAGGGCACGTTGGCGAAACGGATCGCCGCGACTCTGCAACTGCCCTATCTCGATACCGGAATATTGTACCGCGCCACCGCCAAGCGCGTGCTGGAAGCCGGCGGTAACCCCGAAGATGTGAGCACCGCCCTGACCGCGGCGCAAAGCCTGAGTGCTGCCGATCTGGCGCGCAACGATCTGCGCGATGCCGCGACCTCAAAAGCGGCGAGCCAGGTGGCGTCCATCGCCGCCGTGCGCCAGGCCCTGCTGGATTTCCAGCGCCATTTCGGCACGGCGCATGGCGCGGTGCTCGATGGGCGCGACATCGGCACGATCATTTTCCCCCAGGCGGATATTAAGCTTTTCGTGACCGCCAGCGTGGAAGCACGGGCGCAGCGGCGTTACCAGGAGTTTTGCGCACGCGGCGAAACCGTGGCCTTGGCCGAGGTGATCGCCGACGTGCAGGCCCGCGACGAAGCCGACCGCACCCGCACCGCCGCACCGCTGATGATGGCACGCGACGCCACGCTGATCGACACCACAGACATGGATGCGGACACCGCGTTTGCCTGCGCTTTGGCGTTAATCCACGGCAAAACCACGTAACGGCCCGGTTGGGTTTCAATGCGTAACAGGTAATACCAGTCATCTTAGCCTCTGACACACGCCCATCCCCTTGTTCCGATTGAAATGATTCTGGCTGGGTCGTTGACCAAGAAGAGCCATGCCTGTTTGCAAGCTTCGAGCATTGCCTCGTAGCTA
>JAMFRU010000032.1 GCA_026224875.1 Acidocella sp.
AGCTACGAGGCAATGCTCGAAGCTTGCAAACAGGCATGGCTCTTCTTGGTCAACGACCCAGCCAGAATCATTTCAATCGGAACAAGGGGATGGGCGTGTGTCAGAGGCTAAGATGACTGGTATTACACACCCAAAGGCGAAGAGTGGCTCATCCAGGCCATGAAGCTAATTTGGGCCGCTGCCCCTAAGACGGGAGGTTGGAACGAAACCTACGAACGCCTTGAAGGCATGCTGTTTGGCTATGAGGATTGGCAAAACGATTGGTGGGCAGAGCAGCAAAAACGCCGGGGCGGCAGTTTTTACGGCGTCCCCTTCTGCAGCGCGGTAACGGCAGCAGGCCTGGCATTCATAGAAAGCACCGGCTGCAAGGCATTACTGCCTGCCGATGACATCATTTTGCAGCCATTTGACCATGAAGACGCCGACCAACCGGAACGCTGCCTTGCCAGCGACCCGCAGGCCATTGCTGTCGTTCGTTTTGGCGCCGCCCCCCGCTTCATCACCGGTATAATCGACTATAAAACTGGTGGCCCCTGGCGGGTTCCCGCTGGCAAAATTCCCAGCCTCAACAGCAAAATCCGCGGCTCAATCGAGATTGTTCTACAAAAACTTTAGCCAGCCGCAATCATCTCCAGCCCGCCCATATACGCCCGCAGCACCGCCGGCACGGCGATAGAACCATCCTCATTCTGATAATTCTCCAGCACCGCAATCAGCGCCCGCCCCACGGCCACGCCGGAGCCATTAAGAGTATGCACAAACTCCGGCTTGCCCTCACCCGGCCGGAACCGCGCATTCATCCGCCGCGCCTGAAACGCCCGTGTGTTGGAGCAAGAGGAAATCTCCCGGTAAGTCCCCTGCCCCGGCACCCAAACTTCCAGATCATAGGTCTTCACCGCGCCAAACCCGGTATCCCCGGCGCACAGCAGCATGCGCCGGTACGGCAACTCCAACCGCTCCAAAATCGTCTCCGCACAGCGCGTCATGCGCTCATGCTCGGCTTCGGATTCTTCCGGCGCCACAATGCTCACCAGCTCGACTTTGGTAAACTGGTGCTGGCGCAGCATCCCCCGCACATCGCGCCCGGCGGAGCCCGCCTCGGAGCGGAAACATGGCGTCAGTGCCGTCACACGCATCGGTAACCGCGCCGCCGGCAAAATATCACCCGCCACAAGATTGGTAAGCGACACCTCAGCCGTCGGGATCAAATACCGCCCGTCCGTGGTGATAAAAAGATCCTCGGCGAATTTCGGCAGCTGGTTGGTGCCGAACACAGCGGCCTCATTCACCAGCAACGGCACGATGGTCTCGCTATAACCATGCTCGGCGGTATGCACATCGAGCATGAACTGGCCCAGCGCCCGCTCCAACCGCGCCAATGCACCCCTCAACACGGTGAAACGCGAGCCCGCGATCTTTGCGGCAGCCGCAAAATCCATGAGCCCGAGCGCCTCGCCCAACTCAAAATGCTGCTTGGGCGTGAAAGCAAAATCGGGCTTCGTGCCCCAAATCTTCTCAACCTTGTTCGCAGCCTCATCGCGCCCCTCGGGCACAACCTCATCCAGCAAATTGGGTATCTTCGCCAGCGCATCGCGCAGTAGCAGCTCCATCCGCGGCACATCGGCCTCAAGCGCCTCCATCTCCCCGCGTATACCAGAGCCCTCGGCCTCAAGTGCCGTGGTATCCTCTTTCGCCCGCTTGGCCTCGCCAATGCGTTTGCCCATGGCATTGCGCCGCGCCTGCAGCTCCTGCAATTTGCCCACGGAAGCGCGCCACTCTTCATCAATCGCCAGCAGCTCGGCACTCAGCGGCAAAATCCCACGCCGCGCCAACCCCGCGTCAAACCCTGCCGCATCCTCGCGGATCGCCTTTATATCATGCATCTTCCGGCTCCCGCTTGGGCTCCACCATCTTCACGGTAAACAGCGAAATCTCGAACAGCCCCACCAGCAGCGCCGCCATCATGCACTGGCTCGGCACATCCGGCGGCGCCAGCACCGCGGCCACAATAAAACAGCCGACATACGCATAACGCCGGTACCGTTTCAGGCTCTTGGAGGTCACAATCCCGACCTTGCCCAGCAGCGTCAGCAGCACCGGCAGCTCAAAGCTCAGCCCAAAGGCAAAAATCACCTTCATCGTGGTGGTCAGATAATCGCTCACCTTCGCCATCAACGAAATCTGCACATCCGCCCCGGGGCTGGTGTTCTGAAAGGACAGGAAGAATTTGAACATGATGGGGAAAAATCCGTAATACGCCACCGCCCCGCCGGCGAAAAACAGCACCGGCGTGACCACGAGAAACGGCAGCAGCGCCTTCTTCTCTTTCTTATAAAGTCCCGGCGCCACAAACAGCCATATCTGCGTCGCCACCACGGGGAAGGAGATAAACGCCGCACTGAACGCCGCCACCTTCACATAGGTGAAAAACGCCTCGAACAACGCCGTATAAATCAGCTCTGGCTTCTCGCCGCGCGCCTTCAACGCATGCGCCAGCGGGGCCGCCAGAAAATCATACAGCACCGGCGCAAAATGGTAGCACACGATGAACACCGCCAGGAACGTGCCAACCGACCACATCAGCCGCTTGCGCAGCTCGGCCAGATGCTCCAGCAGCGGCATTTCCTTGTCATTGATCTCGCCGCCAGTGCTCTCAGCGCCGCTCATCTCTTCCTCGTTTGGCTCATGGGGCGCGTCTACCACCTAAAACCCCCAACGCTTTGTACCGGGCGGAATAAACGCCGGCACGGGCGCCTTGCGCGCCGCCTCGGGCGGAATAAAGCGCGGCGCGTCAGCCTGGGCCTCCTCCACCTCTTCCGGTGCCGCGAAATTGCCGGCCCTGGCCATCAGCGCATCCATATCCTTGGCACTCGCCCGCAGCAGCCCATCGGGGTCCAATGTGCGCGCCATCGCCGCCGGAATATTATGCGTCACGCTGGTGGCCTTTTTAATATCGCCCACAACATCGGCAATATTGGCCTCGCGCATCATCTCATCCACATGGCCCTGGAACTCAGCCGCCAGCCCGCGCGCCTTCTTCATCAGCCCGGTAACGGTGCGGATCGCGACAGGGAAATCCTTGGGCCCGATGGCGATCAGCGCCACGGCCATGATGATCCCGATTTCGCCCCATGAAAAACCAAACATGGCCGCTTGCTAGCAGGCTCTCACGGCTTCGGCAAAGCGGGCCTCAGCGAACCAGGTGAAGCGGGCAAAGCCGCCATGATGCGGGCCAGGTTGGCATCCCGCACGCCCCGCTCCAGCAGATGCGCCACGGTGTTTTCCAGATACTCCCGGCAGCTCCCAAGCTCGCCGCAGCCGGTGGCAATCAGGGCGGCCGTCTGCTCCACCGAAAGCTCGGGCATATAGCGTGGATGCGCATGGTTGATCACGAAAGTGAGCGCGCGAAATTTCTCGCCCTTCCAATTGCCCGCGGTCTCCAAGGTTATCCAGCGCGCGTTATAGGCGCCCCCATACATCTCACGCTGCCACAGCAACCCCAGCTCCTGCGGTACATCGGCAGCGGCGATGCGAAAGGCCACCCCCCGGCAAGCCCCGCCGCGGTCGAGCGCCAGCACCAGCCCCGGCGTCTCCAGCGTGCCGCGCCCAGCATACATTTTTAAGCAAAACCGCCTGTGCCAGCCGCGCAGCAAAGCGCAGCGCTCCTCGGCAAACGCAAACGCCGGGTTCCAGATCAGCGAGCCATAGCCGAACACCCATAAATCTTCGGTGCCGAGCTGGCCCAGCACCTCCTCAAGCCCCGAGGCCATTTCCGCTTCGGTGCGCCAATGCATATCCGGGTGTGTTTTCGCGTGCCGGCGCTGCAACTCAAGCATACTGCCGTTCAGCAAATTTTCCCGGGTAATCTTCATTTGATTTTCATGGAGCCTATTCTTCCTCCGGCGGGGTGTTTTCAGGCGTTTCCACCGAGTCGAGACCCGAGTCGTCCGAGTCAATCTCCGAGTCGGCTTCAGCTTCGGCTTCCGCCTCGGTACCAGCTTCCGCCTCCACACGGGGGCTCAACACCGGCGCCTGCTCCTTCAACGCCGGGCCGGTCGGATCAATCAGAAGCTCCTCGCGCCTGGGCATATCCCGCAAATCATTAAGCCCGAACTGCGCCAGAAACGCCGGCGTCGTGCCCCATAATGTCGGCCGCCCCGGGCTTTCCTTACGGCCGCGCGGCGTCACCAGCCCATTCTCCAGCAGCAAATCCAGCGTGTTCTGCGAGAGCGCCGCCCCACGGATTTCCTCGATCTCCGTCCGCGTCACAGGCTGGTGATAGGCCACGATCGCCAAAGTCTCCATCGCCACGCGCGGCAGGCGGCGCGGCAGCTCCACCACCTTACGCAAATGCGGCGCCACGTCCGGGGCCGTGCGGAACTGCCAGCCCCCCGCCACCTGAACAAGGTTCACGCCGCGCTCGGCATAGGCAGCGGTAAGGGCTGCCATCACCGCATCCACATCCGCATCATCGGGCAGCAATTGCGTCAGCACGCGCGGCGTCACCGGCTGGGTGGCGGCAAACACCACCGCCTCCGCCAGACGCATGGCCGCAAACATTACCTCGCCAGGCGTCTCAAGCACCGCTTCGCTCGATTTCTCAAGCACCGCTTCGCTAGGGCCCTGGATCATCTCGTCACTCATCGCTGGCCCCAAACTCCGGTATCTTGCTGCGCATCAATATAGGCCCAAACCGCTCATCCTGCCGCAAATTCAGACGCCCATCTTTCGCCATTTCCAGCCCGGCAATCAAGGTGGCGGAGATCGCCGCACGCCTGGGAACGCCATCTTCCAACCCCTCAGGCAGAAATTGTTCAAGGCTCGACCAATCCGGCAGCGAGCCCAGCAGTTTTACCAGCCGCTCCAGCGCGTTCTGCACCGAGAAATACAGCATCGGCTTGGGCTTATATTGCAGCTTCGCCCCGGCCCTGCGCCGCGCCATCAAATAGGCCGAGAGCAACCCCGTCATTTCCAGCCGAAGCTTGGAGCGGTCGGTTTCGGTCAAATCCTCCGGTAGGCCGCGCGCAAACGCATCCCAACCCAGTTGCGGCTTCTTGCCCAGCCACAACGCCGCCTGGCGCACCGCCTGCAAATCAATCAGCCGCGCCTGCAAAATCTCGGCCGCGGTCTCGGCATCCTCCGGCTCACCCAGTTGCGGCACCAGCAGGCGCGATTTCAGCCAGGTCAGCCAGGCCGCCATCACCAGCCAATCCGCCGCCAGCTCCAGCCGCACACGCCGCGCCCCCTCAATCACCGCGAGAAACTGCTCGACCAGCGCCAGGATAGAGATCTTCGCCAGATCAACTTTTTGCGCGCGCGCAAGCTCCAGCAGAAGATCCAACGGACCTTCGAAACCTTCCAGATGCAGGACGAGCGCCTCAGTTTCCAATCAAATTCCCCGTCACAAGCAGCACGATATGTTCGGCATAGGGCAGAATGAAGCGCATGGCATCCTGAAACGGGTCAAACCTGACCCCGAATTGCTGCATCACCACCGGCAATATGAAAAGCAGCCCCAGCACCAGGAAAATCCCGAGCCGCTCGGATTGCGCCAGCATGCGCGCCAAAGGCAGCGGTAACACGCCCACGGCGATGCGCCCGCCATCCATCGGCGGCAGTGGAATAAGGTTAAAGATACCAATTAACAAATTGATTTGCATGAAAAAGAACAGATAAACCAACCCCACATCGCCATGCAGCGCAAACCCCGCCGCCAGCGCCAGAAGCAGATTAACTGCCGGGCCAGCGAAAGCGACAATCGCCATCAACCGGCGCGGGTTTCTGACCCCATTAACCTGCAAATTCAAAGCATTGACCGGCACAGGCTTGGCCCAGCCGTACAGAAACTGCACGTGGCCAATGGTCGCGATCTGCCCGGCCGCCAGCATCAAGGGCAGCACCACGCTGCCGAACCTATCAATGTGCTTCAGTGGGTTAAGGGTAAGTCTTCCCGCATTTTTGGCGGTCTCATCGCCCAGCAGATGCGCCACATAGCCATGCGCCACCTCATGAAACACCATCGCCGGGATCAGCAGCACCAGATACAGTAAGGCGCCGCTCATAGGCTTTCCAAAATCTGCCGGTTCCCCGCGAAATCCCCCGGGCAGTACAAGGCCACATCGCACCCCGCCGCCAAAGCCGCCAGCGCCCGCTCTCGCGGCGTGCCAGTCAGCGCGTGCATCGCCAGATCATCGGACATCAACTGCCCGGTAAACCCAATCTTGCCCCGGATCACCTGCCCGATAACGATCGGCGAAATCGTCGCGGGCCGCTCACTATCCCATTGTTCATATACAATATGTGCCGTCATCGCCCAGGGCAATTTGTTGTTGCGGATAAACGGCAGATGATCCTCATCATCATTCAACGCCACGCGCGGCAAATCCAAATGGCTATCCAGCAAAGCCCGCCCATGGCCGGGTATATGCTTCATCACCGGCAAAATCCCCTCATCCATAATCCCGCGCGCCATCTCGCCGCCCAGCAGCGCGATTTGCTCCGCCCCGCCGGCAAACGCCCGGTCGCCAATCACCCCGCTCGCCCCGGCAATGGACAGATCCAGCACAGGTGCCGCCGTCATGGTAAACCCAACTGATTTCACCATCTCACCCAGCGCGCGGCCGTGCTTATAGGCCGCCTCCGCCGTTTGCAGCGTCCCGGCAGCCGGTAGCTCCGGCCAATGCGGCGGACGCATCCTCGCCACCCGCCCGCCTTCCTGGTCCACCATAAGGATCGCCCCCGGCGGCAATAACTCCTTCAACTCTGCATTAAGATCAGAGAGTTGTATCACACTCTCAACATTGCGGGCGAACAATATCACCCCGCGCGGCGCAAACTCGCGCAGCAGCAGGCGCTCATTTTCCGTCAGCGCCTTACCGCCAATCCCGATGATCGCCGGCTTCATGACCCCGGCACCGTGCAGGCCACACTCTTGGCGGTGAGCTGCGCACAAAGCGCCTGCGCCGCCGCCACGGAGGAAAACCCCGCAAGCCGCACACGCCACACACTGGCGCCATTGATCACAGCCGGCAGGATAATCGCATTTTTGTCCGCCAGCAGATCCGGCGCTTTCCGCCGCGCCGCATCCCACGCGGCTTCCGCCCCGCCCTCATCCACCGTCGCCGCCAATTGTACCTGCGCCGGTCCCGTTTTCGGCAAAGCAGCCAATGTCGCGGGTGCCGCGGCCGCCGCGGCCAACGCCGCCGGGCTGGGCGTTCCAGCGGCAGGCGGCGCGACAGTAGCCGGAACAGCGGCCACAACAGCCGGGGGTGCTGCAACAAGTGGCGGCTGGTTCAGCCCCGCCGCCTGGTCGAGCTGGGCAATTTCCGGCATCTGCCCTTGCGGCGCGAGCTGCGGCGCAGCGTTACTATCGGCCAACCCGGACATAATCGGCACATCCGCCCCCGGCACCACCAGCCCGCCGGGGCTGGCCGGGGCGACACGCAACGGCAAATCGGGCGGATTAATAATAGGCGGCGGCCCGAACGAGCCCGCATGAAACCCGCTCCAGGCAAAAGCAGCACCAATGATAAGGATCGTCACCCCGCCGGCGGCAAGCACAATACGGCTGATCGCGGGGTCAAGACGCTGGCCCTGCCCCCGCTGCGGCTGGTAGAAGAAATCTTCCTCGTCCTGAGCCAAGCCTATCGCATCTCCTCGACCGGTGTGACGCCGAGCACGGCAAGCCCGGAGCGAAGCACGATGGCCGTGGCTGCGACAAGGGCGATACGTGCCGCGCTCTCGGCCGGTCTGTCCTCCTGCAGAAAACGCAAACTCGAATTCTCCCGCCCGGCGTTCCACAACGCGTGGAAATCACCTGCCAGCTCATAGAGGAAGAACGCCACCCGGTGCGGCTCGCGCGATTCGGCTGCCTGTTCCACGAGTCGCGGCCAGGTGATGAGCCGGCGCAGCATGGCCAGCTCCTCGGGAGCTACCAGGCTCGTGAGATCGGCGGCGGCATTCACCGGCGGGGCGGCGCGCAGTACGGATCGGCAACGGGCATGGGCGTATTGCACATAGAACACTGGATTATCGCGCGTCTGCGCCACCGCGGCATTGAGGTCAAAATCCATTTGCGCATCGGATTTACGCATCAGGATGAGGAAGCGCACCGCATCCGCACCAATCTCCTCGATCAGATCCCGCAATTCCACAAACGTACCGGCGCGCTTGCTCATCCGGTACGGCTGCCCGTCCTTCATCACCCGCACAATCTGGCACAGCACAATATCGAGTCGCGCCGAGTCGTCAGTCGCCAGCGCCTTCACAGCCGCCTGCATGCGCTTCACATAGCCGCCATGGTCCGCGCCCCATACGTCAATCATGGCGTTAAACCCGCGCGCCATCTTATCAGCATGATACGCGATATCATTGGCAAAATAGGTGAACGACCCATCCGACTTCCCGATAGGCCGGTCCACGTCATCGCCAAACTCAGTCGCCCGGAACAACTCCTGCTCGCGTGGCTCCCAATCATCCGGGGTTTTGCCCTTCGGCGGCTCCAATATGCCGCGATAGATCAGCCCCTTGTCGCGCAAGCTCTGCAACCCACGCGCCACCCCGCCGTTTTCCACCAGAGCCAGCTCGGAGGAAAACACATCGTGCACCACGCCCAAAGCAGCGAGGTCTTCCTTGATCAGCTCCAGCATTTTGGAGACAGCGAAATCGCGGAACACCGGCAGCCAATGCGCCTCCGCCGTCTCGGCAAACGCATCGCCATATTGCGTGGCCAAAGCCTCGCCTATGGGAATCAAATACGCCCCACCATACTGCATGCCGCCTTGCACGGTCTCGATATAAGCCGCCGGCGAAAGTTTCAGCGCCTCCAGATATCGCACATAGGCCGAACGCGCCAAAGCAATAACCTGCGCCCCGGCATCGTTGACGTAATATTCCTTACAAACCTCATACCCGGCTTTACCGAGCAGATTAGCCAAAGCATCGCCCACCACGGCCCCACGGCAATGGCCAACATGCAGCGGCCCGGTCGGGTTGGCGGAAACGTACTCAATATTGATTTTCCCGCGTACCGCCTGCCCGCGCCCATAGGCCTCGCCCGCCGCCAGAATAACCGGCAGCTGCGCCAACAGCAGCGCGGGCGCCAAAGTGAGGTTCACGAACCCCGGCCCGGCGGCCTCCGCCTTGGCAATCTCCGGCCGCGCGGCCAGCCGCTCCACAAGTGCCGCCGCCAGCTCGCGCGGGTTCTTGCCCGCCGGCTTGGCCGCGATCATCGCAGCGTTACACGCCATATCGCCATGGCTCGTATCCTTGGTCGGCGTCACCTCGATGCGCGCCAGCACCTCCGGCGCCAGACCAGGCACAACCGCTGCAAATTCGGCAAGCACGATACCGCGCAAGGCGGCATAAAGATTCTCTTCAGACATACGAGGCTTTCAGGCAGGGACAGAAGGGTCCGTCAACCGGGAAAATTCATCCAAAGCATAGCGGTCGGTCATCCCGGCCACATAATCGCGCACAACCGAGGCCGCCTGCTCCGTATCGCCCTTACGGCCGGCGCGTTCGCGCCAGTCATCGGGCAGCAGCTCCGGATGGTGCAGCAGCAGCCCGGCCAGGGTTTTAGTAACATGCTGCGCCTTATGCGACTGCCGGTTAACGCGCCAATGCCGGTACATGCGGGTGAACAAAAACTGCTTCAGCCTTATATTCGCCTTACGCATCTCCTCCGAGAACCCGATCACCGGCCCAGGCGCATTGCGAATATCTTCGGCGCATTGCGGCTGGAGGATGCCGAGCCGTGCCTTGCTCTCCACCAGCGCGTCATGCACCAGCGTATTAATCACAGCCCGGCTCAGCTCATGGCGGATACGGTTTTCCGCACTGGTGAGCATCTGGGCCGCGCGCAACAAATCGCCAATCACGGGCAGATCGGCGATATCCTCGAATGTGAACAGCCCCGCGCGCAGCCCGTCATCGAGGTCATGGGTGTTATAGGCAATGTCATCGGCAAAAGCCGCTATCTGCGCCTCGCCCGAAGTCTGGCCATGCAAATCCAGCGGGTTTTTCGCATCATAAGCCGCAATCGTCGGCGGCGGGTTTTTGAGTGGCCCGTTATGCTTGGCCAAGCCTTCCAATGCCTCCCACGACAGGTTCAGCCCATCAAACGCCGCATAACGCTGCTCCAACTGGGTAACAACCCGAAAGGACTGGTCGTTATGGTCAAACCCGCCAAAATCCTTCAGTGCCTCGTTCAGCCCCGCCTCCCCCGCATGGCCGAACGGCGGATGGCCGAGGTCATGCGCCAAAGCCAGGCATTCGGTCAGGTCTTCATCCAACCCCAAAGCCCGCGCAATGGAGCGCGCCACCTGCGCCACCTCCAGACTATGCGTCAGCCGCGTGCGGTAAAAATCGCCCTCACGCGTTACAAACACCTGGGTTTTATACTGTAATTTACGAAACGCCGAGCAATGCACCACGCGGTCGCGGTCGCGCTGCCAGGGGCTCCGGTCGTCAGAATCCGGCTGTTCATTACAACGTCCGCGCGACTCCCAGACCGCATATTTGGCTTTTTCCATGGTACCGGGTCTAGCCCAAGCAGCCCTTACTTCCAAGCAAGCGGCGCGCTATATAAGGGGCATGAGCTTTTCCGTATCCGTCGCCGCGGCCAGGCGTGTGGCCGAAATCATGGCATCCGAGCCCGGCGCCAAAGCGCTTCGGGTAGAAGTGCTGGCCGGGGGCTGCTCCGGCCTGCAATATAAATTCGACCTCACCGACGCCCAGGCCGCCGACGACGTGGTGGTAGCCCACGACGGCGCCACCGTACTGGTTGACCCCGTAAGCCTGGAATTCCTCGCAGGCGCCCAGCTCGACTTCAACGACGATCTGATGGGCGCGCATTTCGCGATAAAGAACCCCAACGCCACCTCCTCCTGTGGATGCGGTACGTCTTTCTCCGTTGACTGAACAATGACCACTAAGATTACGACGTGGAATGTGAATTCCGTGCGCATGCGCGAAACGCATGTGTGTTCGTTTCTGGAGCGCGAGGCCCCGGATTTCCTGCTGCTCCAGGAAATAAAATGCGAAGCCCACCAATTCCCCGCTTTGGCTTTCTCTGCCTTGGGCTACGAAGCCGTGGTCGTCGGCCAGAAAAGCTACAACGGCGTCGCCATCCTGCACCGCGCCCCGGTGGAAATCCTCCACCCCAAACTCCCCGGCATGGGCGATGACGACACCCACGCCCGTTTCGTGGAAATCCGCAGCAGCGGCCTGACCATCGGCAATTTATACCTGCCCAACGGCAACTCCGGCGGCGACAACGGCTACGATTACAAACTCCGCTGGATGGCCGCCCTGCGCGCCCACGCCGCCGCAATGATCGCGGACGACACCGATTTCATCCTCGCCGGCGACTACAACGTCTGCCCCACCGACGAAGATTTCGCCCCCCGCGCCCTACCCGCCACCGACGCCTTGGTGCGCCCCGAAACCCGCGCCGCCTTCAACGCACTGCTCTACACCGGGCTGACCGAAGCCGTGCGCGCTTTGCACCCGCGCGAAAAACTCTACACCTTCTGGGATTACCAGGCCGGCGCCTGGGACCGCAATTCCGGCCTGCGGATTGACCACGCTTTGCTCTCGCCGCGCCTGGCCGAGCGTCTGGAGTCCGTGACCATCCATAAGGATGAGCGGGCGAAGGGTCAGCCTTCGGATCATGTGCCGGTTAGCGTTATTTTAAGCGATTAAAAGAAGCAGCTTTTTGAAAAAAGCTGCACCAAAAACTTTTACAACCTGAGCCAGGGTTACAGCCCCTGGCCTTAAATATGAAAGCTTTCCCCGCAGCCGCAGCGGCCTTTCTCATTCGGGTTCTCAAACGTAAACCCCCGCGTGAGCTTGTCTTCCTTATAATCCATCACCGTCCCGATCAGGAACAACGTGGCTTTCCGGTCCACCAGCACCGTCAACCCATGGCTCGAAACCTTCTCATCAGTCGGCCCTGGCTCATCCACCCAGTCCATCTGATACGACATCCCCGAGCAGCCCCGTGTATTCACGGAAATGCGCAGCAATTTGCCATCCTGCCCACCGGCATAAAGCGTTTGCAGCCGTTCGGCGGCGGCATCCGACAGCTGCATCAGCGGCGGCAGCTCTCGGCGGGGTTTGGCTTGCGTTGTGGTCGTGCTCATTGCATTCACCTCAAAACATGTTCAGCGAGAGGCGGGCCTCTTCGCTCATTCGGCTCGGATCCCACGGTGGATCCCACACGGTCTCTACCTCTATATCGCCAGCGCCATCCACCGCTGCAATGGCCGCTTTCACCATTTCCGGCAATTCCTGGGCGGATGGGCAGCCTGGTGCGGTCAGCGTCATCTCCACCTTCACATTGCCGCTCTCGGCAATCTCAACGGCATAGATCAACCCCAACTCATAGATATTCACCGGAATTTCCGGGTCGAACACCGTGCAGATGGCATTAATCACCGCCTCTTCAGAGAGTTTCGGCGCGGACTCACCATCCGGCGTCCAGGTCGTCACGGGGATCATTTTATCAGTATCAGACATTTTGCATCGCCTCTTCAAGCGCGCGCCACGGCAAAGTGGCGCAGCCAATGCGGGAGGGAAATTCAGATACGCCGGCAAGCGCGTTAAGCTCGCCAAGCGCCGGGTTTTCAGTGCCCGTGGTCACTGTAGCAGTAAAAGCCTCGAAAATCTCGCGGATCTGCACAGGGGTTTTACCAATGGCAGCATCGGCCATCAAATCAGCACTGGCAACCATGATTGCACAACCCTCAGACTCATGCTGCA
>JAMFRU010000033.1 GCA_026224875.1 Acidocella sp.
ATAACAAAACACAAAGGCTCGCGCGGCACGGCACCTGCGGCTGCGTAGTAATTCCGCACCGGCCCGTAGGAACGGATACCATGCGGCGGGTAGCGTACAGCCTGCGCCGCGGCCAGCGCCTGTTCCGGGGTGGAGACCATGGGCACGATAACGCCGGCGGCACCAAGGTCCAACGCACGCATGATCTGGGCGGGATCGTTCCAACCGGTGCGCACCAGCCCCGCCGTGCCCCCGAGATCCAGCGCCTGGAGCACAGGCAGCAGATCATCCCAACCTATGCCGCCATGCTGGGTATCGAGTATCGCCCAGTCATACCCAGCCTTGCCCAGCACTTCGGCGGCGACAGAATCCGCCATCGCGATCCAGCTGCCGAAACTTGGCCGGCCGGTCACCAGAGTGTCCCGTATCTTGTCCAAAACTCTCCCTTGTCACCTGCAAGCCCATATTACTGGCGCGCGATGGCGATCAGCTTCAAGCAAAGCTGGGCTTGATCGCCCGGGTGATTATTTCGCGCGGGATAAAGCCTGGGGCGAAGTCTGCACTATCACAATAAAAAAGGGGGGAGGGAAACGCACATGTATTCCTATGCTGACAAACATGTCGTGGTCACGGGATGCGCCTCGGGCATCGGCCGCGCCACCGCGGCGTTATTACGCGACTGCGGTGCCCATGTGCACGGGTTCGACATTCAGTCGGGCGGCTCCGGCATGACACATTTTACCGAACTCGACCTTGCCATACCGGGTGCTATCGACGCCGCCGTGGCACAACTCAGCGGGCGCGTGGACGCATTGTTCAACTGCGCCGGGCTGCCACCAACCCGCCCAGCCCTTAATGTGCTGAAGGTGAATTTTCTCGGCACGCGGTATTTTGCCGAGCGCGTGCTTGACCGCATGGGCAAAGGGGGGGCTGTTGTGAGCACCTCCTCCAACGGCGGCATGGGCTGGCACAAACATCTGCCAGAATTGCTGGAACTGATGCAAACGGATTTTGCCGGCGGCCAGGCATGGCTGGAGCAGCGCATAAGCGGTATCAGCAACGCGTATAGCTACGCCAAGGAAGCGATTATTGTCTGGACGATGCAGCAATCCGCAGCACTGATCCAACGCGGAATCCGCATCAACTGCACCAGCCCCGGTGCCGTACAGACGCCAATGCTGGATGAGATCGAAACCAGGGTCCCGCGCGCCGCGGTGGACGCTGTGGCCCAACCGATCGGCCGCCGCTCCTCGCCCGAGGAGCAGGCCGCCGCACTGGCGATGCTGAACAGCGACGCCGCCAGCTACATCAACGGCGTCGATCTTGCCGTTGATGGCGGGTTTGCCGCGATGATGCGGCTGAAATCCTAGCCCGGCTTTTTCGGCACGTTGGCGAGGCTCGGCACGTTGGTGGGGTCCATGCCCCAGCCGTAAACGCGGAAATTCTGCGAATGGCAAAGGTGATGCAACGAGAAGGCCGCATCGATCGCGTTCGCCTGCCCCTGGGTATCCAGCGTCTTGTTCACCGCCTCCTTCGCCAGTTTTAGCGCGAAGCTCGGCTTGGCCGCGATCTTCTTCGCCATCTCCAAGGTGAAATCGGCGAGATCGTCCTTCTCCACCACATGATTGACCATGCCGAGGCGCCAGGCTTCTTCCGCGGTCCAGCTATCCGAGGTGAACAGAAACTCCTTGGCCTTGCGCGCGCCAAGCTCCCACGGGTGGCCAAACCACTCAATACCCGAGACCCCGAAGGTGACGACCGGATCGGAGAAGGTCGCTTCCTTGGAAGCAATGATGATATCGCAGACCCAGGCGAAAATAAGCGCGCCGGCAATGCATTTACCTTGCACGGCGCAGATGGTGGGTTTGGAAATATTCCGCCAACGCCTGGCAGTTTCGAGATAAGCTTCTTTCTCGGCGGCGTACCAGCCGTGCGTACCCGGCTCCTGGAAGCCGCTCCAATGCCCGACTTTGCGTTCTTCAGCCTGCACACGGGCCTGATAATCCTCGACCGAATCGGCAATATCGTGCCCTGCGGAAAAATGCTTGCCATCGGCCGCCAGAATAATGACCTTGATCTGATCGTCATACAACGCGCGGCTGAACGCGTCGTTCACTTCAAAAATCATCTGCGGGTTGATGGAATTATGCTTTTCCACGCGCGCCAGCACGATGCGGGCGACATGCGGGGCGGGCTCCTCGTAGCGGATCAATGCGGTCATGCGGCTTGTTCCTCGGCTATTTTACGCGCGCGCAGGCGCAGAACGTCCTTCTTTACCTTGCCGGAGGGGACACGCGGCAGGTCGTCAACCAGAACGACATGCTCCGGGTATTTTTGCCGCGCAAGCCCCTCGCCATCGAGAAACCGGCGGATTTCGGCAAGATCGATACTTTGCCCCGGGCGCGGAATGATGAAGGCGCAGCCCTTTTCGCCGGTCACACTGCTCGGCATGGCGACGATCGCCACCTCCGCCACAGCGGGATGGTTGTAGAGCAGGTCCTCAACTTCCTTGGGGCTGATATTTTCACCCGAACGGATGATGATGTCCTTTTTGCGCCCGGTGATGACCAGGTACTTGCCGTGCACACGGCAACCCAGATCGCCCATGCGGAAAAAACCATCGGGTTCGAAATTGTCGGCATTATCGGCCGCGTGCAGATAGCCGACGAACAGGCCAGGACCCCGTGCCAAAATCTCGCCCTCCTCGCCATCGGGAATTGGCGCATCGCCCGCGGGGTCAACAATGCACACTTCTGTCGGGTAGCGAATCGCACCATCCGTTTCCGCACCATATTGCGTTTCCGCACGGCTGCTGATGCCGAGCGTGGCGCAGGTCATCTCCGTGGAGCCATAGGCGCGGAAAAACAACCCGTTGGGAAAAGTGGCGCTGGCCTGGCGGATCAGGTCCGGCGAGACGGTGGTGCCACCGCAGAAGAACAAGCGAAGTGAGGCCAGCATGCCGGGCTTACCGCGCGCCATATCCAGCAATTGTTGCAAAAAGGGCGTGGCGCCGCCACTTACGGTGCAGCGGTTTTCCTCGATGCAGCGTATGCCATCCTCGGCCGCCCACACGTCGATGAGCACGCTGCGGTTGCCCCGCACCCAGGGCATGTCGAATGCCCAGAAGGCGCCGGTGATATGGCTGACCGGCGATGGCATGAACACCACATCATCAGGGCCAATGCCCCAGGCCTCGCCCATGCTGCGCACGCGATGATCGAACCCGTAATGCGTGTGCATCACGCCCTTGGGCTTGCCGGTGGTGCCGGAGGTATACATCACCATCATCACCGCGGCGGGGTCTACATCCGGCAAGGATTTTGCCGGCGCGGCGGACAAAACCTCGTTCCAGGTGAGTGCGCCACTGCCGCGCACCGTCACGATATGCTGCAGCACCGGCAACTGCGCACGCAAGCCTTCCATCATCGCGGTGTGGTCATGCTTGCGGAAAATCTGCGGTACAAAAATCATTTTGGCGCCGCAATCGGCCAGAATATAGCCAAGCTCCGACTCCCGGTAAATCGGCGGGATCGGATTGATGACGATACCGGTCATGCGCGTGGCCAAAGCCAGTATGGCGCTTTCAGTCCAGTTGGGCAGTTGGAATGCCACGACATCGCCCGGCTTGAGCTCGCTTTCGAGAAAGAACCCCGCCAGGCGCAAGGCCTGCGCCCAGGCGTCGCCACGGCTCAGTTTATTATCGCCCTCGATCAGCAAAATGCGCGCAGGATCCTCCGCCACGGCAGCACGGGCGGCATCGACCAGCGTGTCGTTACGCCAATGGCCTTCGGCGCGGTAGCGCTCGGCAAGCTCGTCGGACCAGCGAATGCTCCATCCGCTGGGATCTGTCTTCATCCTCATGCGTGGCCTCCAAAATCGAGGCTGGTGGTACGGCGCCCGAGCGGGCGGAAGACGATGGCCATCCAGCGCTCGGCATCGGCATGCGGCAGATTGGCGATTACATCCTTGAGTGCCGCCAGCGCCTGCACCTCGTCATGCAGCTCCAGCAGCAGCCCATGCGGGTACTTCCGGCAATTGCCGCGAATCTGCTCATCCGCAAGGGTTAAATATTGCGCGGAAAGCACGCCCGGCAGATCGGCGAGTTTTACCAGCCCGCCGTTGAGAAAGAACCCGGCGAACGCCTCATCCTCACCAGCCGCAGCATTGTATAGGCCAAACACCAGCGTCTGCCGCGAGGTACTGTCCGACACGATGCGCGCCGCACTCAGCACCTCGGCCCGGCGCCACATGGTGGGGGGCTGCACCGTATCCATGTTAATGGCGGGGCTGATCGGCATCTCATCCGTGCCTTTCACCTTGGCCAGCTCGGCAAGCGTGTAGGCCGGGTCATCCAACTCCCAAATGATCATATAATCATGCTTGCCCACCGGCCACGGCCCCGGCACGCGCCTGAACCGTTGTCCCGAAAGCACGCCCGGCGTTTCCACACCGTGCTGCATATGGCTGCCCGCGTACCATTCGTTAAATTCCGCCTCCATGCCCGGGTTGGGGTTGGAGAGGACAAGCTGTAGGGCATTCGACATTATTTTGCTTCCTGCAATATGACGCGCCGGCCGGTTTCCGCGGCGCTATCGATAGCGGCAAGGACCCGGTGCAGCCTCACAGCAGCCTCGAAATCCGGCGTGTAACGCGTATTGTTCCGTATGTCAGCGGCAAAGCTCGACCAAAGCTCGGCGACATTGCCGGGATCAGCCTTAAGGCCAGGCACCGCCGCCTCCGGCTGCGAGACGGATGCCGGGTTGGTCGTCACGGTGAGCTGGCCGCATTGGTACCCGCCAAGGTGATCGCTCGTGACGGCGAGCGTCCCCTTGGTGCCACGCAATTCGAAACAAAATGGCGTATCCGCCGTGCCGCCGATGATTTCCACCGAGGACACGCAGCCGGAGGCATGGCGGCCGATGGCCAGCACATGGTCGGCGCAAAGTTCCCTAACCGGCTCGTCTGTACCGTGGATGCACACATTCTGCCGCGTCGTGGTATTCCGGGCATCGATCTCGGTATAAAGGCCGATAACCGCCTCGACCGCCGCAAGCGTGTGGCCACCGGCAATCGTGGAAAGGGTCGCACCGGTCGTCTTGTCTTCGAGATAGGTATAGAACGGCATAATGCGCCGGCTCCACCCCACCGTGGATGAAACGACGCGCAGATTAAGTGCGCGGCCTATCGCCCCATCACGCACCAGAGCAGCGGCATGGCGCATCGCGGGCGCCAGCACACCCTGCGTACCAATGGCCACATGCAGCTCGGAGTCTTCCGCCGCCCGCGCCATCTCCTCGCCCTCAGCAAGATCGCGCCCCAACGGCCATTCGCAATAAACATGCTTACCCGCCGCAAGTGCCGCCAGCACAATGGTGCGATGCTCAGGCACGCGGACGGTCACCGCAACGATATCGATATCCGGGTCGGATACAAATGCCGCAGCATCCGTATAGGCTTTTTCCGCACCGAACGCCGCCGCCGCCGCATCGGCTGCTTGCTGCGTCCGATTGAGCACGGCATGAATTGCCAGCCCCGGCAAAGCGCGGATCGCGGGCAGATGCGCCACCAGTGCCCAGCCGCGTTCCGCATTGGCGCCGGCAAAACCGATACGGAGCAGCCCGTCTTTCACCTTGCCCTCGGCAGGCCGAGCAAGCGGTCGGCGGTAATCTCGCGCTGGATCTCGCTGGTGCCACCCGAAATGGTAAACACCCAGCTCCAGAGATAATCATAGGTCCAGGGATGGGCCGTGCGGTCGCCGTTGAATTCGAAAAAATCCCAGCCGATGATCTCGCCCACCGCCTCACTCAACGCCTTATGCGTCGCGGTCACGATCAGCTTCATCAGCGAGCCCTTCGGGCCCGGCTCACCGGTGCGGTCGCTTTCAGTGATATGCGCCAACGTCATCGCCCGTATGGCCAGCGCATCGGCCTTCAGCGATGCCAACTTCTGCGCAATGCCGTCATCCTCGATGGCGAGCCTGCCATCTTCCAGCCTGGTCTTGCCGGCCAGATCGATGGCACGGTTCACGCGCTCGTAAAGCTCGAGCTGGTCGCCAATAAAACCAAGCCCGCGCTCGAAGGAAAGCGTCGAAAGTGCCGTGGACCAGCCGCCGTTGATCTCACCCACCACATTGGCGCGTGGAATACGGACCTCATCATAGAACACCATGTTCACATGCTCGTCCTGCAGCATGGTGCGGATCGGCTTGATCTCGATCCCCGGCAGTTTCATGTCGCAGATCAGCCAGGTCAGCCCTTTATGCCGTTCGGACGCCGGGTCGGTGCGGATCAGCAACTCCTGGTAATCCGCATGCATCGCATCCGTGGTCCACACTTTGGAACCGGTCACCACGATCGCATCATCCTCCACCCGCCCACGCGTCTTCAACGAGGCGAGATCAGAGCCGGCATTGGGTTCAGAAAACCCCTGGCACCACAGCGCCTCACCGGAAAGAATACGCGGCAGATGAAACGACTTCTGCCCATCCGTGCCACGCGCCGCCACGGTCGGGCCGGCATGCATCAGCGCAATATAGGTGGTGTTGATATAAT
>JAMFRU010000034.1 GCA_026224875.1 Acidocella sp.
AACCACAAATGCGCCCTCACCGCATGCGCACGAAAACTCCTCATCTTCGCAAATACAGTCGTCGAAAGAGGAAGGCCATGGCAAAAAATGACCCCTTAAAGCAAGGCCTCAATCTAATGGTTGCTACACTGCGAAGGTCTTCTTCGCGAAATTATGGTGGCCTTCGATATACCGCACCGTGCCGGACTTGCTGCGCATCACGATGGAGTGTGTTACCGCCCCATGCCCCACGCGGCGTACGCCGTTCAGCATCGGGCCGCCGGTCACACCTGTTGCGGAGAACATCACGTTGCCCTTGGCCATTTCCTCGATGCTGTAGATGCGGCTGGGGTCGGTGATGCCCATGGTCAGCGCGCGGGCGATTTGTGCGTCGTCCTCGAACAATAACTGGCCCTGCATCTGGCCGCCGATGCAGCGCAGGGCGGCGGCGGCCAGCACGCCTTCGGGGGCGCCGCCGGAGCCGAGGTACATGTCCACGCCGGTGGTCGGCTGGGAAGCGGCTATCACGCCAGCGACGTCGCCATCGCCGATCAGCATGATGCGCGCACCGGCCTCGCGGATTTTGGCGATGGTTTCGGCATGGCGGTCACGGTCGAGCATGCAGACCATGAGTTCCTCGATGTCGATGCCTTTGGCTTTGGCGAGGTTCTTGAGGTTGGTCTGCACCGAGGCGTTGAGGGTGACGACGCCCTCGGGCAGACCGCCGCCGACGGCGATCTTTTCCATGTAGATATCGGGTGCGTGCAGAAAATTTCCGCGCTCGGCCAGGGCCACGGTGGCAATCGCATTTTGCCCGCCCTTGGCGGTGATGGAGGTGCCTTCCAGCGGGTCCACGGCGATGTCCATGGCGGGGCCGCCGAAGCCGACCTTCTCGCCGATATACAGCATCGGCGCTTCGTCCATCTCACCCTCGCCGATCACCACGGTGCCGTCGATGGCCACCGTGTCGAAGGCGATGCGCATGGCTTCCACCGCCGCACCATCGGCATCGTTCTTCTGGCCGCGGCCGATCCAGCGCGCGGCGGCGATGGCGGCCGCTTCGGTTACGCGGACGAGCTCAAGAGCGAGGTTACGGTCGGAGACTTCACCGAGACGGGGCGGCTGGGACATTGCGGGCTCCTTAAGCTGCTGGTTGGGGGTTTAGGCTTCGATGCGGATGAGGGCGGGGGCTTCGAGCACGGACGGAAGGGCGGCGATGCGCAGCAGTGCGGCACTTACCTCCGCTTCGTTGGTTTCATGGGTTACCAGCACGATGGGCACGGCCTCGCCGGGTTTGCGGCCGTGCTGGAGCATGGATTCGAGCGAGATGCCGTGGTCGCGCAAAATGGCGGCCACATCCGCCATCACCCCAGGCTGGTCGGTGACCATCAGCCGCAGGAAATAGGCGCCTTCATGTGCGGATATCGGGATGATGGTCGCGGCGGAGAGCGTGGCCGCGGCCTGGCCCCAGACCGGGATTCTGACGCCGCGTGCGATGTCGATGAGGTCGGCCACCACGGCGCTGGCGGTCGGACCTTCACCGGCGCCACGGCCGCGCAAAAACACCGGGCCGGAGAAATCGCCTTCGAACTGCACGGCGTTGAACACGCCATCCACCGTGGCGAGCGGCTTGCTCAGCGGCACCATGGCGGGGTGGACGCGCAGCGATATTCCGGCGCCGGTGCGTTCGGCGATCCCGAGCAGTTTGATGCTGTAGCCAAGCTCCTGGGCGAAGGAGATATCGAGGTCCGAGATGCGGCGGATGCCTTCGATGTGCAGATCGGCGAAATCGATTTTGGCGCCGAAGGCGAGGCCCGCGAGGATGGCGAGTTTATGCGCGGCGTCGATGCCGTCGACATCGAAGCTCGGGTCGGCCTCGGCGTAGCCCAGTCCTTGAGCATCAGCGAGCACTTCGCCGAAATCCCTTCCCTCTGCACGCATGGTGGTGAGGATGTAGTTGCAGGTGCCGTTCAAAATGCCGGCGACGCGGCTGACCTGATTGGCGGCCAGGCCCTCGCGCAGAACTTTTATCGCGGGGATGCCCCCGGCGACGGCGGCTTCATAGGCGATGACCAGCCCGGCAGATTCGGCGGCGGCGGCCAGAGCTGCGCCATGAATGGCGATCAGCGCTTTATTTGCGGTTACAAATGATTTGGCCGCCGCAATTGCGGCTTCCGCGAGGTCTTTCGCCGGGCCTTCCGAGCCGCCGATCATCTCGACCACCACATCGACATTCGGGTCGGTGGCCAGCGCCACCGGATTGTCGTGCCAGGTCAGGCCTTCCAGCGAAAACCCGCGGTCCTTACGGCTGCGCGCCGAGACGGCGGTGACGGTGATGGATTGCCCGGCGCGGGCGGCGATGAGCTCGGCCTGGACCGCAAGCAGTTTGACCACGCCGCCGCCGACGGTGCCGAGACCGGCGATGCCGATGCGGAGTGTCATTTGGCCTCCTCAGCGAGATCGGCCGGAGCGGCGTTGTCTGTGGCCAGGAAGTGTTTGATGTTGCGCAGGGCCTGACGCAGACGGTGGGCGTTTTCCACCAGCGCGATACGCACATGGCCGTCGCCATATTCGCCAAAGCCGATGCCCGGCGCCACCGCAACCTTGGCCTTCTCCATGAGCAGTTTCGAGAATTCGACGCTCCCCATGGGGCGGTAGCGTTCCGGAATCGGCGCCCAGGCGAACATCGAGCCGTTGGGCAAGGGCATTTCCCAGCCAGCCTGGTTCAGCCCCTTGATCAGCACGTCGCGGCGCTCGCGGTACAAGGTGCGGACCTCTTCCACGCAATCCTGCGGGCCGTTGAGTGCTGCCGTGGCCGCCACCTGAATCGGGGTGAAGGCACCGTAATCGAGATAGGATTTCATCCGCGTCAGCGCTTTGATGAGGCGCGGGTTGCCGACGCCGAACCCCATGCGCCAGCCGGGCATGGAATAGGTTTTGGACATCGAGGTGAACTCGATGGTGATGTCTTTCGCGCCATTGACCTGCAGCACGGAAGGCGGCGGGTTGCCGTCGAAATAAATCTCGGAATAGGCGAGGTCGGAGATGATGAAGATGTCGTTCTTCTTGGCCACCGCCACGAGCTCTTTGTAGAAATCGAGGTCAGCCATGTAGGCGGTCGGGTTGGACGGAAAATTCACGATCACGGCGGTGGGTTTCGGCACCGAATGGCGCACCGCCTGGTCGATGGCGCGCAGCATGTCCTCGCCCGGATGGGCCGGGATGGAGCGGACCGAGGCGCCGGCGATGATGAAGCCGAACTGGTGGATCGGATAGGAGGGGTTGGGGACCAGAATCGTATCGCCCGGGCTGGTGATGGCGGCGGCGAGGTTGGCCAGGCCCTCTTTGGAGCCCAGGGTCGCGATCACCTCGGTCTCGGGGTCCAGTTTCACGCCGAACCGGCGCTCATAATACGCCGCCTGGGCGCGGCGCAGGCCCGGAATCCCTTGGCTGGTGGAATAGCGGTGGCTGCGCGGGTCCTGCACCGTTTCCACCAATTTGGCCACGATATGCGGCGGCGTGGGCGAGTCCGGATTGCCCATGCCGAGATCAATAATATCCACATCTGCGGCCCGGGCCTTGGCTTTGGCGGCGTTCACCTCGGCAAAGACGTAAGGGGGCAGGCGGCGGATACGATGAAACTCTTCGGAGGACATAATCTACGATCTCAGGTCAGGTTGTTGATGGGCTTAGTGTTGAGCGGCTTAATATACCAATTGCACGAAGCCGCCAGAACCAGCGGCACTGGCGGTGAGGCGGATGGCGCGGTTGGGCACGCCATAGGCGGTCAGCGCATCGGCCAGGCGCCGGGCGC
Organism: Acidocella sp.; assembly: GCA_026224875.1. Taxonomy (GTDB): domain Bacteria; phylum Pseudomonadota; class Alphaproteobacteria; order Acetobacterales; family Acetobacteraceae; genus Acidocella. The sequence goes on from JAMFRU010000034.1 coordinate 3,794, forward strand.
GCGAGAGGGCCAGCGGCAGATCGCCATCGCCAAACCCGCCGGCGATGACAAAATGCTGGCCACGGGTGAAGGCGACGATTTGCAGTTTTTTCACCTCATCGGCCGGCAGCAAGGCGTTGCCGGGGGCAAAGCCGATAGCAACCGGCGGGGTGGGCGGCGGGGGTGGCGGGGGGGCGGCAACGGGCACCGGAACCACGGCTGCCACAACCGGGCTGGGCTTCGCCGGCAGGTTCAGCCCCGGCACATCGGGCAGCGGCGGCGCGCCATCTGGCAGGGTCAGCCCCGCCAGCGCGCCGGCCGAAGGGGTGGAGACGCCGCTCTTCGCCTGCGCGGCAATGGTTTCCTGTTGCCCGGCGGGGGCGGGCTTGGTCGCTTTGGGTACATCCGCCAGATTCGGGTACGGCTGGTCCATGCCCGGCGGGGGTTGCCGGGTTTTGGAAATCGCGCCACCTTCAACGTCGTGATATAGACCGATGGTTGGGGAGCAGCCGCCAAGCAGCAACGCCAGTCCGAATGAAGAAGCCGTCCAGAAACGCCGCCCGCTCATCAAATAATACTCCCTACGCGCCCAGTATTCCTGGGCAAAGCTGTTTTGCCCCAGAACAGCTGCGACGAACAGCCGCCACGGAAAGGATACGCCGCTTATGACGCAAGTGCAGCCACCCGAACCGGCCATCAAGCTGCCCGACACAGAGGTGCTGGGCCGCTCGATGGCCGATATCGCGGCGCGCAGCCAGAAACTGGTGGCCGAATGGCTGAAGCGTCAGGCGGCCGAGGGCGTGGCCATGGACCCGCTGAACGTCGGCGGCGCGTTTATGGAGATGACGGCCAAGCTCCTCGCCAGCCCAGGCCAGATAGTGCAGGCGCAGATGGGGCTGTGGCGCGATTATATTACGCTCTGGCAGAACACGGCGCGGCGCATCTGGACCGACGAGGAGCCTGCCCCCGTGATCGCGAGCGACCCGAAGGACAAGCGTTTTGCCGACCCGGCGTGGAAGCAGAACGAGATTTTCGACTTCATCAAGCAATCCTATCTGCTCTCGGCGCGCTACATTAACGATGTGGTGACGCAGGTGGACGGACTCGAGCCCAAAACCGCCCAGAAGGTCGATTTTTACGCGCGCCAGTTTATTAACGCGCTAAGCCCGAGCAATTTTGCCCTCACCAACCCCGAGGTGCTGCGCCAGACGCGCGAGACCGGTGGTGAAAATCTGGTGCGGGGCTTGAACAATCTGCTCAACGATCTGGAAAACGGCCGCGGCAATCTGCGGATAAAAATGACCGCCTCCGAGGCCTTCAAGGTCGGCGAGAATATCGCCTCCACTGAAGGCAAGGTGGTGTTCCAGAACGGGCTGATGCAGCTGATCCAGTACAGCCCCACCACTGAAGCTGTGTACGCCCGCCCGGTGTTGATCCTGCCGCCCTGGATCAACAAATTCTACATTCTCGACCTGCGGCCGAAGAACAGCCTGGTGCGCTATCTGGTCGCCCAGGGGCATACCGTGTTCATGGTCAGCTGGGTGAACCCGGATGAGGAACTCGCGGGTAAGAATTTCGACGATTACATGGCCGAGGGCGTGTTCGCGGCACTGGACGTCATCCAGAAGGTGACCAAGAGCGCGCAGATCAACGCCATCGGCTACTGCATCGGCGGCACGCTGCTGGCCTCCACTTTGGGCTATATGGCGGCCACCGGCGATGAGCGCATCGCCACTGCCACTTTCTTCGTTACCCTCACCGATTTCACCGATTCCGGTGAGATCGGCGTGTTCATCGATGAGGAACAGCTGGCCGCGCTCGAAGATAAGATGCTGCGGCGCGGCTATATGGAGGGCACCGAAATGGCGGCGACCTTCAACATGCTGCGCGCCAACGATTTGATCTGGAATTTCGTCGTCAATAACTATTTGCTCGGCAAGGAGCCGTTTCCGTTCGACCTGCTGTACTGGAACTCGGACGCCACACGCATGCCGCCGGCAATGCACTCGTTTTACCTTCGCAACATGTACCAGAAGAATCTGCTCAGCGAGCCCGGCGGGATTTCCATGAAGGACGTGCCGATCGATCTCTCGAAAGTTACCATCCCGCTGTATTTCCTCTCCTGCCGCGAAGACCACATCGCGCCCTGGACCAGCATCTATAAAGGGGCCCGCAATTTTACCGCCGCCCCGCGGCGGTTCGTGCTCACCGCCTCCGGACATATCGCTGGTGTCATCAACCCGCCCGATGGCGGCAAATACAACCATTTCATCGCCGACGAACTGCCCGAGAAACCCGAGGAATGGCTGGAAAATGCAGTGGAGATCGCCGGCTCCTGGTGGCCGGATTGGCAGCGCTGGGCCACGGGGTTTGCGCATGACAAAGTGCCCGCCCGAATCCCGGGTAACGTGCGCGGCGTGAAAGTGCTAGAAGATGCGCCGGGTAGTTATGTTTTGATGAAGGCTTAAGCAGCACTTTTTTGTGAACAAGTACTGCTCAGCGCGCTCGAACCAGTGGCGCGCGCTTCGCAGACCCAAAAAAACTTTAGACCTTTAGGCTGAAGCCGAGAAACGGCTTCAGCCTAAAGGTCTAAAGTTTTTGGTGCAGCTTTTTTCAAAAAGCGGCTGCTTTTCTAGGGCTGCAAAAACGCTAAAAAATGCCTTTCGGCGCGGCGAAATCCGAAAATCAGCGCGAACGATACGCAGAGATAAATTATCGCCGCGAGGGAGAAGCTGTCGAACGGATCATACGTTGCGGAATAGGCGTCGTTCGCCACTTTTAGGATGTCTGGCACGGTTGCGGTGAATGCCAGCGTGGTGGCGTGCAGCATCAAGATCACCTCGTTGCTGTATACCGGGAGCGCGCGGCGCAGGGCGGAGGGGATGACGATACGCCGGTACAGGGTCACGCGGGACATGCCGAACGCGCGCGCCGCGTCCACTTCGCCAAACGAGGTCTCCTTCATGGCGCCGGCGAAAATCTCGGTGGTGTAGGCTCCGGTGTTGAGGGCAAAGGAGAGCACCGTGCAGTCTATCGCCTGGCGGAAGAAGGCGTTCAGCGGCGCGGAGTGGTGCACGAACGCCAGCCCGTAAATGCCGGAGTAGATCAGCAGCAGTTGCACATACAGCGGCGTGCCGCGGAAGATGAAGGTGAACAGCCAGACCGGGAACCAGATGAGCGGGTTTTTGGCATTGCGTGCAATCGCCAAAGGCAGCGCCAGGCAAAACCCAATGGCGCAGGAGAGCACCAGCAGCCACAGGGTCATCGCCAGGCCGGAAATCCGGTAGCCGTCCCAGGCCAGATACGCCACGCCATATTGTTGAATAATCTGGATCATAGCGTCGCCCGCCTCACGCCGATGGCGTATTTACGTTCCAGCAGCATCAGCACGCCGTTAGAAATCATGGTGAGCGCCAGATACACCGCCCCCGCTATGCAGATGAAATAAAACCCCCGGAACGTCGCCTCGCCGGCTGATTGCGCCGCCTTCACCACGTCCGACAGCCCGATGATCGAGACCAGTGCCGTGGCCTTCAAGATCACCTGCCAGTTGTTGCCCAGGCCCGGCAGCGCATAACGCATCATCTGCGGAAACAACACGCGCCGGAACACAAGCGCCGGCTTCATGCCGAATGCCCTTGCTGCCTCCAGCTGGCCCTTCGGCACGGATTGAAACGCGCCGCGGAATGTCTCGGTAAAATATGCGCCGTAGATGAAGCCCAACGTGATGATGCCGCTGGTCAGCGGGTCGAGCGGCAATTCCATATCGTAGCGGCTCTGCAGAGAGTTCAGCCAATCGGTGAAATCATTCAGCCAGATTTGCAGGGAATAAAAAATCAGCAGCATCAGCACCAGGTCGGGCACGCCGCGAATGATGGTGGTGTAAACGGTGGCAACGCCCCGCAGCGCCCGGTTTTTGGAAAGTTTGGCGGTGGCGCCGGCCAGGCCGAGCAGGAAGGACACAACCAGTGAAAACACCGAAAGCTCGATGGTCGTGAGCGTGCCCGCGAGAATCTGCGGCCCATAACCGGCAAGGTCGAACATCGCCATCCTTATTATCAAGCAGCATACAAAAAAGGCCCTGGCATTGCTGCCAGGGCCGGGTCGAGATTACTGGCCGGCCGGTGTCTTGCCGTAAATGTCGAACGCGAAATACTTCGCCTCAAGCGTCTTGTACTCGCCGGTCTTGTGGAGCTTGGCGATCGCGCCGTCGATCTTCTTCAGCAGCTCCGGCTCATCCTTGCGCACGCCAATGGCGATGTAGGAACCCAGAACGTCTTTCGGGTCGTCAGTGGCATTGCCGCCGAACTCGAAGCCCGCACCCTTCGGCGTCTTCAGGAAGCCATAATCGGCCTCAACCGAATCCTGCAGCGACGCATCCAGACGGCCGGACAGCAGATCGGCATACACCTGATCCTGGCCCGGGTAGGACACAACCGTTATGCCATTCGGTGCCCAATAGGTCTTGGCATAGCTCTCCTGAATGGTGCCGGACTCCACACCAACGGTCTTGCCCTTCAGGCTGGCGGTCGTCGGCGTCAGGCCTGAACCCTTCTTCACAATCAGGCTGGTCGGCTCATTATACATTTCCGACGAAAACGCGATCGCCTCCTGGCGCTCCGGCGTTACCGTCATCGACGACAAAATAGCGTCGAACTTACGGGCCTGAAGAGCGGGAATAATGCCATCAAAACCCTGCGCCACGAACACGCATTTAACATGCAGCTCGGCGCAAATCGCGTTGCCAAGGTCAATATCAAACCCCTGGAACGCACCAGACGGCGAAAGGCTCTCAAACGGCGGATAAGTGGCATCAACGCCAAACTTAATCTCCGTAAACGCCTTGGCATGCGCCGCCAACGGGGCCGAAACCACGCTCAACACACAAGCAGCCGCTATAACCGGCCGAAATATCTTTTTCATTAGGAACCCCCAAGTTGCAAATTCTGCGCACCATGCGTCCACCGCAGGGATGCCATGCACCGAGCTTAACCGATTCGCCGCAGCGCGCAACGGCACATTTCGGGGTTAGGGCCTAGACCGTCCTCCCAAGGGGCTCGGCCCCCGGTGGGGGTCAAGGGGGCAACGCCCCCTTGGCACGGCTATCGCATTTGACCGAGGACCGAGCGTGCGAATTCGTCTGACGAGCCTGCGCGCTTTCGTTTACGTCTGACAGAGATGTCTGGTCGTGCGGACTGCAGGACGTTGAGGGCGAGTTTGCGC
>JAMFRU010000035.1 GCA_026224875.1 Acidocella sp.
CCAACCCAAACCATAAACTATCACCCAACCTTCTCTCGAAGATCAGAACCAAACCCCAGCCAAAACCAAGATCCAGCAGAAACGCCACCAGCGTATCCCTTCCCAAACTATGCAATTGTCAAAGAACTCTAACCCAAAGACCAAAACGACGGGATTAAACCCCCGTCGCGAAGCGCATCAGATTAGCCTTGCACCACCTCGAAATCAAGTCCCGAAGTGGCCCTCGGTGGAGGCAGCATCTATTCCCCCAGGCAATTTCCGTCAACCCAACAACTCACGCAAAACCGCATTCAAACCGTATAATTCTTCCAATCCATTGATTTATAATAGTAAAAAATCTTCACCTCGCCTCCATGTCAGGCCCAACCCCGGCAACATCCGGCACACGGCGCCGCTCCGGCCGCTTCAACGCCCGCGGCCCTTGGTCAATAAAGCGTTAAACCTCGCCCCATGGGCGTAAGCCGCGCCAAAAACCCCCAACCGATTCGCCACACGGCCACGGCACATCACCCAGCATCGAGGCATCCCCCAACTCCAGCCATCGCCTATCAATATCGGGTAGAATCCCGGCCCAACCGGGTGTGCATCAACCGCACATATATAGGAGGCGGCCAACCCGCCACCGGCAGCGCCAAAATCAGCTAACCAGCCGGTCTTCCAACAGCACCAAAATCGCGTGGCCCAGGGTGATATGGCATTCCTGCACCCGCGCCGTATCCGTGTCCGGCACCACAATCGCCAGGTCGCACAACGCCAAAGCCGCCCCGCCATCGCCACCCAGCAGCCCCACGGCGCAAATCCCCATCTCGCGCGCCGCCCGCAGCGCCCCCAGTACATTCACTGATTTGCCCGAGGTGGTGATGCCAAACAGCACATCCCCCGCCTGCCCCAGCCCCCGCAGCGGCCGCGCGAACATCTCTTCCACGCCAAAATCGTTCACCGCCGCGGTCACGGCGGACGTATCCAGCGCCAGCGTAAGCGCCGGCCAGCTATTACGCGCCACACTCCCGCGCAGCCGTATAACCAGCTCGGTGGCCAGATGCTGTGCATCCGCCGCCGAACCGCCATTGCCGCAAAAAATCAGTTTTTTCCCCGCCCGCAATGCCGTCTCGCAGGCATCCACCACGGCCAACACCGGCCCGGCATCTTCCGCCAGTGCCAGTTTGAGCGCCGCCGAGCGCCGCAGCATCGCTGCAAACCGCCCGGCCTCACTGTTTTGCTCAGAAATCGTCAGCTCCCGCCTCTAATCGTGCGAAACCCATACGCCAACCCGCCCCTAATGCGCCACCCAGCCGCCATCTATCGGCAGCGGCACGCCGGTAATCGTCTCCGCCGCATCCGAGCACAAAAACACCGCCAGCCCGCCAATATGCTCGGGCGTGGTGAATTTCAGCATCGGCTGAGTCTCCTGCAGCATCTTCTTCTCTTCAGTCGGCACATCGGTGCCGGCCTCCTTGGCGCGGTCTTCCAGCTGGTGCTGCACCAGCGGCGTCAGCACCCAGCCCGGGCAGATCGCATTCACCGTAATCCCATCATTCGCCAGCTCAATGGCCGCAACCTTCGTCGCCCCCACCACGCCATGCTTGGCCGCCACATAAGCCACCTTATGCGGGCTCCCCACCAGCCCATGCGCCGAGGCAATATTGATAATCCGCCCCCAGCCCTTGGCCTTCATGCCCGGAATCGCCGCCTTCATGCCGTGGAACACAGCCGAAAGATTGATCGCGATAATCGAGTCCCATTTAGCGTCTGGAAACTCCTCGACGGGCGCCACAAACTGAATCCCGGCATTATTCACCAGAATATCCAGGCTCCCCAGCGTGCTTTGCGTCTTGGCCACCAGCTCGGCGCAGCCCGCGGCTGTGCTCAAATCGGCGCCGTCATAGGCCACTTTCACGGAAAACTCAGTCCCCAGCCCGGCCCGCAGCTTCTCAATCTCGCCGGCATCGCCGAAGCCGTTGAGCATGATATCGGCACCTTCCGCCGCCAGCGCCCGTGCAATCCCCAGCCCGATTCCGCTCGTGGAACCAGTCACCAGCGCCACTTTGCCCTTTAAAGCCATGCTCCGCTCTCCTTACTTCGTTTCCGCGAGATAATCATGCAACACCCGCCCGTAGGGGAGTGTCAAATCCGCCTTGAAATGCATTCCGCCCAGATACTTGCGCACCGGCAGGTCCGCCAGCCGGCAATTCACATGCGGCACCAGATGCAGCCTGGCCTCACCCGAAAACGCGAATTTCAGGTCGATATCTTCCAGATGATACCCAACGAGCTGGGCAATTTCCGGCTTACCGTCCACGCCCGGCAGCCATTTCAGATTAACGTTCAGCTTCTTCATACCCTGCACGACCGTCGCCGGGTCCAGCGCCTTCGCCGGGTGCTTATACTCCATGGTCCCCAGCGCCACGCGCTCGTCGTCATAATGCAGCGTACCCGTCAGCGTCTCATGCACCACCTTCAACCGCGGCAGGCCGTATTTCTTCGGAAAGCCCCAGATCTCACGCCCGCCGGTGGTCGGCGATTCATCATCGAGATACATCATCACGCTATAATTGCAGGGTTCGCCATTATACAGCGCCGCAATCCCGCAGCCGCTCTCTTCATAATCGCCAAAACCGGTGGAATCCGGCATTTTCATCCACTCAAAATAAACCCGGTTGCCATCCGGCACCAAAGGCTCAGGCAAAATCGCCCGTAGCAGCTCGGGGTCTGTCTCATAATTGATCAACAGATATTCCCGGCCAATGAAGCGAAACGGGCCTTTAGGGTAGCTGGGGGACGCCAGCGGCATCGAGGAAGCAGCGAGAATTTCTTCGCGGTTCATGCAACTCTCCAGGTTTCCTAGCCTTGTATAACGCGTTTGGCGAAACTCATGTGACGTTTCTGTCACGATCTTTCGCGCTGCACCATTCTATGGGACAACCCTTGTCGCGAACGCTCGCCTGAATGTCCGCCCCCGAGCCTGCCTTAGGAGACCAGCCTGCATGGATATGCTATCCGACAGCCGCACCCCCAACCGCAAACCCTTGCCCCCCATCGCCCGCATCGAGCGGCCCGCGGGCTGCGACGGTATCGGCCTCATCCTGCAGGGCGGCGGGGCGCTGGGCGCCTACCAGGCCGGCGTGTATCAGGCCCTGCACGAGGCCGGGCTGGAACCGGACTGGGTCGCCGGCGTTTCCATCGGCGCCATCAACTGCGCCATCATCGCCGGCAACAAGCGCGAAGACCGCCTGGAAAAACTGCAAAAATTCTGGCTCGACATCACCGCCCGCGACCCGTTCACCTCCTGGCCGGAAGGCGATGACCAGCGCAAAATGCGCAACATGCTCTCGGCCCTCAACGGCATGCTGTTCGGCCAGCCGGGCTTCTTCAAACCCATGAGCATCTCCGGCTTTCTCGCCCCACGCGGCTCGCGCGCCGCCACCTCGCTGTACGACACCTCACCGCTGCACAAAACGCTCGACAAGCTGGTGGATTTCGACCTGATCAATAATGGCCCCATCCGCTTCGCCGTGGGCGCCACGAATGTCTCCACCGCCAATTTCCAGTATTTCGACAATCGCCAGATCGAGATCATGCCCGAACACGTCATGGCCTCCGGCGCCCTTCCGCCCGGCCTGCCCATGGTCCGCATCGGCCGGCATTACTACTGGGACGGTGGCCTCGTCTCCAACACCCCCCTGCAACATCTGCTCGACAACCTCGTCGCCGAGAACATGCTGGTCTTCCAGGTCGATCTCTTCTCCGCCAGCGGCGAAATCCCCCGCGACATGCCGGAAGTCCTCTCCCGCCAGAAGGACATCATGTATTCCTCCCGCACCCGCACCACCACCGACCATTTCCTGCAAACCCACAAACTCAAAAAACAGCTCCACGAAGCCCTCGAACTGGTGCCCGGCGCAAAGCTCTCCGAAGAGCAGCGCGAGCTGAAATCCAGCCTGGGCCGCCTGCCCGAAATCAACATCATGCAGCTCATCTACAAACAGAAAGCCTACGAAGGCGACGCCAAAGACTACGAATTCAGCCGCATCTCCATGAAAGAACACTGGCGCTCCGGCTATTACGACACCCGCAACACCATGGCCCACCAAGACTGGCTGCACTTCGTCGGCACCGGCGGCATCCGCGCGTTCGACATCCACCGGACCGGGGAATAAGGGCGAGGAAAAAGGCCAGGGCTCTGCCCTGGCCTTTTTCCTCGCCACTTGCACCAGCGCCGGGTGGCATGGCAACCAGGGTGTCCGGCGCGTTGGAGTCTGAAGCTTTGAGTGATTTGTTTGAGAGCACCCCTGATAAAGACGCTTACGGCGCCGCGCATATTGAGGTGCTGGAGGGTTTAGAGCCTGTCCGGCGCCGGCCTGGCATGTATATCGGCGGCACGGACGAGACGGCGCTGCATCATCTGGCCGCCGAAATCCTCGACAATTCCATGGATGAGGCCGTCGCTGGCCATGCCAGCGTCATTGAGATGATATTGGAGCCCGGCAACGCCCTCACGGTAAAGGACAACGGCCGCGGCATCCCTGTGGACCCGCACCCCAAATTCCCCAAAAAATCGGCGCTGGAGGTCATCCTCACCACGCTGCATTCCGGCGGCAAGTTCTCCGGCAAGGCCTACGCCACCTCCGGCGGTCTGCACGGCGTCGGCTCATCGGTGGTCAACGCTTTATCCAGCACCTTCACCGCCGAGGTCGCGCGCGACAAAAAGCTCTACCGCCAGGAATTCTCCAAGGGCCTGGCCATCAGCAAGCTCGTCACCGTCGGCCCAGTGCAGAATCGCCGCGGCACGTCGATCCGCTTCATCCCGGACACCGAGATTTTCGGCGCGCTCGGCTTTTCCCCCGCGCGCCTCTATAAACTATGCCGCAGCAAGGCCTATCTGTTCCGCGGCATGCGCATCCGCTGGTCCTGCGACCCCAGCCTGCTGAAACCCGGCGCCGAAGTCCCCGCCAGCGCTGAGCTGCATTTCCCCGGCGGGTTGCGCGATTCGCTCGCCGCCGAGCTGGGCTCAACCTCCCTCGTCCTGCCCGAGATCTGGGCCGGCGAAGCCAAATTCCTGGTGGGGTCCGACGGCGCCGACCAGGGCAAACTCGAATGGGCTCTGGCCTGGGCCGAGACGGGCGACTCCAGCATCGACACCTATTGCAACACCGTCCCCACCCCGCTCGGCGGCACGCATGAGGCTGGCTTCCGCGCCGCTCTACTGAAAGGCCTGCGCGCCTGGAGCGAGACTCGCGGCAACAAACGCGGTTCCGCCATCATCGCCGAAGACGTTCTGGGCAGTTTACGCGCAAAACTCTCGCTCTTCATCCGCGAGCCGCAATTCCAAGGCCAGACCAAGGAAAAACTCACCAACGCGGAGGCCACCCGCCTCACGGAAACTTCGCTACGAGACCGTTTCGACCATTTCCTCGCAGGCGACCCCAACAACGCCGACAATCTCCTCGCCTTCATCATAGACCGCGCGGAAGAACGCCTGCGCCGCAAGGAGCTGAAGGACACCCCCCGCAAATCCGCCACGCGCCGCCTGCGCCTGCCCGGCAAACTCGCTGACTGCGCCACGGAATCTTCGGAAGGCACGGAAATCTTCCTGGTCGAAGGCGACAGCGCCGGCGGCTCCGCCAAACAGGCCCGCAACCGCAACACCCAAGCGATCCTGCCGCTCAAAGGCAAAATCCTGAACGTCGCCTCAGCATCCGGCGAAAAACTAAAACAGAACCAGGAACTCAAAGACCTCATCGAGGCCCTCGGCTGCGGCACCGGCTCCTCCTTCAACCGCGCCAACCTCCGTTACGAGCGCATCATCATCATGACGGATGCCGATGTCGACGGCGCGCACATCGCCTCTCTGCTGATGACCTTCTTCTACCGCGAGCTGCCCGAGCTCATCCGCCACGGCCATGTGTACCTGGCGCAACCGCCGCTCTACCGCATCGTGCAAGGTGCCAAAAGCATCTACGCCATGGACGACGCCGCGCGCGAACGCCTGGTAAAAACCTTCAAACCCGGCGCCAAACTGGAAATCAGCCGCTTCAAGGGCCTGGGCGAAATGCCCCCCGCGGTGCTGAAGGAAACCACAATGGACCCTTCCAAACGGATCCTCCTCCGCATCATGGCCCCGCCGGAAACCCGCGCCGCCACCTCGGAGCTGGTAGAAAGCCTAATGGGCAAACGCCCCGAACTACGTTTCCAGTTCATCCAGGAAAACGCAGGCAAAGTTCAAGAGCTGGACATCTAGTCCAAACCTGCGCCAACACCGTCATGCCCGCGAAAGCGGGCATCTCCTCACTCCCGGAAATTCACCTCATAAATCACACTATCCGTATCAAACCGCGCCTCGTGCCACGCTCCGGGATCAAAATGAACCACCACCCCAGGCCGTAGCGCCACCTCCCCCTCAGCACAAACCAGCACGCCCTCGCCCTCAGCCACCATGAAGAACTGCTCAAACGCATGCTCATGCCGGCTCGCCAAATACCCAGCCTGCACCTGTACCCGCTTAAAATCCCCTGCCCTCCCCGCGATCAACCTGCGGTCGGCTTTATCATCGCCATAAGGCGCCACCCCATCCCAGTGAAACTGCCTGGTTTCCGCCATCTCCCCCTCCCCCAAAAACCCCACAAAAAAACGGCCCCGGGTCACCCCAAGGCCGTTCATAAACTCTTAAGGTCCGAAGTTGGCCCTTAAACGGATTTCTTCAGCGTCGGCGAAGCCTTGAAGCGCACGGTCTTGCCGGCCTTCACCTTAATCTCTTCACCAGTGCGCGGGTTCACACCCTTACGCGCCTTGGTCTTGCGTACAGTGAAAGTTCCAAAGCTCGGCAGCGTGAACTTGCCGTTCTTCTTCATCTCTTTCACGATCGCCTCAATCAGATCGGCTGCCGCACGATTTGCGGCAACGCCAGTGATTTCGGCGGAATTCTGAATAACTTCAGCAATGAATGCCTTCGACATATCTCAAAGCCTCTTTCATGTTTGTACGTTTTGGCCAGGCCGCTGGCACCAAAACGCTGTTTTAACCGTGAGAACGCCTTTGGCCCCGACTTAAAAGACCAGCTGCGTTGGCAAATCGTCTAGCCTGCGCCTCGCAAAAACGCCAGAGGCCATTATGCGTACGAAGTAAAAAATATTCGCATTGCATGAGGATAACTTGAGAATAGCCTTGGAATAAGCGGGAATAAGCTGGAAAATGGTGCCCGAGGGCGGAATCGAACCACCGACACTGCGATTTTCAGTCGCATGCTCTACCAACTGAGCTACCCGGGCGCCGGGTTCGGGGTGCCTAAACCATGGCGCCCCCCGTTGCAAGCCCGCCCACCGCCAGGCGAAACGCGCCAGACCAATGGTGCTGTCACTGGGAATTGAACCCAGGACCTCTTCATTACCAATGAAGTGCTCTACCCCTGAGCTATGACAGCAAAACCGGCTTACGTGGCGCGGTTCCTATACTTTCCGGCTTTAGGGCGCAAGTGCCGCTTCCCAAATTTTCACGCCCAAAACCGGAACTTCACGGCCTTATCCGTGCACCATCCGTGCAGTCTGTTCGCGTCATGTTCTCAAAAAAACCGCACCGACGCCGTGCATAATTAGGCAGAAACGGCCGAATCGGCCGGCATGGAGATCGGCTCATTCGAGTCCCTGGCAGCAGCCTCCAGCCCGCCGGCTATCCGGCGCGGCAATACCAGCAGAGCCGCCAGTCTTCCGGCTCAAAGCACTGCCGAAGCAGCCCCCGATGAACGCTCGATTGCGTTAAATCGGGCCGTTGCGTAATCTTCCTTCATGAGAGGAAAACCGCCGGGCTTGATCATTTTCGGTCTAATCGCCGTCTTCGCTGAAGCCGTCGCCATCTACATTTATGGCGGATTCATCGTTGGACACTTCCAGCACGCCCATTTCATCCTTCCGTCCGACCTTTCAGCTTTCCGGTCGAACGCGGCGGCCATGCTGGGCCTGCGGCCGTTATTAACCGCCAGAGAGGCTGGGGTCACACCCTATATGTACCCGCCACCGTTTTTGTTTCTCGCAGCACCCCTCGCCTGGCTCGGCGCATTTTGGGCTTACGCGCTCTGGAGTGCTGCGGGAGTCGGTCTGTTCGCGTTGGCCGGACGCGCTGCAAAACTACCATGGCCAGCGATTGCCCTTGGCTTGGCCGCGCCACCGAGCCTTTACTGCCTCGCGATCGGTCAGGTTGCCATGTTCGTTTCGAGCCTATTGTTATTCAGCCTCTCCCTTCTCAACACGAGCCCCATCCTCGCAGGCGTAGCCGCAGGCTGCCTGATCGTGAAACCCCAATTAGCGATCTTGTTGCCAATTTGCTTTGTGGCGTCACGTAATTGGAAGGCTTTTATCGCCGCCGCCACCACGATATGTGTACTTTGCACCGGTTCGTTTTGTGTCTTTGGCATACCCGCTTGGCACCAGTTTCTTACCTCCGGAGTTCCCCTGGCGCATGCGATGCTTGTTCGCCCGTGGCCGGTGGGCTTCCAAAGCATTATGGTGTCGCCATTCATGGCGGTCCGCAGCCTTGGCGGCAGCCTGAGCGCTGCTTCTATTGTGCAATGCGCCGCAACGCTCGCAGCCGCCGTGGCAAGCTGGTATTTATGGTATCCCGCCTCGCGCGTCGAAATGCCGGCACGAATTATGCTCACCCTCAGCTTGGTTCTACTTGCCTCACCATATGGGTATATCTACGACATGTCCGGCATCGCCGCTGCTTTGGCGGCGGAGGCCATAAAATCTCGTGGCCGCTTCATGGTGGCTGCCGCCATGCTCTGGCTGGTCACAGCACTTTACATCATCATTTCAGGCATCAGCTTCGTTATGGGCGGATTTTTACTTGCAATCATGGTGGTCTATCTCTGGCCAAAATCATTACACCCGCTCGCTCACGCGGGAGCCAACGATGTCACCACGGTAGCCAACGTGGTGTGAATACACCCACAGCGAATGCGGCTTGTGCACCATCCATGCAGCTTGTGACCCCCCTTGGTCACCCTCGCCTTGATCGGTTTTGTTTGGCATCTTCACCGCACGGCTCAGCTCTCTCAGAATCTACCCGGCGTGCCAACGTAGAAAGCACCCTGCATAGCAGCCCGCGCGCCCGCGCACCCAGCCCTTGACGATGGCCTCCCCACAAGCTTTGAACATACCCTATGAAGGCGCCGCCAGAATCCCCCAAACTCACCCAAGCGGAGGCCGCCAAAGCCAGACGCGAGACCGAGAAAGCTTCTGCCCTGCGCGCCAACCTGGCCCGCCGCAAAGCCCAGGCGCGCGCCCAAACCGCCCCCTCGGTGGACGAAAAGGAACAAAAATGCCGGTAATGCCCGACCACTGGATCCGCCAACAAGCCACCTCATCGCGCATGATCGAGCCCTTCGTGGAGGCGCAAAAACGCGAAGGCGTGGTCTCCTATGGCCTGTCCTCCTATGGCTACGATGCCCGCTGTTCCGACCATTTCAAGATTTTCACCAATGTCGACTCGGCCATCGTCGATCCCAAGGCCTTCAACCCGGCGAGCTTTGTGGACCGCACCGGCCCGGTCTGCATCATCCCGCCGAATAGTTTTGCCCTCACCCACACGGTCGAATATTTCCGCATCCCGCGCGATGTCCTGGTCATCTGCCTCGGCAAATCCACCTATGCGCGCTGCGGCATCATCGTGAACGTCACCCCGCTGGAGCCCGAATGGGAAGGCCAGGTAACCATCGAGATTTCCAACACCACCCCGCTGCCGGCCAAAATCTACGCCGGCGAGGGCATCTGCCAGTTCCTCTTCCTGCAAGGTGCCTCCCCTTGCGAGATTTCCTATGCCGACAAAGCCGGCAAATACATGGGCCAGCGCGGCGTCTCGCTACCCCGAATGTGATGCCGGTCACTTCTCTGATATGCTGGTGATCAGTTTCATGGCCCGGTTGCCGCATGCATGCGGCAACCGGGCCATATCGATCTAGGATAAGTACACTAGGACTAAGTACAATGGACTCGATTCGCATCACCGGCGGCACGCCGCTCAACGGCACCATCGCCATCTCCGGCGCCAAAAACGCGGCTCTGCCGCTCATGACCTGCGGCCTGCTCACGGATGAGCGACTCACGTTAACCAACGTCCCCAAACTGGCGGACCTCGCCACCATGGCAGCGCTGCTCACCCAGCACGGCATCAGCGTCGAGCTTCACGGCCGCAGCATCACGCTCGGCGGCGCCATCACCAACACCGTGGCCCCCTATGAGATCGTGAGCAAAATCCGCGCCTCCTTCCTGGTACTGGGCCCGCTGCTGGCGCGGGCCAGAGAGGCGCGCGTCTCTTTGCCCGGCGGCGATGCCATTGGCGCCCGCCCGGTGGATCTCCACCTCAAGGGGCTGGAGGCCATGGGCGCGCAAATCAAGCTTGAAGGCGGTTATATCGAAGCCAGTGCGCCGGACGGCCTGACCGGCGCCAACATCATCTTTCCCTTCATCTCGGTCGGCGCCACCGAACATCTCCTTATGGCCGCCTCGCTCGCCAACGGCACCACCACCCTGCAAAACGTCGCCCGGGAGCCGGAAATCACCGATCTGGTCAAGTGCCTCATCGCCATGGGCGCAAAAATCGAAGGCATCGGCTCAGACACGCTCATTATTGAAGGCGTGCATAGGCTTCATGGCGCAACCCATGAAATCCTCCCGGACCGCATCGAGGCCGGCACCTATGCCTGCGCCGCCGCCATCACCGGCGGACGCGTCTTCCTGGAAAACGCCCGCGCTGAAGATCTCGGCGCCGTCCTTGCCGTGCTGCGCGAAGCAGGTGTGGAAGTCACTGAGCTAGCCACCGGCCTCGTCGTCGAGCGCACCAAAAACCTGGTCGGCGTCGATATCGTCACAGAGCCCTTCCCCGGCTTCGCGACCGACATGCAAGCCCAGTTCATGGCCCTGATGACCGTGGCCGAAGGTGCTTCGATGATCAACGAAACCATTTTCGAGAACCGCTTCATGCATGTGCCTGAACTCAACCGCATGGGCGCGCGGATCAACGCGGTCGGTGCCTCCGCCATCATCCGCGGCGTGCCTAAACTATCCGGGGCCCCCGTCATGGCCACAGACGTGCGGGCCGCCTTCTCCCTCATCATCGCCGCCCTCATCGCCGAGGGCGAAACCACCATCTCGCGCGTCTACCATCTCGACCGCGGCTATGAGGCTGTGGAGCAAAAACTGGCCGGCTGCGGCGCGCAGATCGAGCGTGTAAATTGATGACCATAAGAGATGACCACGGGGTGGACGGCCACAACCTGGCCCGTTTTATCAATGCCCAGGAGCCGGCCATCGACGATGTCCGCGCCGAGCTCGCCGCCGGCGCCAAGACCACGCATTGGATGTGGTTCGTCTTCCCGCAAATCGCCGGGCTCGGCCTGTCCACAATGTCCCAGCATTACGCCATTGCCGGCCTGGCGGAGGCCCGCGCCTATCTCGCCCATCCCGTGCTCGGCCCCCGCTTGCGAGACTGCACGGTGCTGGCGATGTCCTCCAGCCGCACCGCGCTGGAGATTTTCGGCCCCGTGGACGCGCAGAAATTCTTCTCCTGCCTGACCCTGTTCGCCTGCACCGCCAACGACCCGATTTTCCGCCGCGCTCTCGCACAGTTTTTCAGCGGGCGGCATGACCAGGGAACGATGACCATACTACAGACGGCATAGCTCGCCCGGCCTGCCAAGCGTCGCTTTTGGCCGGGACGAAGAAAACGGCACCCAACCGAACCAAGAAATCTGCGCCGTCATTGCGACCCTCGCGAACCCGGGGGGGAAGCAATCCATCTTTTGTGCCACCTCCCGAAGGTGGATCGCTTCCCCCAACAAACATTTCCTCGTTCGGTTAAAAGGACCATTTCCTCGCCCCGGCCAACCTCAGAAACGCGCCTTGCGGGACACGGGCCAAGGATCGCCGTCACGCGAAAGCGTGCATACGCACGACGGCGACCGCTCTTGCGGCGCGAAGCGTCCTATACGCGCGTCCCGCAAGGCGCGACCCTCGAAAAAACGGGCCCCACCACCAAACGCAACCATTCATTAACTGACCACCCCCTATGACCATGGTCATGGACAAAATCGTAGAAAAAATCTCCAAATCCCAATTCAAACCCCACGCTTTAGAACTCTTCCGCGCGATAGAAGCTTCAGGCCGCCCCCTCATCATCACCGATAACGGCGTGCCAACACTCGAAATCCGCCCCTACCGAAACCCAACAGACCGGCTGGAGGCCCTGCGCGGCTCCATCACCCATTTCGACCCGGAAAAACCATGATCCTGCTGGACACACCCAGCCTCATCTGGTGGGTCAACCGCAACGCCGAGCTTTCCGTCCCGGCCCTTGGGGTTATCGAGCAGGAGCGCCCAGGCGGCACCATCCTCGTCTCCGCCATCGCCGCCTGGGAAGTAGCACTCTGGGCCGCCCAAGGCCGCCTCGGCCTGCGCATGGAGCCCGCCAAATGGCTCTCCCTCGTCGCCGCCTTGCCCGAGGTTCGCTTCATCCCCATCGACAACGACATCGCTCTGGCCGCAGCCGCCCTACCCGAGCCCGCCCCCGCCGCCCTGCCAGCCCGAATCCTCGCCGCCACAGCCCGCAACGCCGGCTGCCCGCTGGTCACGCGCGACACCGAACTCCAAGCCTATATCCACGTAAAAACAATCTGGTAGCCCCTGACCAGAGCCCCATAGTCAGCCCGCCGGTCAAGCGGGCAAAGGCGCCCCCGCCAACCCCATAGCGGCAAACACCCGCTCCCCAACCTCTTTCCGCTGCCCCCCCAGCAACGAGCCAATCAGCTCAGCCTTGCCCGCCTCCACGGTCATAATCTTCGCCGTGCGCACCACCGAAGGCACGCCCAGCCCCGCCCCGATCGTATCGTCAATCTCCACATCCCCCGGCCAGCCCTTGTTGCGCTGGCTGGTGATCATCAACACCCACAACAGCCCGTGCTGGCGCAGCATATCTCCCGCCACGATCACCAGCGCCGGCCGGTACTCAGGCGTGCCCTCCACCGCGAACGGCAGTTTCACCACATCCCAGCGCTTAAAGACCATAATAAGACCTCTGATCCGCCTCGGTTTCCCATTCCGCCAGCACAGGCGATCGCTGGTCAAGCTTCTTTATCAATGGCTTACACAGCACCACCCGCTCGCCCTCAATGGCGAAGCCCAACAGGTCGCCCTCCTTCAGCCCCAAATGCAGCCGCACCGCCTGCGGGATCGTCGTCTGTGCCTTGGCCGTCAATTTACTGGTGATCATCCCAACCTCCGCGTTGCGACTCGGGTTGTGGCGCGCACTCCTTAATTCCAGATAAAATTCCGGGATATTCCTTCCCAATCACAAGGATTTTTCCTACCCGCCCGGAAATTCCTTGCCCGTAAGGAATTTTCCGCGCCCCAAGGACCATCCTTACCCGCCGGAATTCCGCCCGGAATCACAGATTTTCCTTACCCAAAACCCAGAAACATCCCGGATGTAAGGAAAATCCTTATCTCGGCGCCCGATAGACCATCTTCACGATCTCAACCGGCAAACCACCCAACTCATGCTGATAAATCTCTCGCCCCAGCGCCACAAACCCATGCCGCGCATAAAAGGGTGCCGCATTCAGCGTCGCCTCCAGCCGCACGCCACCATTCCGTAGCGCCGCCGCCACGCCCAGCGCCAGCAGCCGCCCCCCCAGCCCCTGCCCCGCCGCCTCCGGCCGCACAAACAACCGCAGCAGCACGCCAGGTGCGGTATCCACAAACCCCAGCACCACCCCGTCCTGCACCGCCATGCGCACGGCCCCGCCGGCAATCACCTGCTCGTAATGCGCCGCATCGCGCCCGCCCATCCATTGGGAAATTTGCGCCGCGCTATAATGCCCACCCGCCAGCCCGGAAATCGCCGCCGCCGTCACATCGTACAGCACTTGCCCCTCTCCAGGCCGCGCCGCACGTATCTCACTCACGCTCAAGCGCAAGCCCAAGCTCCCGCCGCGCGGCCCGCGTCAGCGCGGCCACAGCCAACCGATGCGACTCCAGCAAGTATGAAAATAACTCCGCCCGCTTCAGCGCCCGGGGTGCCACATGCACCCAATGTCCCCGCCGCAAATACGGCGCACGCGTGGCCTGCCCCTGCTCCAGCAGCATGATAAACCCCAAAGGGGTCGCCTTAAACACAAACCCATCATCGGTCAGATTGCCGATGGCAAACAATTTCCCGCCCACCTTATGCACATGGGAATCCCCCCATTGCACAACAAAGTTCGCCCCCGGCAGCCCCTGACAAAACGCATCAAAAACCGCCAGACTGGTCACCCCGGCAGCTCGATAATTTTAATTTTCTTGCCCTTGGTCGAAAGCGCGATCTCGCCCCTTATCAACCGCAGCGCATCCTCACCAAACATCTCGCGCCGCCAGCCTTCCAGAATCGGATTGGGCGCGGTCTCATCCAAAGCCAGCGCCTCAATCTCCTCAGACCCCGCCACCAGCCGTGGTGCCACATTATTCTGCTCGGAGGCCGCGGCCAGCAGCACCTTCAGCAGCGCCACCAGCGCCGGCGAGGCCCGCGGCGCATCGCGCTGGCGCTCCACCTTGGGCAAATCCGCATCGCCCAGCGCCTTGGCCTCGGCAATCGCCACCAGCAGCGAGGCCCCGGACTTGCCCGTGGCAAACCCCGACGATACCCCCCGCGCCCGCGTCAGCGCCTCGGCCGTCTCCGGCGCGAGCCCCGCGATTTCCGGTATCTGCTCATCCTTCAGCAACCGCCCGCGCGGAATATTAATCCGCTGCGCCTCACGCTCGCGCCAGGCCGCAATCGCCTGCACCAAAGCGATCTGCCGGCGGTTATTGGTCCGCAGCTTCAGCCGCTCCCAGGCCTTCGCCGGGTCCACACGGTAGGTATCAGGCTCGGCCAGCACCGCCATTTCCTGCGCCACCCAGGCCCCACGCCCTTCCACCGCCAACCGCGCCGAAAGTTTCTCATAAACCGTCCGCAAATAGGTCACATCCCCGGCGGCATACTCCACCTGCGCCTTGGTCAGCGGCCTGGCGGACCAATCGGAAAACCTATGGCTCTTATCAATATGCCCGCCGGTCAGCGACTGCACCAGACTGTCATACCCCACCTGATCCCCAAACCCCGCCACCATCGCCGCCACCTGCGTATCGAACAAATTCACCGGCACGGCATCGAACAGGAGCAAAAAGATTTCCACATCCTGGCGGCAGGCATGGAACACTTTCACAATCTCGGGCCTGGCCAGCAGCGCGCCCAGCGGCGCCAAATCTATCCCCGCCGCCTGCGCATCCACCACCGCCACCTCTTGGCGGCCCCCCAGCTGCACCAGGCAAAGCTCGGGATAATAAGTCTTTTCCCGCATAAATTCGGTATCAACCGTAACGAACTCCTCCCCCGAAAGCCGCTCGCAAAGGGCGGCAAGTTCCTCGGTGGTGGTAATAAACTGGGTCTGTGTCTCGCTCATACACTATCCCATAGTCTCCTCCCCGCTTGACAGGAAAGGGGGCAGGGTTTCTTTCCGCGCCATGGAACAGATTCACGCCTACCGCACCCATAATTGCGCCGCCCTGCGCAGCGCCGATATCGGCCAAACCGCCCGGCTTTCCGGCTGGGTCCACGCCAAGCGCGACCATGGCGGGCTGCTGTTCGTCGATCTGCGAGACCATTTTGGCCTCACCCAATGCGTCTTCCCCTCCGGCTCCCCGGGCTTTGCCGCCATCGAGCGCATCCGCGTCGAGTCGGTCGTCACCGTCACCGGCGCCGTGGTGGCCCGCGCAAGCGGCACCGAAAACCCGCGCCTCCCCACCGGTGAGGTCGAGCTGCGCGTGGAAAGCCTGGAGCTGCAATCCGCCGCTGACGTTCTTCCCATCCAGGTCGCCGGGGGTGAAAACTACCCCGACGAGCTGCGCCTAAAATACCGGTTCCTCGATCTGCGCCGCGAGCAGGTCCACAAGAACATCATGCTGCGCGCCGGCGTCATCGCCAGCTTCCGCCGCCGCATGATCGAGGCCAATTTCACCGAATTCCAGACCCCGATCCTCACCGCCTCTTCGCCCGAAGGCGCGCGCGACTTCCTGGTCCCCTCCCGCAACCACCCCGGCAAATTCTACGCCCTCCCGCAAGCGCCCCAGCAGTTCAAACAACTGCTCATGGTCGCGGGCTTCGACCGCTATTTCCAAATCGCCCCCTGCTTCCGCGATGAGGCGTCGCGCGCCGACCGCTCCCCCGGCGAATTCTACCAGCTCGATTTCGAAATGAGCTTCGTAACGCAGGAAGACGTATTCAACACCATCGAACCCATCCTGCACGGCGTGTTCGAGGAATTCTCCGCCGGCCGCGACGTCGGCAAGCCCCCCTTCGTGCGCATCCCCTACGATGAATCCCTGCTCAAATACGGCTCCGACAAGCCCGATTTGCGCAACCCGATCATCATCTCGGACGTAACGGAAGCCTTCCGCGGTTCCACCTTCGGCCTCTTCGCCAAAATCATCGAAGGCGGCGGCATCGTCCGCGCCATCCCGGCCCCCGGTGCCGGCGCCAACCCGCGCAGCTTCTTCGACAAACTCAACGAATGGGCCCGTTCCGAAGGTGCCGGCGGCCTCGGCTACATCACCTTCTCAGATGCCGGCCCCCAAGGCCCCATCGCCAAAAATCTGGCCCCCGAGCGCGCCGAAGCGATTCGCGAAGCCTGCGGCCTAAAACCCGGCGACGCCGTCTTCTTCGCCGCCGGCAAACAACTGGACGCCGCCAAATTCGCAGGCAGCGTGCGCACCAAACTCGGCAACGACCTCGGCCTCATCAAAGCCGGCGAGTTCAAATTCTGCTGGATCGTCGATTTCCCGATGTTCGAATACGACGAAGACCTCAAACAGGTCGTCTTCTCCCACAACCCCTTCTCCATGCCGCAAGGCGGCCTAGAAGCCCTCAACGGCCAAGACCCGCTGACCATCAAAGCCTACCAATACGACATCGTATGCAACGGCATCGAACTCTCCTCCGGCGCCATCCGTAACCACCGCCCAGACATCATGCTCCGCGCCTTCGAACTCGCCGGCTACGGCCCCGAAGAAGTCGAAGCCCGCTTCGGCGGCATGCTCAACGCCTTCCGCTTCGGCGCGCCCCCCCACGGCGGCTCCGCCCCCGGCATAGACCGCATCGTCATGCTCCTGGCCGACGAACCCAACATCCGCGAAGTCATCGCCTTCCCGCTGAACCAGCAAGGCGAGGATCTGATGATGGGCGCACCCGCGCCAATCCCGGCACCGCGGCTGAAGGAGCTGTCCATCGCACTGGCGCTACCGCCAAAAGTCGTAAAGAGCTAACCCGGTTCCCAAAACCGTCATGGCCGGGCTCGACCCGGCCATCCACGCCTTTACGCGCCCCACCCCTCCGTCATTGCGAGTGCAGCGTGGCAATCCATCTACGTTACTCTCTCACCACTTTGGTGACCACTTCATATTATCTCTATGCTTTTTGGCATTGGCTTAATATGGGCATGATAGCGTGCTGCATCCGCGCCCCAATCGAAATAAAGCCCATTTCCTTGTCTTAAAAGTAAGTTGGAAAATTCAGAGCTTATATCAACCTCTCCGCCACCACCCCCAGCCTCCTATCCCGCGTCCACAACCTAACCCCCGGCGTCAACCGCACCGCCGCCAGCAGATGCGCATCCACATACCCAATCCCCAGCCCAAACAACCGTTCCGTTTCGATAAAGCGCATCACCTCTGCTTCCATCGCCACGGCAGCCATTGGCAGCGCCGCCAAATCCCCCAGCACCTGCGCCCGATTGGCAAAACTCCCCAGCGCCAACTCTCCCAGAACAAACGGATGCATCAACACCAGCCCTTCCAGCAGCAGCGTCTCCAACCTCGGTTCAGCCCGGCGAAAATGATCAATCCAGACCGAAGTATCCGCCAGAATCACGCGGTCTCAGCCCGCCGCCTGGGCACATCAGCCAAATCCGGCTCGCTGCCCCCCAGCCGCGCCAGCCGCCGCGCGGCCTCCCGCTGCACCAGCGCCGTCAACGCCTCCCGCACCAACGCAGATTTCTCCATTATTCCCGTATAAGTCTGAGCTTTTTCAACAAGCTCATCATCAAGCGCAATTGTCGTCCGCATGGGGCACCTCATCTGAGGCACGAAATATAGCATCAAACGATGCTGCTTTAAACATAAATCGGGCCCGCGGGTCACCCTGATGTTCCAAGCGGAACATCAGGGCCGAACAAAAAAACAGCCGCTTTTGAAAAAGCGGCACCAAAACTTTTGCTCCTTTAGGTCTCCGGCTGCGCCACCGCTGCCCTAATGCCTACGCCCGGCCCGCGATACCCCAGATTATGTCCACCAACCCAACCTCGTCACGCCAAACATCCAAAACTATCACGCAAACATCTAATATCGTCACCCAGCAATCAGCACATTTTGCCCCTTGCCTACCCCCTCGGCATCCTATTCCAAGCATCCAGCGCCGCAATCTTATAAGCCTCAGCCAACGTCGGATAATTAAACGTATTCTCAATAAAATAATCCAGCGTCCCCTTCAGGTTCAACACGGCCTGCCCAATATGCACCAGCTCCGTCGCCCCCTCGCCCACAATATGCGCCCCCAGCAACCGCCGCGTCTTCAGCGAAAAAATCAGCTTCATCATCCCCGAACTCAGCCCCATGATATGCCCGCGCGACGTCTCCCGAAACCGCGCAATCCCGCATTCATAAGCAATCCCGCGCTCGCGCACTTCCTTCTCCGTCATCCCCACCATCGAAATCTCCGGCACGGCATAAATCCCATACGGGAAAAACTCCGGTGCCGGCGGCATCGGAATCCCAAACGCATGGCACGCCGCAATCCGCCCCTGCTCCATCGATGTAGAAGCCAGGCTCGGAAACCCGATCACATCCCCGGCGGCATAAATATGCGGCACCTCGGTCTGGAACGTATGCGGATCGACCTTCAACCGCCCCCGGCTATCCGCCGTCAGCCCGCAGGCTTCCAGGTTCAACAAATCCGTAACTCCGTCGCGCCCACCAGTGAACAACAGCATTTCACTCCGCACCCGCCGCCCATCGGAAAGCACCGCCACGGGGTACGCCCCATCAAACTCAATCCGCTCCACCTTCGCTCCGAGCCGCAGCGTCATCCCCCGGTCCCGCAACTGGTGCGTAAAATCCTCGATCAGCTCATGATCAACAAAATCCAGGAAGGTCGCCCGCGGCTCCACCAAGGTCACAGCCACATCCAGCGCGGAATAGATCGTGGCATATTCCACCCCAATCACCCCAGCGCCGATCACGGTCAGGCTGCGCGGCAAACGAATGGTCTCAATCATCTCATCGCTGTCAAACACGCTGGTGCCATTAAACGGAATATTATCCGGCCGGTGCGGCCTGGTCCCCACCGCAATCACAATGCGTTCGCCGGCCACCACATGGCGCTCGCCCTCATGTGTGGCAATCTCCAGCCTATGCGTATCCAAAAACCGCGCCGTGCCGCTGATAGAATGCACACCATTGCGCGCAAACTGGTGCTCCAGCACATCCACCTCATGCGTCAGCGTCATCTGCAACCGTGCGGACAAATCCTTCGCACCGATATCCTGCTTCACCCGATAAGCCCGCCCGTAAAACCCCCGCTCCCGGTATCCGGTCAGGTTCAGCACCGTCTCGCGCAGGGTTTTGGAGGGAATGGTCCCGGTATGCACCGAAACCCCGCCCACCCTTTGCCCTTTCTCCACCACCAGCACGGTTTTGCCGAGTTTCGCGCCCTGCACGGCCGCCCGCCGCCCCGCCGGCCCGCTACCGATCACGATCATATCATATTGGCTGAGTAGCAAATCCGCCTCCTTGCCTGGGCCGCTCTCATGCGCCGCGGCAGGGACATGCAATTAATGCGCCTCCACCAAACGCGCGAGCCGCAGGGGCCACCCACCCCCAAACGCTCATAAAACAATCACAATCCGCGCAAAAAACAACTTCCCGCACGGCTCACCTTTTGGTAAGGCACATAACCCGTCCAAGAACGGCAAAAAATAAAACAACGGAGGCCACCATGCGCAAGGCAACCCTATTCGCCGCCACGGCAATGCTCACTCTCAGCACGGCACACGCAGCCGCGGCCCAGAGCCTCTATGCTTTTGGCGACAGCCTCTCCGATAACGGCAATCTCTTCAAACTCATCGGCTACCCGCCGCCGCCCTACTACCAGGGCCATTTCTCCAACGGCCCGATCTGGGTGGAATATCTGCCCGGCCTCACCGGGCTTAACTTCACCCCTGGGCAGGACTACGCCTATGGCGGCGCCTTCACCGGCAATATCACGGTCGACGGGGTCGATTACGGCAACAACCTCTTGGGCGCCGCCCCCGGCATCAACACGGAAATCGCCAGCTTCACCGCCGCCGGCGGGCATTTCAACGCAAGCGATGTCGTCACCCTCTGGGGCGGCGCCAACAACTATTTCCAATACGCCGAAATCGTGGAGGCCGATCCCGCCAATGCCGTCTCACTGGTCACCAACGGTGTTGCCAGCACCATCACCCAGCTCACCGCCGATACCCACGCCCTCATCAATCTGGGCGCGCGGACCCTCATCGTGCCCAACCTGCCCAATCTCGGCTCAACGCCAAATTTTAACACCAGCGCCCTCGCCACCGAACTCGGCAACGCCTTCAGCACCGCGCATGACGAAGCCTTGCCCGTGCAAATGGCGATGCTGCACGGCCAGACGGGCGCGAACATCATCGTGGTCAATACCCAGCAGCTGCTCGCCAACGCCATCGCCCACCCGTCCGCCTACGGCTTCACCAACGTCACGGACGAATGCCTCACCACGCCCGCCTGCGTGAACGGCAGCGCCGCCACGCAAAACACTTACCTGTTCTGGGACGACGTCCACCCCACCACCCATGCCCAACTGCTCGTCGCGGAATACGCCGCCGCCTCGCTCAACGGTTTCGAGGCCTTAAGTGTGCCAGCCCGCCTCGGCACCAGCGACCAGCAGAATTTCGACGCCCTGCTCTCCAGCCGCATGGACACGCTGCACGCCGCCGGCACCGGCTTCACCTACAACGTAGATGCCGGCAATTTCGCGGGCCCGACCAATACCAGCACCGACCCCGCGCAAAAATTCTCCCTCTACATAACGGGCAGCGGCAGTTTCGGTGCCCGCAACAACCAGGGTGCCAACCTCGGCTATACCGATAACGGCACCGCCGTGGCTTTCGGCGGCGACTACCAGTTCACCCCCACCCTGCGCGCCGGCGTGGCCGTGGGCATCACCCAAGACCATGCCAATGTAAACGAGGGCGGCTCGGTGGATGACAACGGCACCAATGTCGGCGTCTACGCCCTGGCCACGCGCGGCCCATTTTATACCGAAATCTCCGGCGCCTTCGGTTCCAACACCTATAAAATCAAGCATAACGCCGTGCTTGGCGGCAACATCTACGCCAAGCCCAAAGGCGACAGCTACAGCGCCAATCTCACCGCCGGCTATGTGTTCGGAATCACCCCCAACCTCAGCCTCACCCCCTCCGCCGGGCTCGGCTACACCAACGCCGGCCTGAACGGCTACACCGAATCCGGCGACCCGCTGCTCACCCAGCAGGTGGAAAACCAGGGCTACCAGCAGGTGCTGGGCCAGGCCGGGCTTGAAGCCGCCACCATCCTCCACATTGGCGGCGCGGCACTCTCCTCCTACGCCAGTGCCGGCATGCAGGCCCGGCTCACCGGCGCCAACAGCCAGTTCAGCAGCGTGTTTACCGATGAGCCTCTGGTCCCGCTCACCACCACCTATCCCATGGAGCCCGTGGCCTGGGCGCTGCTCGGCGCCGGCATCAACGCCATCATCACCCCCCAGCTCGTCGGCTCGGCCGGGCTTCAGGCCACAGCCTTCAAAGCCAACGGCAATGATTTGACGGTCTCCGGCGCCCTATCCTACCGCTTCTAGGCCGCCCACACTTTAACATATCCTGAACCGCGCCATCCTGTCATAAAAGCTTCGCAGTACCGTCATCGTACTGTCACGAAACCCGCCTAATGAAGCGCCCATGGAAATAGCGAGTCAGAAGATGTCCACCCAAGCCGCCTTCCCAGCGCCCTTCACGCAATCCGCGGCAGGACCCGTTCCCCGTGTCTCGATCCGTAACCTGAATTTCTATTACGGCGCGACCCACGCCCTGAAAAACGTGTCGATCGACTTCCCCGACCGCCAGACCACGGCGATGATCGGCCCCTCGGGCTGCGGCAAATCCACACTTCTGCGCATCCTCAACCGCATGTACGACCTCTACCCCGGCCAGCGCGCCGAGGGCGAAGTCATGATCGGCGGCCAGAACGTCATAGACCCGAGCGTGAACCTGAATGCACTGCGCCGCCGCGTCGGCATGGTCTTCCAAAAGCCCACGCCGTTTCCCAAATCCATTTATGAGAACGTGATCTTCGGCGTCCGCCTGCACGAAAAACTCGGCAAGGCCGAACTCGATGAGCGCGTCGAATGGGCCCTCACCCGCTCCGCTTTGTGGGGCGAGGTCAAGGATCGTTTGCACAGCTCCGCCCTCGGCCTCTCCGGTGGCCAGCAGCAGCGCCTGTGCATCGCCCGCTCCATCGCCGTGCGCCCGGAAGTGCTGCTGCTCGACGAGCCCACCTCCGCCCTCGACCCAATCAGCACGCTGAAGATCGAAGAACTGGTAGACGAGTTGAAACAGGATTTCACCATCGTCATCGTCACCCACAACATGCAGCAAGCCGGCCGCTGTGCGGATCAGGTCGCCTTCTTCTACCTCGGCGAGCTGGTGGAAGCCGGCCCATCCAGCCAGATCTTCACCGCCCCGCGCGAGCGCAAAACCCAAGAATACATCACTGGCCGGTTCGGCTAAGGAGTCCCCCCATGCCAAACGAACCGAAACACATCGTCACCAGCTTCGAAGCCGACCTCAAAAAGCTGCGCGACATGATCGCCACCATGGGCGGGCTCGTCGAGCGCGCCGTGGCCGATGCCACCAGCGCTCTGCTCGAACATAATCCCGAGCTCGCCGGCCGCGTCATCGAGCAGGACGCCAGAATCGATTCCGAACAGCATGCCGTGGAGCAATTCGCCGTGCGCCTGCTGGCCCTGCGCCAGCCGGTGGCCGATGATCTGCGCCAGGTCATCCAGGCACTGAAAATCGTGACCGATCTTGAGCGCATGGGTGACTATGCCGCCAACATCGCCAAGCGCAGCATCGTCATCAACCAGGTCGCCAGCTCTTTCAGCCTCTCCGGCCTCGGGCAAATGGCCATGCTGGTACAGCAGAATCTCAAATCCAGCATCGACACCGTCGGTGAAGCCAGCCCGGAGAAAGCCATCGCCGTATGGCGCGCGGACCAGGCGGTGGATGATCTCTACAACACCATCTTCCGCGAGCTGATCACCTATATGATGGAAGATCCGCGCAACATCACGCCCTGCACGCATCTGTTGTTCATCGCCAAAAACCTGGAACGCATCGGCGACCACACCACCAACATCGCCGAGCTGACCTATTACGCCATCACCGGCGACAACCTCCCCGACTTCCGGCCCAAAGGTGACCATACCTCGGCCTATGTCCACAGTGTCGATGCGTAATCATGTCGGAATCAAATAAACCATACATCCTCATCGTCGAAGATGAGGCCCCGCTGGTCACCCTGCTGCGCTATAACCTGGAAAAGCAAGGCTTCCGCGTGGAGGACGCCGGCGACGGCGGCGAAGCCCTGACCCGCATCACCGAAGCCGCACCCGACCTGCTTCTGCTGGACTGGATGCTGCCCACAATGTCCGGCATCGAAGTCTGCCGCCAGCTGCGCCGCCGCCCGGCGACCCGCACCCTGCCCATCATCATGCTAACAGCCCGCGCCGAAGACCAGGACGCCGTGCGCGGCCTCGACACCGGCGCCGACGACTACATCACCAAGCCCTTCTCCACCGAAGCGCTCATCGCCCGCATCCGCGCCCTCCTGCGCCGCTCCGGCTCCGTGCCGCAAAAGCTGAAACTCAGCTTCCACGACATCTCGCTGGACCCCGCCTCGCACCGCGTAATACGCAACGGCCGCGCCCTGCACCTCGGCCCCACCGAATTCCGCCTCCTGGAATTCTTCCTCCGCCACCCCAAACGCGTCTTCTCCCGCGAAGACGTGCTCAACGCCGTCTGGGGCCGCGACATCCACGTCGAACCCCGCACCGTGGACGTCCACATCCGCCGCCTGCGCAAAGCCATCAACGGCCCCGGCGAAATGGACGTCGTCCGCACCGTCCGCGCCGCCGGCTACGCGCTGGACTACGATGAATCGGCTTCAACCGCGGCCTGAAGTAAAAAGGCGACGGGCAGAGCCCTCGCCTTTTTTACCTCTGGCCAGGGCGAAGCTTATTCTCGAAGGTCCAGATTGTGCCTTTGGCGCCGTTCAGGCGTTTTTGCTTCCATGGGGCGTAGGCGGGGTCTGCCAGAAAGTCGTGGCTGTCCTTTTCCGTGGGGAAGGTCAGGATGATCATGGTCTGCGGGGTGGGCGCATCGCCTTCCACCACTGTCACGGGGCCGGAGGAGACGATACGTTTGCCGCCGTAGCCTTCGTAGATATCCGGCACCTTCTCCATGTATTCCTTCACCCAGGACGGATCGTGTACATCGAGCGTAACAACCATGTATGCGGTCATGTGGTTTCCTCTTGGACGATTTACCCCGCACTCTTAGCCGCCCGTGCGCGCAAGGCAACCTGTCCGGTCAAATTTTCCACTCAGCGCTTGCCCGCCCCCAGGGGAATCGCATTAGGATTTTTCCTGGCTCTTGCGGCACGGCTTCACATTGATTCTGATTTGGCTTCTCAATTTGGAGAGGCTGAATGGGTTGGTTTGGGTCTTGCTTTGATGATGTCGCTGA